>CAIXXC010000437.1 GCA_903923205.1 uncultured Rhodospirillales bacterium | reverse complement strand
TCGGCGTCACTAGTTCGGACCGGCGCCCAAGTTCCCACCGCCACGACTGGCCGCTTTATCCGGTTTTCGTCGAACCACTCGACTTCGATCAGCGCCCCGCTCTTGATCCACGTCTTAAGCATGCCCTTGACCCGCTCCTTTGCGGCGTCGTTGGAGAGATCGAGCCCGAGCACCTCGGCGACCTTCTTCCCGACCCATTCCGTCGCTTGGACATTCACCCGATAGTTCCTGCCGTCTATGGCGTCCTGGACGGCGCGAAGGTCGGAGATCGTGACGCCATCGAAAGCATCGGGCCATTGCCATGGAGCGACGACGCCGACGCTTTCGCCGTTCGCCAGGTGCTCGGAGTGAAGCTCGAACCACTCGGCCTTCGATGACGGCGGCGCGAGATTGTTCTTGGTGTCGCCGATCTTGAAGTGTGAGCGGTGATCCTTGAGCCCGGCCTTCTTCGCGTCGTCCTCTGTCATCCGTGTCAGCACCCTGACACTGCGAGCGGCACCCACGAGCGAGATCGCCCCGCGCGACGATTCCACGGTCGCTTCGGTATTCCCGAGTTTGCGGAGATGGTGCACCAGCTCAATGGCACAGTTCGCCCTGCCGGCGATGCGTCCCCATTCCTTCACCACCATGTCGATGGCGCCGTTGTCGTTCTCGGGAACGCCGTGACTGCTCACGAAGGGGTCGACCACCAGGACGTCTATTTTCCGATCAATCAGTTCGGCGACAAGCGCCTCGACTACTGGGATGATGATCCTGCAACCGGCCTCGTCCTGCTTTGCGGTACAGAGCGCCTGGTCGCGCCCGCTATCGCGAAACAGACGCCCCTCGACGTCTTCGGGCAAAAGCCGATGGTATTGAATCGAGGCTGTGATTCGGAGGTCGAGCTCGTCGCGCGGGTCCTCAAGGTTCCACAACCAGACGATCTTCGGTCCGTCGACTACGTTCGTCCCGACGATATTGGAGCCGGTCGCAAGTGCCAGCGCGTCGCCGATCAGCAGCGACGACTTCCCCACGCCGCTTGGCGCGACGGTGACAGAGACGTAGCCGCGGATCAGGTGTGTGCCATAGACCCACTGGCGACGCGGCAGCAGCGCGGGCTCCTTCCACGCGAACGGCGTAGCCGTCAGCTTTAGCGGACGAGCCTCCTCGGCCTGCTGGAGGCGCTTGACCGTGCTCATACCGCACCCCCGATCTGCCGCGCGGCCCACAAGGCAATCAGCGCAGCCTCCGCCTTCCCATCATCCATCGCACGTGACCAGTGCCCGGCCAGGTGCGGCAAGAGCGCTGAAGCTCGCGCGCGGCTGGCGTCCTTACCGGACCCGCTCGGAATACCCGTCGCCCGCTTCCAGGTCGCCGGCGCGACGAGTTCCAGGGGAATGAAGTTCGCGGCCAGGATGCCGAGGACGATGCCGAAGCCCTTGCCGAAGGCGAATGACGACGTCACCCCCTGCCCGGGCATGGCGCCAACTCCCTCGACGACGGCGCGCGCGATGGGCCCGTGAGCGTCGACCAGGCGCGCAAGCTCGGTCGCGTCGATTTCGCTCTTCTTCTTGCCTCCTCGGGTCAGGTGATGCGTCGGCATCGCGAAAATCGCGAATGTCTTCGCGGCCGGATCATGAAAGGCGATGCCGCCAGCCAAGCCGGGATCGATCGCGACGATCATGCTGCACCCCGCTGATTTTGGAGTACGTCGTTCCAGTCACCGCGCTCCGGCGCCCTGATCTCGATCGTGCGCCCCGAGCGCTCCAGCCGTTTTTCGGCTCTTGCAGCTGCAGCGGCTCCAGCGTCGCCGGCATCCGCGAAGATTATGATGCGGTGCGCCGCGTCGGGGAGGGCGAGCTGATCCAGGCGCGAACCGAGGGCACACCACACTGGCACCCCAAACAGCTCCATGGCGCTGAGACCGGTCTCGATCCCCTCAGCAATCCCGAGGACGTCCCCTGCCGCAGCCAGGCGAACCGCACCGTCACCGAGCGGGCCAAGCGCCATCTTCGGGCTGGATACCTGCGCCTTGGCGCTTCCGGTCATGGTCAGATAGGTACGATGGATCGCGACGATCTTGCGGTCGCCGCTCTGCACCGCGGCGATCATCGCCGGCAGCATGAGGCCAGACGGCGCGTATTTGATGATCCCGTAGCGTAGCGAGCACGGCAGCTCGATCGAGATCGCCCTGTTGCGGAGATAGTCGGCCGCGATCGTCTTCTCGATCGGCCGCGCCCTTGCCCAGATATCACGCGCGGCGGCGCTCAGGTCCGGCTCGGGTTTGCGGCGCTTTGGTGCCGGCGCCTGGCGCGGTTCGCGCTCCTCCTTGCCGGCCCAGAGGTGACGATCGCGCAAGGCGTCGATCACGGCCCGCTGATCGCAGCCCGCGTGGCATTTCACGACGACGCCTTTTTCGCCGTCCTTGATGCTCAGGGAAGGATTCTTGCCATCGTCATGGGCGGGACAAAGGCACATGCCGTAGCTGCCGTGCCAGCGGCCCTGGAGGGCGGTCACGATGTCGCGGGCGGTCATTGGTCGCCCTCCTCGATCTCGCGCAGCTTGTCGACGATCGCCGCGACGATGGACGTCGGCTTACCCTCCCGGGTCCGGCCGAGGCCGGCGGCGATGTGGCTGAGGCGGTCGCCATGCTGTAGGCAGCGGGAGACAATGACGGCGATGTCATCGAGCAGGAAGTCGAGATCCTGACCGACGATCGAGCCGCCGCGGGCGAAGCACTCGAGCAGGCGTCCATCCGGCGAGAAGCCAGCGGACAGGTGGATCCGGCGACCGTTGGCCGAAGGATAGCGGAGAACGTCGGTCACTTGACGGCGACGTGATGGAAGGCGCTCACGCGACATTGCGGCCTCCCTCAATCGAGGCGAAGCGGTCGGGAAACCGATGACCGCCGAGGGCGCGAAGCAGGCCCGGGTCGATCCGCGTGTAACCTTCCGCGATCTCGATGACTTCCGGCCCGAGGGCGGTCGCCAACTCGATCAGCAGCTCATGCAGGGCGCGCGCGCCGAGGCGATACACATGCTCGGCAATGACTTGATTGCGAGGCTTGCTGCGGATATTGTTCGCGGTGTTGCGGTGGTAGATTTGATTGGAGGGGCGCCCCTGGCCGGGCGCTTCTTCCATTTCCGGCGGTCCCTTCCGCCCCGGGCCCTGGCCCACTACGCGGCCTGCCCTTCAAGGATCGCCTCGGCTCGATAATGCTCCGGATCGGCCGCCCACTTCTCGAATTCCGCGAGGGGCCACGCGACGCGATTGAGCGAAATCTTAACGCGACGCGGGAAAGTGCCCTCTCTTTCCCTCCGCCAAATCGTCGTATCCGAAAGGTTACTGCGGCCGCGAACCTCTTCTTTTCCGATAAATACCGCCATATCGCATCTCCTTTTTCTCGCCCGTTCAGGGCGCATCAGGAGATTGCGGAAGTTCAGAAAAGCACGATAACCGGATAGATTTTTGTCAGGTTTGAAGTGGGATAACGCCCGGATATTTATAACTTTTGGACTTTGGATTTCGGGGAAAGCTCGGCGGCGCATACCAAGCCTCGCCAGGCCGAAGGATGGGGGAATCCTTCCTTAACGGGGCCCAGCTCTGCGCATCCCTTTCGAACTGCTCGGCCAGATCGAAGAGGTCGGAAAGCTCGGTCGTAGGCGTCGGCCAAGGAAGAGCCTCCCCCTGGTGCCCTCGCGGATATTCCCGCTCGAGGACAATTCTAGCAGCCCAAAGCGGGGAGACGGATCGGTAGCGAGGCCACGTGCGAGTCTCGAATGTCGTCGCTGATTGATCACTCCTGTGGAGCGCTCGCCTCACCTCCTTGGGCTGGCCCAGCTCTCGGCGTACGGCGATCGGAAGGGTTGGCTCGAACGCGCGATTCAGAATTTCGAGCAGATAGATGCCGGCATCTCGGCCGTGGGCAGCCGCACTGCGTAGCGTGTAGCCGCCCCATTTCCCACCCAGGAGATCAACATGATCCGAAACGCCCCCAGTGTAATCGAGGATCTCCGGGGTGATCGTCAGCAGCGCTTGCCGCGCCGCCCTCGCTGCGATCGGCCCGCTGGCCTGTCTGAATTTGTGGTCGAGAAACTCCTCGTCGTTTGGAACGAGCATCCATATGAACACCGCCGCCGCCGGATCGACCGCGATGGTCGGGTGATTCAGGAAAGTCATCTCAGGCATCGGCCTAGCCCGCTCGGACCAGCGCGACGACGTTCTCGGCGTCCGGTCGATTGACGATCCCCATCAATCGGCGCCCCCAGGCGTCGAATAGCGCCCGTTTCTCGTCGATATAGAGATGCTGATCGTAGATCTTATGGAGCCCCGGCCGGGTGTGGCTGATCGCGAGCTCGCGCACCATATCGGCCGCCGGGATAGCCGAGAAGTGGGTCCGCGCCGTTCTCCGAAGGTCGTGCAATCGCCAGCCGGTCAACGTCACCTTTTTCGGATCATCGCCGCGGCCCTCGGCTTCGGCCTGGAACTGCTTCAGCATCAGCGCGTCGAGACGGGACTTCAGCTTCGAATACCCGCTTACAGCGCGCTCGCCGGCGGTGGTCGTAAATACGAAATCGCCCTTGCGGCTCAGGCCTGTCATCTGGGGGATTGCCTTCAGAAGGTCGACGGCCTGATCCGAGAGCGGCACCACATGCGCAGCATCGGTCTTCATGCGTTCTGGCGGGATCGTCCACAGCTTCTTGACCAGGTCGACCTCCGACCACGTCATTTCTCCGACCTCGTCGCGGCGCTGTCCCGTGAGCAGGAGCATCCGAAACAGGGGCCCGAATGTGCCGAGCGTCTCAGTCCCCTTCCAGAATACTCTGATCTCGTCGTCGTTGAGGACGCGTTGCCGATGCACCTTGCGGCCGATCACGTCCGCAGCTCGGATGCCGTGGCACGGTGACGCCGTCAGGCCGTAGATGTCCCGGGCCAGCGCCCAATTGAACAACTTCGAGCAGACAGCTAGCACCTTGTGCGCCGCATACTTCGAGCCGCCGTCGACGATGGCGTCGAGCAGGTTGATCACGTCGCTCCTGGTGATCGCGGTGACGGGTTTGCGCCCCCAGGCGGCAATCAGCCGAGATCGGACGAGCGCTTCGACCTCTCGGCTCTGCCGAAGCGTCGACACGTGCCGCCCTATGAATGCCTCGGCCACCAGCGCGAAGTTGTCCCGCGCCGCCTGCTCGCGCTTCTTTCGCTCTTCGACCTTCCGGGCCTTGGGGTCGATCCCCTTCGACATGTCCTCGATGTCGTCGCGGGCCTTCTCGCGAGCGTCCTCGAGCGATAGCCCAGGATAGTCACCGACGGTGCGACGAAGCAGCTCCCCGTCGCATCGGCGCATGACGATGAAGGTTGCCTGCCCGGTGTCGGTGACGCGAACGCCGAACGAAGGGACGACCGAGTCCCAAACGACGTAGCGCTTGCCCTTCTCCGCCGGCTTCAGTGCCTTCAGTCCGCGGTCGGTCAAAGCTTTCTTCTGGAGCATAGTAACACCTATCCGAAGGTCGGGCTGGGCAACGCTGGGGCAACGCTTTTGCGCGGCTAGCGGTGAAATGCGGTGAAATATCCTGAGACGATATTTTCACACAGCCGATTGATTCTGAATAGGTTTTTCGGCGTCCTTAAACTACGGTGAAAAGCCGTGAAATGACCTGTTCAAGGTTTTGTAAACCGAAGGTCGCGGGTTCAAATCCTGCATCCGGCACCATCGCCTGAGAATTAGATTTTGGGCACGTGAGAATCCTCGCCTCCCCGAACAGGACCCGCCCAATCAAAAGGGCCACCCCGGTTTCCCGAGGTAGCCCTTATCGTTGCCCCATTACTGGGGCGGGGGTACGGCTAGGCGAGGATCTTACGACGAGCCTTCACGCCAACGCCGACAAGCCCAAGCAGGGCCGCAGAGAACATTGGGAGGGAGGCCGGGAGAGGGACTGCGGAAACCGATACAGACACTCCGCCCACTCCGGTCACATTGGGACTATTCACAGCAAACGTCGCTGGGAAGAACCCACCTGGGCCGATTACCCCAGTGCTGCCGATATCTGCGCCGAAAGCGTGAACAGTAATATCGCCGAAATGCAGGTCGAACAAACCTTCATCTGCGGTCGAATAAAACTGCACATTTGTGATCGGAGCAATTACCGGGACGTTATTAAGTGAATAGCTAAAATTTGTGACGGTAGCGGGATTATTAGTCGGGCTGCTGATGTCGAAGGAAAAAGCCGCCTCCTTGCCCGCTCCGCTAAACGCGGTGGTAGGCGCATCGGCCTGCCAGAAAATTACCCCACTGAGATAATCGGTTGCAGCCATCGCTTGGTGGGAGGCCGCGGTAGCCAAAAAGGTCCCAGCAAAGAGGCTGTACTTCAACAGATTCCTGAACATGCGTGGTCTCCTAAAAGGTTACGAGGGTGATCAAAAGCCATCGATTCCGGTCGCCCCCTTCAGAAGTTGGCACGCCCACGCATACCATCTTTAGGGTGATTAATTATTATTTAATAATGTAGCACGCGGATGGTCAAGTACCGTTTTCAAGACGAATATCCATCGCCGATTTTCGGATGCACAGATCTCCATATGGGATGGTGTCAAAGACCCGGAGCGCCCCCGAACTCGATAATTCAATGGAGCACTTCAGGGCCGGATAATAGACGCGAGACAAAGCTGGCCACTCCACAGGCCAGGCTGACACCGGGCATTGCTTATGGGTCGCATACCCGGCCGTTGGGACAGTCGTGCCACTTTTGGTTTTAGAATTGGGCGGATAAATACGGCATCGTTAGGCTCTATCGCCCAACATCTCGTGGCTAACCTAATTCTGACTAAACCGAAGGTCGCCAACGCGCGCCACGCTTAGTGCGCGATGAGCCACGCGACCAGTCCAGCAATACTGCTGAGAACCACGATTGCTCCTAAAAATAACACGATAGCAAGGATGCCACCGGCAGAAGGGCGGTCTCTAAAGATGCTCATATCAATCACTCGGTCATGGCGCGTCGGCTAACACGCGCCCTCTCTAGCCCGAGGTTGCTAACAAGCTGTTGACATTGGACCGCGTCAGATCAGCGCGACAACCAGACCCAAGCCCAGGCCGCCGCTGATTGGCGGCTAGGCCCCGTGGGTCAACGCCCTGATCATCTCTATCACGCCGAGGCAGAAACCGCCGCCCAAGGCCAGGATAGCCAGTTCCAAGCGATACGTCGGCCAGGTAGCCAAAGTCTTGATGAGATCCATTGCCGTCCTCCCATAGTCGAAAAGTCCAACGGCGATCTTCAAATCGATCAACAGCGGACACGCGGGCGCCGGACGCGATCATACGCCCGTCACGGGAATTCCCGCAACCATCACCGATCGGTGCTCGGAACGCTCAGACGCCGACCCCCGCAAGGTTAGTCGTATCCGCGCGAGGCTATTCTTCGTAAAGGACGAAATCGGCCTTTGCGGAACCGCATTCGGGGCAAATCCAGTCGTCAGGAATCTGCTCGAACAAGGTTCCCGGGGCGAGGCCACCATCGGGATCGCCAAACGCCTCATCATAAATATAGCCGCAGGTGCCGCATTGGAATTTGCGGTAGGTATTGCTGCTCATGGTCGATCTCTCCCCTCAACCCTGGCCTCGGCTTCGGCTAGCCAAAGCCAAGACGCGTCGCTTTATATCGACTTTCGCCTCAACCTTGCGAGGAACCACATCGCGCATGCCCCTCGCAATGATATCGAGACCTTATGCCGCCTTGAAGCGGATCGGCACAGACTTTGGCCCACCGACAAACTCGGACTCGGCCATCTGCGGCACACCGTCAAGTGAGACACTTTCAAGCCGCGGCAGCAGGGTCTCCCAGAACACGCGCAGCTCCATCCGGGCCAGGTGCTGACCAAGACAGATATGCCCGCCATAGCCGAAGCCGATATGGCGGTTTGGCGCGCGGTCGATGTTGAAGGTGAAGGGATCCTCGAATACTGCCTCGTCGCGATTGGCCGACATGTAAGAAAGATAAATCAGGTCACCCTTCTTGATCGTCTGGCCACTCAGTTCATAATCCTGCGCCGCCGAGCGGATGAAGTGCTTGACCGGGCAGGTCCAGCGCACGGCTTCGTCGATGAATTTCGGGATATCCTTCGGATTCGCCTTCAGGCGGGCGAGCAACTCCGGCTGCTCCGCCAGCACCCACATCGCAACAGCCGTCGTTGCCGCCGTCGTATCGTGACCGGCGGTGCCCAGGATCAGCAGATAGGATGAGGTTGCGCTATGCGACATCGGGCAGCCATTGACCTGGGCATTTGCCAGCACGGTCAGAACGTCATCCCGCGGGCATGTCTTGCGCTCACCGGTAAGCTTACGGCTGTATTCCTGGAATTCTTCCCAGACGATCGTCCAGGTCTTGATGACCTCGTCGGGATCCATCGGATTGGCGCCCGGCCGCATCAGATCGGGATCGGCATAATTGAAGAACCACTGTGCCAATTCAAGGATATGGGCGTGTTCCTTTTCCGGCACGCCAACGACGCTTAGAACTACTTCGAGCGGGTAGAGGAACGCGATCTCCTTGGCGAAATCGAGCGCCGGGCCATGGGCGATCATCTTGTCGACGTATTTCTGCGCCAGCTCGCGCACGAATTCTTCGCGCTTGGCAATCGCCTGCGGCATGAACAGCGGTGCGGCAACAGCACGATAGGCTGCGTGCACCGGTGGGTCCATATGGACCAGGGTCTCAAGGATATTGGGCTTGCCGCCGCTATACGCCTCGATCATCTGTTGCCCCATCTGGGTCACCAGCGATTTGGAATGGTCGTTGCTGTGAAAGATTTCATCCTGCCGCGTAATTTCCCGCAGGTCTTCCCACTTCGTGACAATCCAATGCGGGTCGTAGCCAGGCACCTCGGCGATCGCAAGCGGATACTCATCGCGCAACTTTTTGAGTAGCGCATCGACCTGCGCTGGAGAGGCGAATGTCTTTGGTGAGAATAGCGGCGCGACAAGTTCGGTCGGAATCCGGGGTGCGGTCATTATTCAATCCTTCTCCGAAGCGGCCATTACGGGCACGCAGCGTGTGATTGGGTTTGTCGAGGCGCAATTCGTTACCTCTCCCTGATCCTCCCGATCAGGAATGCGTATAAGATATACGCAAATTAATTGATAGCAAGACTAATTCGCCGGTCTGCATTGATTGCGCGGATCACGTTCCCCCGGAACCTTTCGCGCCTTGGGCTCTGCCACTCCGATCGTTGCGCGACGCCGGTTTAAGATCTGAAACCTCGTCAAGAACCGCTTTCATGCGCAGCAGGCTGAAGATTCGGGTCACGTGATTGAGTGCCTGCTGCAGCATCTTTGCCGTACTCTCGGTTTTCTGGTCAGGCGGAATATGTCGCCGGAATTCGGCGATCTCGGACCGCGCCATCTCCTGAGCGAGCTTGACATGGGTCCCGATCACGGCAGGGCCGAACCCCAGGGCTTCGGTGAAGCCTGCCGCCCGCATCTCCGCCCACAGCGCGATAATCTCGGCATCGACCCGGCTGACATGAGGAACGCCACGGCGGCGGCGGACCTGAACGGCCCCGACTTGCTCAAGAATAATGGCGTCCTCGGCGGCGACCGGATTGCGGAAGGCGACCTTGTCGAGCGGCACCGTACCGCTATCAACGCCGAGCAGGGTCGCCAGCAAGCGATCGAGGTGGAGGTAAGCGCTCGATTCAACAGTCAGGCCGCCAGAATCGCCGCTGAGCGCCCGCTTGATCTGCGGCAAAGACAGATTCTGCTCATATTGCAGCGATCGCACGGCCAGTATCGCCGCCACATGTTCCTCGCCGTAATCGGCGACATTGGGCTTCGACCGCCGCGGCTGCGGCACCAGTCCTTCGCGCAAAAAGACGCGAATCGTCTCGCGATTGACACCGGTTCGCTGCTCAAGCTCTCGCATCTTCATGGGGTAGGTCGCAGATCTCCGGTCGGCTCGCGCATCGGCGTCAATCCAATGTCTCGCGGTAACTTCTGACCGCGAGCGCGATCATGATCAACGCAAACAGGCCCATAGGCCACAATTCTGGCAGGATATCGATAAAACCATCCCCTTTCAGCAGCATGCCGCGAACAATTCGAATCGCATGCGTGGTGGGGAAGATTTGCCCCAGCCACTGCGCCCAAGCCGGCATCCCATAGAATGGGAACATGAAGCCGGACAGCAGCATCTGCGGGAGGATGAGGAACTGCGCGAACTGGGTTGCCTGCATCTGGTTGGTCGAGAGCGTCGAGATCGTCACCCCGAGAGCGAGGTTGGAAGCGATAAAGACGCCAAGCGCTGCCAGCAGCAGCACGAGTGA
>CAIXXC010000436.1 GCA_903923205.1 uncultured Rhodospirillales bacterium | reverse complement strand
GTCCACCGGCAAGAACATCCACGAAACCCGTGAATGGATCATCCGCAACAGCCCGGTGCCGATTGGTACCGTGCCGATTTACCAAGCGCTGGAAAAAGTCGATGGCAAGGCCGAAGACCTGACCTGGGAGATCTTCCGCGACACCCTGGTCGAGCAATGCGAGCAGGGCGTTGATTACTTCACCATCCATGCCGGCGTCCAGCTTGCCCATATTCCGCTGACCGCCAAGCGCGTCACCGGCATTGTCTCGCGCGGCGGCTCGATCATGGCCAAATGGTGCCTCGCCCATCACAAGGAGAATTTCCTCTATACCCATTTCGAGGAAATCTGCGAGTTGCTGAAATCCTATGACGTCGCCTTCTCGCTGGGTGATGGCTTGCGTCCCGGCTCGATCGCCGACGCCAATGACGCGGCGCAGTTCGCTGAACTGGAAACCCTGGGCGAGTTGACCAAGATCGCCTGGAAGCACGATGTCCAGGTGATGATCGAAGGCCCGGGCCATGTGCCGATGCACAAGATCAAGGCCAATATGGACAAGCAGTTGAAGGTCTGCGGCGAAGCCCCGTTCTACACGCTCGGGCCGTTGACGACCGATATCGCGCCCGGCTATGACCACATCACCAGCGGCATCGGCGCGGCGATGATCGGCTGGTTCGGCACGGCGATGCTGTGCTACGTGACGCCGAAGGAGCATCTGGGCCTGCCTGATCGCGACGACGTCAAGGTCGGCGTCATCACCTACAAGATCGCAGCCCATGCCGCCGATCTCGCCAAGGGTCACCCGGCCTCGAAGCTGCGCGACGATGCGCTGTCGCGTGCCCGCTTCGAATTCCGCTGGCGCGATCAGTTCAACCTGTCGCTCGATCCGACCACGGCCGAGCAGTATCACGACAAGACCCTGCCCGCCGAGGGTGCCAAGATCGCCCATTTCTGCTCGATGTGCGGGCCGAAATTCTGCTCGATGAAGATCACCCAGGAAGTCCGTCAACTGGCACTTGAGGGCATGGAGGAGAAGTCGGAGGAATTCCTGCGTCAGGGCGCCGAGATCTATCTCCCCGCGGTCGCGGAGTAACCCGAACCGGGGCGTCATCACCGGCGTCCAGCTTTCTCTCAACAAAATCAAGAAACCGGAGACAATCCATGTCCGCACTCAGCCATCCCGAGATGATCGAGCGGGTCAAGACGATGTACGGTGCCATCCTTGCGCTTGACGAGGCGCGCATGGCTGAGTTGATCACGCCCGGCTTTGTCCTGATCGAAGCCGATCCCCTGCCCTATCGCGGCAGCTTCGCCGGACCGGCGGGCGTGAAGCGTCTGATCTCCGAGTTCTCGGAAAAATACTTCGCCAAATGGGGCATCGAGATCGTCGATTTCACCGCCTCCGACGACCGCGTGGTCGCCCATCTGCATTTCACGACCACGGGTAAAACCACCGGCAAGGAATTCTCCATGCCCGTGCTCGAGGTCTGGAAATTCGACGGCGACAAACTCGCCGAAATGCGCCCGTTCTACTGGGACGTGAAACTGGCGGGTGAAGTGGCGGGTTAACAGTCTCGATAAATCAAATTTATTGAAAGAGCCCGCTACCGAAAATCCCGCGCCCTGAAGACGCACGTGTCTGGTGGTCGTGCGGCCTGGCCGATGCGGCTGAGCCAGGGGGTGAGGTCTTCGAGATGTTCCGCGACGACGTGGATGACCTCGCCTTCGCGCTGCACCCGGCCACGGCAGGACAGCATCCGGGCGGCGAAGACCATGTGGCGCTGACGCGCGAACAGGTCGGGCCAGAGGACGAGATTGGCGTGGCCGCTTTCATCCTCGATGGTGACGAAGACCACCCCCTTGGCCGATCCGGGCCGCTGCCGCACCAGCACCAGCCCGGCCAGTGTCAGGCGCTTGCCGTCGCGGACATGGCGCAGCGTGTCCGTCGGCACGATGCCGCGTGCGGCCAGATCCTCGCGCAGGAACGTCAGGGGATGTCGGCGCAGGGTTAGCCCGGTATGGGCGTAATCCGCCATCACCTGCCCGCCTGCAGTCATCGTCGCGAGCGTGACCTCGGGCTCGACCAATTCGCGCGCGGCGGCGGCGGCAAACAGCGGCAGCGCATCGTCACGCAGGCCGCGCACCGCCCATAATGCCTGGCGTCGATCAAGCCTCAGGCTCGGCAGGAAAGCATCGGCATCGGCAAGGCGCTCAAGGGCCGAGACCGGGATCCCCGAGCGATCCCGCAACGCCTCCATCGAAGTGTAGTCTTGCGCCCCGCGCGCTGCGACCAAGGCTGCGCCATCCTTGTTGGCAAGCCCCTTGGCCAGCCGCAAGCCGAGCCTGACCGCCAGCCCGCCCTGCGGCAAGGGCTCCAGGGTCGAATCCCAGCGGCTGCGATTGACGTCGATCGGATGGATGACAACGCCGTGGTTGCGGGCGTCACGCACGAGTTGGGCCGGGGCGTAGAAGCCCATCGGCTGGGCGTTCAGGATGGCGCAGCAGAACACCTCCGGATGGTGGCGCTTCAGCCAGCACGAGGCATAGACCAGCAGGGCAAAGCTGGCGGCGTGGGATTCGGGAAAGCCATAACTGCCGAAGCCTTCGAGCTGTTTGAAGACACGTTCGGCAAAGTCGGCGGGGTAGTTGCGGGCCACCATGCCGTTGATCATCTTGGCGCGGAAGGTCGAGATCGTGCCGGTATTCTTGAAGGTCGCCATGGCACGACGCAGCTGATCGGCCTCCCCGGGGGTGAAACCGGCGCACTCGATTGCAACCCGCATCGCCTGTTCCTGGAACAGCGGCACGCCGAGGGTCTTGCCCAGCACCTCGCGCAGGCGTTCATCGGGATAATCGACCAGCGCCGGATTTTCGCGCCGACGCAGATAGGGATGGACCATGTCGCCCTGGATCGGCCCCGGCCGCACGATCGCGACCTCGATCACGAGATCGTAGAATTCGCGCGGCTTGAGGCGCGGCAGCATCGACATCTGCGCCCGGCTTTCGATCTGGAAGACACCGACGGTATCGGCCTTGCAGATCATGTCGTAGGTCGCCGGATCTTCAGCCGGGATCGTCGCCAGATCGAGATCGATCCCCTTGTGATCGCGCAGCAGGTTGAGGGCGCGATGAAGGCAGCCGAGCATGCCGAGGCCAAGGACATCGACCTTCATGAACTTCAGAACATCGATATCGTCCTTGTCCCATTCGATCACCTGGCGATCGACCATCGCCGCAGGCTCGATCGGCACCAGTTCGTCGAGCCGGTCATGGGTCAGGACGAAGCCGCCGGGATGCTGGCTGAGATGCCGGGGAAAGCCCCTTAGCTGCCCGGCGAGTTCCAGGGTCAGGCGGATTCGACGATCAGCCAGATTGATACCGAGACCGGCGGCCTCATCCTCGTGGATGCCCTCCTCACCATGGCTGCGCGCCAGGGTGGAAAGCGCCATGATGAGGTCTTCGGACAGCCCCATGACCTTGCCGACATCGCGGATCGAGCCCTTGGTGCGATAGCGGGTGACGACGGCGGTGAGCGCCGCGTGCCGGCGACCATAGGTCTCATAGATCCACTGGATCACCTCCTCACGCCGTTCATGCTCGAAATCGACGTCGATATCCGGCGGCTCGCCCCGTTCCTGCGAGATGAAGCGCTCAAACAGCACGTCGATGCGATCGGGTCCGATGGCGGTGATGCCCAGGACAAAACAGACGAGGGAATTGGCTGCCGAGCCCCGCCCCTGACACAAGATGCCCTGGGTCCGGGCGAAGCGGACAATGGCGTTGACGGTCAGGAAATAGGGTGCGTAGCGCATCTGCGTGATCAGGGCGAGTTCGTGGCGCAATTGCGCCGAGACCTTCGCCGGGATACCTTCGGGAAAACGCGCCGCCGCCCCTTCCCAGGTCAGACGCTCCAGCCGGGCCTGCGCCGGCTCGTCGCCGTGATCGGCCTCCTGCGGGTATTGATACTCCAGATCATGCAGGGAAAAACGGCAGCGTTCGAGCAATTCGTCCGTCCGCGCCAGCGCCTCGGGATAGCGTACGAACAGCCGCGCCATCTCCTGCGGGGCTTTGAGGAACCGGTCGGCATAGCGTTCGCGACGATAGCCGACCTCGTCGATCCGGCAACCGGCGCGAATACAGGCGAGAACATCCTGCAGCACCCGACGTTCGGGCAGATGGTAGAGCACATCATTGGTGACGATGGTGGGGATGGTGGCAGCAAACGCTGCCTGAGCCAGTTGATGCAGTCGCAGCGCGTCGCCCTGTGACCGCCGCAGGGTGAGGGCAAGATAGGCCCGACCGGGAAAATCCGCCCGCAAGCGGCGCAGATCGCGGGCCAGAATCGCATCAGCCTGATCGGGGACGAGCACGATGATCTGGCCTTCCCCCCAGATGACAAGATCGGCCCAATGAAGAACGCACCCGCCCTTGCCGCCGCGCGCCTTGCCCAGGCTCAACAACCGGCACAAACGGCCATAGGCGACGCGATCGGTCGGATAGACCAGCACGCTTGGTCCCTGCTCCAGATCAAGGCGGCAGCCGACGACCAGCCGTACCCCGGCATCGCGGGCGGCAACATGGGCGCGCACCATCCCGGCCAGCGAATGGCGATCGGTGATGCCGAGCGCCGCGATGCCCAGTTCAGCCGCGCGTTCAAACAGCTCATGCGGATGCGAGGCACCGCGCAGAAAGCTGAAATTCGTCGTCACCTGCAGTTCGGCATAGCTCATCCGAACAGCCCGTGAAGATACCAGCGCAGGTTTCCCGTCGCCGGATCGACGGCATCGCCCGCGCGGAACAGCCAGAAGCGGCGGCCGGATTCATCCTCGACCTGGAAATAATCGCGCACGGCCCAGGTCTCGGCATCGTCGCGCCACCATTCGCCAAAGATCCGCTGCGGCCCGTCGGCGCGCCTGACCTGATGACGGTCGCGCCGCCAGATGAATTGCGCAGGCGGATGGTCCGGCAGCAGGGCCATGACCTCAACCGGCTCGGGCGGTGCCAGCAAACGGCTGGGATACAGCAACCCCTCGGGCCAGCCGGCCCGGCATGGCGGCGATAGCGGCCCCACCCGCGTCACCATGCGCTCGGGCAGATCGCTCTCGGCACATCCCGCACGATAGACCCGGCCCGCGCCAAGACGATTGCCGATCACGTCGATCAGCGGTGCCAGATCGGCGCTGACGTTGTCCTCAAGGCCAAGCCCGGTCTTCTGTTGAAAGGCAAGCGGCTCGGCCAGCGGCACCGCCAATGTCATCACCTCGATGCCGAAGCCGGGATCGATGCTCTCGATCTTCTCCTGTACCAGGCGGGTGAGATGGGCCGGATCACGCGCGGGACGGGAGGTGCCGACGCGGATTGCCTGATGGCTGTTATCGACACGGACACAGACGAGATCAAGACGTCGTGCCCCCTGCCCCTGGCTTTCGAGATCGCCGCAAATCTCGGCGACCAGCCCGCTCAACGTTGCCGCAATCGCCTCGGCGGTGGCGATCGGCTCGGCAAAGACATGGCGCGCGGCGATCATGCTCCTGGGTCGCTCCGGCTCGATTGTTTCGGCGATCCGCCCTGTCGCCTGGTCGAGACGACGGCCCAGCATCGTGCCGAAACGCGTCAGCAAGGGCGCGCGCGGCGTTTCCAGCAGCGCGCCGATGCGCTCGAAGCCAAGCCTGCGCAGCCCGTCCAGGATCCCGGCCTCCAGCCGCAGACCGGCAATCGGCAGCGGTGCCAGCACCGCAATCGTGTCACCTGCGGGCGCGACCGTGACCGGTTGGCGGCTATAGCGGGCGAGCGCATGGGCGGCCCCCGGTGTATCGGCAACAGCCAGCCGAGCCGCCATGCCCGCACCGGCAAGACGCTGGGCGAGATCGTCCAGCAGCTTGGCCTCACCGCCGTAGAGATGAGCACAGCCCGTGATGTCGAGCCACAGCCCATCGGGCGGATCGGCGGCGGCAAGCGGGGTATAACGCCGCACGCACCAGGCCGCGAGATCGCTCAACCCCGCCAGATCGGCCAGGGGTTCAGCCGGTACCACGACAAGGTCGGGCACCCGCGCGGTTGCCTGGGTCAGGGGCAGGCCGGGCATAAGACCCACACTCCGGGCGTTGCGATCGACCGCAGCGATGATACGGCGCGGACCGTCGCGGATGACCGTGACCAGCGGTCGCTCAGCCGGCGGCGCGGAGCCACCCATCCGCCGCCGCAGCCGATCCGTCGGCCAGGTCGGCAGGAAGAGCGAGACGACCCTGCGCATCACATGCCTCCACGATCCAGTGTCCTGCTTCCGCGCCACGGCAGCGCCGCAGCTCCAGGCGCCAACGCGCCCGCCCGATCCCCGGCACCGGCAGCGCCGCCGAGGGCAGCGCCGCGACGCGCCACCGGCTGACGGCGGCGCTCGGCTCCTCCTGCGTGGCGGCGCGCCAGCGGCACAGGGCAAAAGCGGTGGTGCCCCTGGCCTCGGCGGCAAGCTGGAGCCGTCGTGTCGCCACCATCGGCAGGCGCGAGAGTTCGCCGACCACACCGGCAAGTCCGCCATGGCGCAGCCCCTCCTCCATCACCTGCAGCATGGTGGCGGCATCGCCGGCCTCGACATAGATCACCCGGTCGGGGTCGAGGCCGATGCCGCGCAAGCCGGGCGCGAACAGGTCGCGACTGCCGAGGCACCACAAAACCGGCCCCTGCAACCGCGCCAGCACCCCGCCGATGAACAGCGCCGCCGCCGCGCCATGGATCGAATCGGCACCCTCACCGGCAACCTCGTGCAGCACGCCCAGCGCCAGCCCGCCGCCCAGATGCCGATCCAGCGCCGCCGCCCCGAACGGCAACACCGCCCGCCGTGGCCCCACCCCACGCTCAAGCCGCTGCATCCGCGCCCGAAGCTCGGCAAGAATCTCGGCACGCTGTGGTAACGCCATGGGTGGGACCGTCTCCAGGAACAGATTATATGTTCCTATTTTGTTCTTATTTTGGAGAGAGTCAAGCGGGTGGGATTGGGGGGGAATGGGTTCAAGTGAAATGGGAGTACTGTCAGCCCGCGAACCGTGTTCTGAAGAATTATTTCATGTTATAGTTGTAAAATTGCAGCGTCTCTGATCTACTCTCCACAGTGTTAACGGACGAACGCGAAATAACGTGACTCCAATTTGTTAGGCCCGGGAATTAAAAAATGGAATTCAAGTTTGACTGTCTTCGTCATGAAGAGGGGACGTGGCAAAATTTTCTCGCCGATTGGAAGGCTCAATGCGCGGCGTTTGAAGAGGATTTCTCAACGTACGAAAACGGACCGATCAGCGTCGTACAGGACTTGGCAGTTGGTACTGCTTCAAGATCGACAGGTGCCTACGCATTACACGATGGTGAGCGATACTGCGCCATGTGTCAGGTGAATGTAGCTTCTTCCCGGATATGAAGGGAAGGTTCCGCGTGTTCGGATGATGTATCTCTCGCCATACTACGATTTGAGCGATACGGCGCTGGACATATATTCAAAAATTTTGATTCGACTATTTTCGCAAATATTATACCTATCAAATTCCAGTATGAAGGCTCCGCATATAAAATTCCATTTTCGGAGCCCAGCCGATAGACAGTTTTTTGCGCTCTTAGGGAACACTTTGGGCAGAGAAAATGTTTTTGAATCTGTGGCGATCCGTGGTTCATGGCTCTACATAACCAAAAAGCAAGAATATCCCTGATAGGGTGGGGGAAAGTTTTTGGAGGTTTCGATGAAAACGCACTCTGACGCGATTGTAAGGGCTTTCGAAAAAGCCGTCCTGTTCGCAATTACCGCTATGGGCGATGCCTCGTTCAAGCAAACGTCCTTTTTCACAATCGGTAAAATCAACACCAAGATCGACAAGAAGGCCGCGTAACTTAATTTAATCTCTTGGCAGTCCACAGTTTATAAAGCCTCGATTAGTTCGAGGCTTTCTTTTTAAATGGGCTCAGCCGTGCTACTCTCCCGCGCCATTCAACGGGAGGAAACATCATGCAGCCGCTACCACAAGGGGCACCGGCCACCTTGACCGAGGCGTTCGGTTATATCACCAACCTGAAGACGCCGAGCATCGAGGACATGAAGGTCATGGTCCTGGTCGAGGCAGCGAGCAAGAACCTCTACGAGGCGATCGCCGAGGCGGTCAGTGATCCGCAGGCCAAGGCGCTGCTCCAGGCCAATGGCCGCGAGGAACTGGCCCATGCCCACCGAGTCGCCAAGGCGATTGGCGCCATCACCGGGACCGATTACCCGGTGCCGAGCCCGGAAGAAAACCCCTATCTGGAAGCACCGCTGCCGACCTACACGGTCAACAAGGCGATGCTGGCCTCGCTCGCCGCGGTCGAATTCGCCGGCGACGACCTCTACGGTGCCTGGGCCGAGCATTGCGGCAATGCCGATGCCGCAGCCCTGTTCCGCCTCAACGGACGTGAAGAAATCGGCCATGGCGAGCGCCTGCAACAGGCCTCGGCGCTGCTGGCGGCTTAAAGAACCCGTAGGCCCGGGCGGATAAGGGCTTTGTGCCCTCTTCCGCCCTAGCCTTCGATGACCGCCTCGATCAGGCGCGGCCCGCGTGTCGCGAAGGCGGAACGCACCGCACTGATCAGGTCGCGGTTGGTCTCAACCTTGACAGCCTCGATCCCCATGCCTTGGGCGAGATGAACCCAGTCGAGGTTCGGGTTGCCGATATCGAGCATGGCCCGCGCCGTGGGCCCGCTTTGTCCTGAATTGACGAACTCCATCTCCTGGTTCAGCACCTTGTAGGAGCGGTTGGCGTAGACAATCGTGGTCACGTCGAGGCGTTCTCGCGCCTGCGTCCAAAGCCCCTGCAACGTGTACATGCCGCTGCCATCGGCCTGCAGCGAGACCACCTTGCGATCCGGGCACGCCACGGCGGCACCGATTGCCATCGGAATACCGAGTCCGATCGAGCCGCCGGTGATCTGCAGGCAATCATGCGGCGCGACTGTTTCGAACATGCGGTAATGGGTGAAGCCTGCGGTCAGGCTCTCATCGCTGATGATCGCCCCCTCGGGCAGAAAATGGGCCGCCGTCCGCACGACCGCTTCAGGCGTGACCGGGCCGTCCTGAGGGAGCGCGGGCAGATCATAGGGCGTGAGTGCTGCGGGTCCGGTAGCACCGATCGCCTCGGCCAGCGCTTCGAGCGCGGCGACCCCGTCTTCATGCGGAAAGGCCAGGGTCAGCGCCGTGCAGCCCCTGGGCGTCAGCTCGCTTGGTTGATCCGGATAGCCGAAGAAGGCGATGGGTGCCTGCGTTCCCACCAGGATCAGGGTCCGCGTCCCTTGCAGGAACTCGATTGCCGGAGCCGGTCGATAAGGCAGCCGCGGCACCGAAACCCTGCCCGCCCCGCGCTCAAGCCGCGGTGAGAAAGTGTCGCAGACCAGGCGCGCCCCCGTCGCCGTCGCGATCCGCCCGGCGGCATCGAGCCCACGCCCCCGCAAAACATCACCGCGCATCAGGAAGGTGACATTGCCCCCGCGCAACGCGGTGACTGCCTGGACAATGGCAAGATCGGAAACCTTGGCCGGACCCATGATCGGCAAGGGCGGCGCCGGGCGGTCAGCCGGCAGCCAGGCGGCATCCGCCGGCAGGATCAGGCTCGCGACCCTGCCCGGCGCAGCGCGCGCGGCCTGTACGGCGCGGGCACCGTCGGCGGCAACCGTCTTGGGCCCTTGCGTCGACAGCACCCAGTCCGACACCGTGCGGGCAAAAGCCTCGACATCCGAGGTCAGCGGCGCTTCCCAATGCTGGTGGGTCGTTGCGTGATTGCCGATGATGTTGACGACGGGGGTCGGTGCCTTGCGGGCGTTGTGGAGATTGGCAAGGCCGTTGCCTAGACCGGGTCCCAGATGCAGCAAGGTAGCCGCAGGCTTCCCCGCCATCCGCGCATAGCCATCCGCGGCGCCCGTCACGACGCCCTCGAACAGGCCCAAAACTCCACGCATGCCGCCGACTCGGTCCAGCGCACTGACGAAATGCAGCTCGGACGTGCCCGGATTGGCAAAGCAGACCTCGATACCGCTATCGACCAGGGTGCGCACAAGGCTCTCGGCACCGTTCATGGCTCCCGGCTCAATGGCATCGGATGAGGGCGAAGGCGGGGCATGCGGTGTCGTGGAACTATTCATCTAGTCCTCGTTCAGGAAAGGCGTTGTTGCCATTTATGACGCCAAGCTCGGGCGCTGGGAACACGATAATCGGAATAGGACGGCAGCCTCTGCGTGATTCGGGCTTGCCCTTCTGCGGCGGAGACCTGATATATGGGGTCGGGAGGTTGGTTGTGGGCAGTCCCCTCGCCAACCCGGTCAGGTCCGGAAGGAAGCAGCCGCAACGAGTTTCGGCCTGGGTCGCGATCGACCTCCCACCCTTCAAATGATCGACGCGTACGATTCGACTTCTCTTTCAGGCGGCGTCCGGCCCTGTGAACTCCTTGAGAGCCCCTCTGTTGCCTTCTCGTCGGCCGTCATGAGCACCGTCGACTACCGCGTCCTCGCCCGCAAATACCGCCCCAGCACGTTTGACGAGCTGATCGGCCACGACACGCTTGTCCGCACGTTGAATAACGCGCTGGCGAGCGGGCGTATTGCCCATGCCTTCATGCTGACGGGCGTGCGCGGGGTCGGCAAGACCACAACGGCCCGCATCATCGCCCGGGCCCTGAACTGTATCGGCCCGGATGGCCGGGGCGCGCCGACGATGAATCCTTGCGGCGTCTGCGATCCCTGCCGGTCGATCGCCGAAGATCGTCACCCGGACGTGATCGAGATGGATGCGGCCTCGCGCACCGGCGTCGACGATATGCGCGAATTGATCGAGGGTGTGCGCTATCGTCCGGCCTCGGCGCGCTACAAGATTTACATCATCGACGAAGTCCACATGCTCTCGAAATCGGCCTTCAACGCGCTGTTGAAGACGCTCGAAGAACCCCCGCCGGATATCAAGTTCGTCTTCGCCACGACCGAGATCAACAGGGTTCCGGTAACGGTGCTCAGCCGCTGCCAGCGCTACAATCTACCGCGGGTGGCCCAGGCAACGCTGGAGGCGCATTACGCCCGAATCGCGGCCCTCGAAAACGTCGAGATCGATGCAGGTGCCCTTGCCCATATCGCGCGTGCCGCCGATGGCTCGGTTCGTGACGGATTATCGATCCTGGACCAGGCCATCGCGCTCAGCTTCGGTGCCGCGATCACGGAAGCCTCCGTGCGCGACATGCTCGGCGTCGCTGATCGTACCCTCACCTACGAACTCTTCGAAGCGGTCATGGCGGGCCAGGTCGCCAATGCCCTTGAACGCCTCGACCATCTCTACAACGCCGGCACCGACCCCGCGATGGCGCTGCAGGAGCTGATGGATATCACGCATTACGTCACCCGGGTCAAAGTTGAGAAATCCGAGACCCCGGGGGTCGTGACGGCAGATGGCCATGATCGGCCCCGCGCGCAGCGCCTTGCCAACAGCCTCGGCATTCCGGCACTTGCCCGCGCCTGGCAGATGCTGATGAAGGGTCTTGCCGAGGTTCAGGCGGCCCCGCATCCACTGAAGGCGGCGGAAATGGTGCTGATTCGCCTCGCCCATGTCTCCGACCTTCCACCACCGGGAGAGCTGGTGAAGATGCTGCAGGCTTCCGGCGGCTCAATCGGGATCGGCGGCGGTAACGCATCCGGCCCTGGCGGTGGCGGCATAACGGCCTCGATCGCGCCACGCCCGCGCGCCGTCGCCGGCGGCCTCGCCACGCAACCGCGCGAGCAGGCTGAGACCGCGAGCGTCACGGCGACAGATGTCGCGCTGGACCAACCCAAAAGCTTCCATGACGTGATGGAGTTGATCGCCGAGGCGCGCGAAGCCATCCTCTATAATGAGATCGCCCTGCACGTGCATCTCGTCCGCTTCGAGCAGGGGATCATCGAATTTCGTCCCGACAGCCAGGCGCCGCGCGATCTGTCGACCCGATTAGGACAGTTCATGTTGCGGGCAACCGGGCAGCGCTGGATGGTCGGCGTCTCGCGTGAGCCTGGTGCGCCGACGCTGCGCCAGCAAACCGAGGCTCGGACGGCACAGTTGCGCGCCGATGTCGAAGCGCATCCCATGGTCAAGGCGGCAATGGCCGCGTTTCCTGGCGCCCGGATCGAGAAAATCGTCGAGAAGGATCCGCCCCTGCCACCGCCGGAACTCGTGGTCCCCGAAATTGCGGCCGCAGAACCCGCAGCGCTTTACGAAGAAGACGATCCAGGGCCTTTCGCAGGCGCCGACGTTTATGAGCCCGATGAAGACGGAGACGACAGATGAAGAATCTTGGCAACATGATGAAACAAGCGCAGCAAATGCAGCAGCGCATGGCCGAGATGCAGGCGAAACTCGACGAGACCGAGATGTCCGGCGGCGCCGGGGCCGGAATGGTCACCGTCACGCTTGATGGCAAAGGCAACATGAAGAAGATCGGGCTCGATCCCCAGTTCATTAGTGAGGGCGCGTTCGGTTCGTTGTCTCTGGGCATCCTGGGCACGCGCGTCCTCCATATCATTCTTTATCCCGAATCCTACTCGTGGTCCGATCCCGTTGGTTGG
>CAIXXC010000435.1 GCA_903923205.1 uncultured Rhodospirillales bacterium | reverse complement strand
GCGGTCGTTCGGGTCGAGGAGCTTCTTGCGCAGCCGGATGCTACGCGGTGTGACTTCGACCAGTTCGTCGTCCTGAATATACGCGATTGCCTGCTCCAACGTCATGATTCGCGGCGGCGTCAGGCGGACGGCTTCGTCCTTCGAGGTGGTGCGGATGTTGGTCAGCTGCTTGGCCTTCAGGGCGTTGACCTCGAGATCATTGTCGCGGGTGTGCTCGCCGATGATCATGCCCTCATAAATGGCAGCCCCGGGGACGATGAACATAGGGCCACGATCTTCGAGGTTCCATAGCGCATAGGCAACAGCGTTGCCGCCGCCATTCGAAATCAATACGCCATTGCGCCGACCTTCGATCGGCCCCTTGTACGGCGCGTAGCCATGGAAGAGGCGGCTCATGAGACCCGTGCCGCGGGTATCGGTCATGAACTCGCCCTGATACCCGATCAGACCGCGCGCCGGCGCGTAGAAGGTGATTCTTACTTTACCGCCACCTGATGGGCGCATGTCCTGGAGTTCGCCTTTCCGCAGGCTCATCTTCTCGACGACGACTCCGGAATGTTCCTCGTCGACGTCGATCTGGACCTCTTCCATCGGCTCGAGCCGCTGGCCGTCCTCGACCTGATAAAGCACGCGGGGCCGTGAGATCGACATCTCGAACCCTTCCCGGCGCATTGTTTCAATCAAGACGCCGAGCTGCAATTCGCCGCGACCGGCGACTTCCATTGCGTCCTTATCTGCCGTTTCACGAACCTGCACGGCGATATTGCCCTCAGCTTCGCGAAGCAGGCGTTCGGCGATCATCCGCGAGGTAACCTTGGTGCCTTCTCGGCCGGCCAGAGGCGAATCATTGACCGAGAACGTCATCGCCAGGGTCGGCGGATCGATCGGCGTGGAATGAATCGGTGTGGTCACTTCCGGCGCCGCGATCGTGTCGGCGACCGTGGTCTGGGTCAAACCTGCGATGGCGATGATGTCACCGGCAGAAGCGGTCTCGACGGCGACCCGCTCAAGGCCACGAAATGCCAGGATCTTGGAAAGGCGACCGGTCTCAAGGATCTTGCCATCGCGAGCCATCGCCTTGACAGGCATATTGACCTTGGCAATACCCTGAAGGATGCGACCAGTCAAAACGCGACCGAGATAGGGATCTGCCTCGAGGGTTGTTGCCAACATTGCAAAGGGCAGGCTCTCGTCGGCCACAGGCGGATGAACATGACTGACGATCAATTCGAACAGCGGCGCCAGATCACTGTTGGGGATGCCCAGATCGGTGGTCGCCCATCCATTGCGGCCGGAGGCGTAGAGCGTGGGGAAATCGAGCTGCTCGTCGCTGGCGTCAAGCGCCGCGAAGAGATCAAAGCACTCGTTATGGACTTCCTGAACGCGTGCGTCAGGCCGATCAACCTTGTTGATCACGACGATTGGACGCAAGCCCTGCTTCAACGCCTTGGCGACCACAAATTTGGTCTGCGGCATCGGGCCTTCTGCGGCGTCGACAAGAACGACAACGCCATCGACCATGCTGAGGATCCGCTCCACCTCGCCACCGAAATCGGCATGGCCTGGGGTATCGACGATATTGAGGCGAATATCCTTCCAGACCACAGACGTACATTTTGCAAGAATTGTGATGCCGCGCTCACGCTCCAGGTCGTTGGAGTCCATCGCCCGCTCGGCAACCTGCTGGTTGGCGCGGAACGTGCCCGATTGACGAAGCAGGGCATCGACCAGGGTTGTTTTCCCGTGATCGACGTGGGCGATGATGGCGATGTTACGAATATCCATAGGAACCACAAATAAGAGAGATCAGGAAGACGCGGAAACAAAGCCGGCAAGCGGCGTCTCGGGGCGCGCGCCGTAATGACTGATAATCTCGGCGGCACACAAACCGCCGAGGCTGGCGCATTCGGCGAGCGACCGGCCCTGCGTCACGCCATGAAGAAACCCGGCGGCATACAGATCACCCGCACCGGTCGTATCGACGACACGGGTAACAGGTGCAGCCGGGACCCGAATCACATTGTCCGCCGTGACAACGACCGATCCTTCAGCGCCGCGTGTTACAGCCACAATCTCGGCAAGACCGCGAACAGCGGCGATCGCCTTGTCGAAATCGGTTTGGAAGAGGGCTGTAATCTCGGACTCGTTTGCAAACAGGATGTCGATATGATGATCGACGAGTGTCAGGAACGCGTCACGGTGACGACCGACACAAAAGGCATCCGACAGCGACAATGAGACTTTTCGCCCGGCACCATGCGCGATGTCAGCCGCCAAATGAAAGGCCTGTTGCGCGAGCGGCGGATCGTAGAGATATCCTTCGAGATAGGTGATCCCGGCAGCGCGAATGAGCGCCGGATCGATATCTTCCGGTCCCAGCTGCACACAGGCGCCAAGAAATGTATTCATGGTACGCTGAGCGTCGGGCGTCACCAGGATCAAGCAGCGCGCGGTAGCAGCGCCACTGATAGAGGCTGGTGTCGGAAAAACCACCCCTGCAGCGGTAAGATCATGGCGGAAGACCTTGCCAAGACCGTCATCGCGCACTTTGCCGATATAGCCAACCTTGCTGCCCAGCGAGGCGAGGCCCGCAATCGTGTTGCCGGCTGAGCCGCCCGACATCTCCAAAGCGGGCGGCATCAGGGCATAGAGCGCCTCCGCTTTGGACTCATCGATCAAAGCCATGCCGCCCTTGGCCATGCCCTGGGCAGCCAGGAAGGCATCATCGGCATGGGCGATGATATCGACGATCGCGTTGCCGATCCCGACGACGGCAAGGGAAGAATTGGCCAAAGTGATGCTCCGGATGCAAAACGCCTGGGCGCTGTTGCGGCGCAGTATTGTTATTTACGTGCCCGCTGGCAATGAGAACAGGCGCAAGGGTACTATCTCTCACGCGCCTGACAGAATTCTTGTCCCTCAGATAGTACGGTTGACGTGCCAGATACACCCCCTGCCCCATCTGCCGGTGTCTTTTCGGCCCTATTGCGCGCCGTTTCGCAGCTGCCGGAACCGGAGATGCGCCGCCCGTTGATCTGGTCCATCGTCTGGACCTTGCTCGGATTGATCGCTGTCTGGTGCGGGGTTGGCTGGGCGATCCACCATTGTCTTGCCGGCCGGAATGATTATCTGGACCGTGGCATCAACATCCTGGGAATCCTTGCGGCACCTTATATCTCTTGGTTGCTATTGCCCCCTGTAGCCACGGCGATTCTCGGGCTACACGCCGAACAATTGTGCGGCGCCGTTGAACAACGGTTCTATCCCCGCCTGCCGCCACCACCGCCGACGCGTTGGGGGGATCAAATCCGCAGCATCGTCAGGCTCTTTGCACTCTCGATGCTTACCCTTCCGCTGTACCTTCTGTTCTTGATATTCCCGGGCGTGAATCTGGTTCTGTTTCTCGTTATGAACGGCTACGTTCTTGGGCGTGGTT
>CAIXXC010000434.1 GCA_903923205.1 uncultured Rhodospirillales bacterium | reverse complement strand
GGTGCTGGTCGAAATGACTCCCTACGATCTGAGCAAGGGCCGGATCACCTATCGATTCAAGTGAATGGTTGACTTCAGGGACCGCCGCGTCGTTCTCGCCCTGGGGGCTGGAATTGCCGTGGTCGCCGGGCTCGGCATTGCGGTCCTGCTCGCCTCCGGGAATTCGAAAAACAGCGACGGGCCGCCGCCCGCCTCGCAGGGAGGCCTCGTCGTCCAGACCGGCCACGACGAAGATTTAAAGCTCGACCCCAAGAAACCCCTACACTGTTTTGTCTCGGGCAAATTGATTGGTGATCTGCCGCTGGGTGATTGCGCGCAGCGAAACGGGGTCGCCGCAGGCGCTCTGGATGTAGGATTGGACCCCAGTGGATCCCTGGCGGCCTCCAACGGCGCGACGCCCTTGACGCCCTTGCCTCCGGTCGCCGCGCCGCCGGCTCAGGCTGTCGACGGTGCGGAACCGCTCAACGCGGATGAAGAAGCCACCGTCGGTGACAACGCGGCTTGCTGGCGGTACAGCCGCGCCGGATGGCGGCGCCTGCCCGTGCGGATGACCCTGGATGCCTGTGTGCAGGCGCTTTATGGCGGCCGCTGTCCTCCGGCGGCAGGGGGCGCGCAGTTTGGTCGCTGGGGCGACAGCACCTTGCGGTCGACGCCTGGCGAGGTGGATATCTCGAGCAATAATCGTGACTTCGGTCGCCTGACGGAACAGGGGGCGGACTGCTCGATCGGGCCGGTTGCGCCTCCACATTAAGCGATACCTTCCAGGTGAGCAGGGTAGGGTAGATTGACTTCCTGGTTCACCATGACGCCGATGGCAGATTCTGCCTTATGATTTTGTCATTGTCGTCCTGCGGGTTAGACTTCCTCCATGACACGAGCCATCACCTATTCGATCGTCCTGGCGCTCGCGGGCGCCGCCGTGTTGGGACTTGCGTCCTGCAACAAGCCGCTGGAGGCGCCAACGGATCGCGGGGTCTGCTGGGCGCTCGCTCAGCTCCCCGGGGGAAAGGCAAGGTTCAACAGATTGGCGGCCAATCAACCCGATCTTGAACATTGCGCCGCGCAGCTTGAGATTATGCGGTTGCGGTTCAGGGCGCTCGGCAGCACTCAGACCGAGATGACGGGGGCCTACCAGGGCCAGTTTCTGTTTATTCAACCCGAAGGGGTGTTCACCGCACAGACCATAGATGGCTACCGGTTCCCCTTCCTGGTGCGTACGGGGGACGGGCGGCTGGCCATGCCGGGAGCAATGCCCCAGCAATAGAACATAAGCGGAACATCCGGGTTGCGCGCCGCGCAAAGGCTGCTAAGGTCGAATCACGATTCCGGCGCGTTCAGGGTCGCCGGGCGAGCGGGAGATGGAAAGATGGCGGGCAGCGTCAACAAGGTCATTTTGGTCGGTAATCTCGGCAGAGATCCGGAAATCCGCACGTTGCCGTCGGGCGATAAGGTCGCCAACCTCAACATTGCCACGTCTGAGACCTGGCGCGACCGCAATTCCGGCGAGCGCAAGGAGCGCACGGAGTGGCATCGCGTGGTGATCTTCAACGATAATCTG
>CAIXXC010000433.1 GCA_903923205.1 uncultured Rhodospirillales bacterium | reverse complement strand
GGAACTTGCGGTCGAGCGCCTCGGCGACATCATGAACGCCCCGGCGGAACCCTACGCCGTCGTACCGCGGCGGGCGCACGAATCGCCCGGCCGGATCGAGATCCGGGACCTGAGCTTTCGGTACAGCGCCAGCCGACCGCTGCTCTACGAGGGATTCAACCTCACGATTGAGCCGGGCCAGGTCGTCGCCCTGATGGGTCCCTCGGGGTCTGGCAAGAGCACGCTAGCCAAACTCTTACAAGGCTTTTACCTGCCGGCCAGCGGTGAGATCCGGATCGATGGCCAGGACATCCGTCATCTGTCTGCCAACGAGCTGCGCCAAACTTTTGGTGTGGTGCCGCAAGAGACCACGCTCTTCGCGACGACCCTGTACGAGAACCTCTTAATGGCAAGCCCCGCCGCGACTTTTGAGGATATCGTTAGAGTGTGTCGTCAGGCGGAAATCCACGACGTGATCGAGCAGCTCCCGGACGGGTACCAAACCGAAATCGGAGAACGCGGTGTCGGGCTGTCGACCGGGCAGAAGCAGAGAATTGCGATTGCGCGGGCGCTTCTCAAGAACCCCAAGGTACTGATTTTCGACGAGGCGACCAGCAGCCTCGATCAGGCGACCGCGGAATCTCTGTGCGAGACAATCCAGCCTCTGCGAGGTCGCGTGTCGATTCTCTTTATTACGCACGCGTTGCCAAGAACCTTAAGCGTAGACCGCGTCGTGCGGATTGGGGCATCGCAGCCCGATGGCAGATCGCCACCGTCAGTGCCTAGAGTCGCCCACGCGGAAACGCACCCATGACCGACAGTATTGTGTCCCGGAGACGCCAATGACTTTCGCAAATCCCCGCCGCTCGGCGCTCGCGCAGCAAATCCTGGCGATCGGAACGATCTTGGCTCTTGCCACATGCTCGTTGACCGCGTGCGGCCAAGACGCGGCGAACAGTCTAAATCGTCTGTTGGCGATGAAGCCGCCCTATCCGGATACGAGTTGGTCGCTGATTTACGCCATACACAAGATGCGACCACCGGACGACATTTACTGGCTCGACAACGATCGCATTTTGTTTCCGGGATACGAAAAGCAAGGTGATTCGCTGCCCTTCGTCATCATTCTGAACACCCGTACTGGGCAGTACACAAAGGAAGCCCCGCTTAGACAGCATTTCTGGATGTGCTTCAACCGTGGGTTTCTTGCCTACAACATTTCCGAGGACGAGCACGGATTTGCGAAAACTATGATGGCGGGACCACTGGGTCAGGTGAAACTGTTGGCTTCGCCTTCTCCGGGACAGCAAGAGCCGGAACTGAAGCAATGCCACGGTTGGCCTAATGACGATTTGACAGAACAGCGGCCTAACGCAAATGTCCGCAACCTATCTCCTGAGGATGGCTACCTGCTTATTGAAGACCACAGCAGAACCCACTCAATGCGCATCGAAAATCCGGAGGCGCCGGTCCAGCTGTTCAAACCTGGAAAGGCGCCGATAGACCTCCCCATTCAGAAGAAGGAGGTGGACTCCAGTCGGGTTACCTACTCTGAATTTGCGGGCCTATATCTCATCGTTCCAGAGTTACCACGATCCGGAACATATGGAGTGGTTACTTGGCCTCTAGACTTGCCCATACCCGTCTACACGATTTCCCACGACGGCGACGTCAAGGCAATTGAATTGCCAGCCGGCTCGCAGCCCGCCGGAGTCTATCTGACCCGCAAGGGACTGATTTGGGTCTCGAATGCCACCCATGGAAACTCCCGAGACGCCGGCGCGTGGCTGCTCATCGACGGAAAGGCACAAAAGATCATTGAGCACTTCGTCACTGGAATCGGAATTTCCCCTGACGGCTGCAAAGTCGCCTATTCGGTCAATTCGTGGGATCCGCAGAAGACGGACAACCTCCACTTGATGAATCTCTGCCAGGACTAAAAGCCATGACGACTACTCTTGCCGAGGCCACTCTTGAGGCTTGCTTGGCGGCAAGTGATCAGGTCTATAGCGGACCCGCGAACGGCAGTCCCTTATCGCCGATATCGTATCCCGGTCCGCCGCCCGGCCAGTTGCGCGGATCCTGTAGTGGGTGGTCGGTTCTGAACACCTATCCCGATCCCGGAACCGGCTTTTTGGCCACGGTTTATAGCAAAACCAATGCGAACGGAAAAATCGACTACGTCGTAGCTTTCCGGGGATCGCGCGGGCCAAATCCCCAAGATTGGAACAACAACCTTAGTTTTGCCTGGCCAGACTGGGCATCGGCCGGCGCTGGTCAGCTAATGAACTTTCTCACCAGGGCGGATATCGCATCGACTACCAATCAAATTGCGTTCACCGGCCACTCCCTGGGAGGGGCGCTCGCGCAATACGCCGCATATGAGTACATTGACAGGCTGAATGTGGCTGATACGACGTACACCGGATCGAACGTCGGGCTAGTCACATTCAACGCTCCGGGCGTCGAATCGTCGATGTATCAGTTTTACGACCAAGTGCCTACGCCCG
>CAIXXC010000432.1 GCA_903923205.1 uncultured Rhodospirillales bacterium | reverse complement strand
TGGACGTCGGTCACGTTCCCCGAATTCACGTTGCCGACGAAATCGGAGTAGGCGATTTCCTGTTGCGGGCCGCGCGACGATGAATTCTGGAACAGGTTGAACAAGGCGAACAGCAGGAGTCCGATAATGATCCAGAGCGCCAAATTCTTCCCGATATTATTCACAGCAGGTACCTTTCAATCAGTTCCAGCCGGCGGGAGCAGAGAGAAGATGCACGATCTGCCACTCGCCGAATGCTGGCCTCTCCTAGAGATAGGAACATTCCTTCACTAAACAACAGTGAATCCGCATTCGGTCAGGGCACGTTCCGGAGAGAAGCGCGCCAGAAACTCGAAGGGGCCGATCTCATCCGCTGCCTCCGGTGCCGCCCAAGCCAGATGCGGCACCGCAAGGATCGTACCCTTCCGTCGCACGGTCGGCAAGGTTGGCCACACTCTCTTTGGAATATCGATGCCGGCGACCTTGAGCGAACGCTTCAAATGGTCTGGTTGCTCGATCCCAAGCGCCCCGACCGTCAGAAATTCCGGCTGCTCGACCCTTGAGGAAAAGCTGACAAGGAATCGATTATCCCATCGCGACGACGTGTCACGCATCGGCAACGGCGCGGCGACGGCCGCAAATTCGCGAAAAATCAGAATCTCGCCCTTCTGGGGTACGATACGGCAACCTGCGAGCGTTCTTGCCTTGAAGTTTCCGAGTACTATTGCCGCGCGAAGGGCGTCCAGTCGCACGAAGCGAGGCGTGACCTCGTGACCGCCGATGCAGGTCACGACGGCGGCGAGCGCACGCAGCGCGACATCTGTAGGCGCCGCGATCATCGCATCCTGCGCAAGGGTCGCAAAGCCGGCCGGGTGGATCACAACGGCAGCGGCAAGCAGACGTGCAACTTGATCCTCAATGGCAGCACGCGCTCGGCCCAGATGAGCGGCCGTCGCGGCGAGGCGAGCAGGAGCAAAGCCCATTGCTTTCAGATGCTGGGCATTGTTCCGCAAACGAACCCTGGCAAAGGCGTCGCTCCTGTTGCTTGGGTCTTCGCACCATTCTTGCCCGGCGGCCCGAAGGGTCGCCCGCAACCGCTGGGAGGGGACCTCCAGGAGCGGCCTCAGGAGGCGGCATGAATCAAGATGAGCGATCGCCGGCATGGCGGCTAGCCCCGCGAGACCGCTGCCCCGCGCCAGTCGCAGGAGCAGCGTTTCGGCTTGATCGTCGCGATGATGCGCTGTCACAAGATGGACAATACCGTGTTCGCGGCACCATTGGGTCAGGAGCGCGTATCGCGCTTTGCGCGCAAATGCTTGCAGATCACCAGATGGCTTCGCCCCGACCCGGGTCAGGATTTTGGTGGCGATGCCCCAGGTCTCCAGTCTGGCTTGGGTCAGTTGTGCTTCCGCTGTTGCCTCTGGACGCAGTCCATGGTCGACAATCAGCGCCGTCACCGTGCCGCCACGGCCTTTAGCCCAAGCCGAGGCCATAAGTGCCAATGCCATCGAATCGGCGCCACCCGAGACGGCAAGGGCAAGACTGGGCCTGCTCTCGAATGGCTCGAGCCGGTCCATCGAGTGGGCGAATTCGGCGGCAGTGAGAGCAATAGGCTCGGTCATCTTCGCGAGCGTGCACGGCAATTCCCTCCCTTTCAAGGGGGAAGCCATCCAACCGTATATTGGTGTCTCTAGGTTCCGCAGCCGAGACGTTTTTGCTGCGTATGCGTCATGTCCTTGATGTTCTGATGCATGTTCGGAAACTGGTGCACCAACTTGGCAAAGCTGAGACAGGCCTGTTGCTTCTTGCCAAGATTACCAAGCGATATGCCCAGGCTGAGCAATACGTTGGGGGTTTTTTCACTCTTTGGATATTTGACATAGCCTTGCGCGAAGATCGCTGCAGCCTGTTGGAACTGGCTGCGAGCGAAATATGTCTCCCCCAACCAGTATTGCGCATTACCTGCCAGTGGATCTTTGGGATTCTGTTCAAGAAACTGCTTGAACGCTGATTCCGCGCCCGGAAAGTCATTCTGGCGTACCAGATTAAACGCATAGGAATATTGGCTTTCCGGTGTCCCGGCCGGAAGCTCGACCTTTGCCGCCGCCGCCGTCTGATCAGGCGCGGAAGCGACGGTTTCCGCAGGCGCGCTGCCTGGCGCCGAGAGCGAGCCGCTTGCGCTCGGTGCCTGGCTCATGTCACCGGAGCTTATGCCCGGCGAAATCGGCGTAGGCGCGGCGCCGGGAACGCCATCTCCAGCAGCTGGGGTAGCGGCAGCCACGGGGCCGCTCCCAGGATGCTCAAGCGCATGGAAGCGGAGCTCGTCATCCGCCTGCATTTTGTCCAATCTACTTTTGACTTGGGTGACGCCAAACTGAATTTCCTCAAGCTGGCCGGTCAGATCGCGCATCTGGCTTTCGAGATTGCTGATCCGAACCTCTGTATTCAAAGCCTGACTGCCATTTGCTGGTGCCGGTGTCGATGATGACGAGCCCGAGTCCGAAGCCGTCGGCGCCGCCGCGCCATTGTTTAGCTGACGCTGGACATCATTGAGGCCCTGTTCAAGCCTGTCGAGGCGCATGCTGACCGCGTCCTGATCCTGACCATGCGCGCTATTGACATAGGCCCCAGCGACAAGCAGGGCGATGCCGACACCCGCGAGACGGGCGCCGGAGGCGAGATGAGGCGAGAACGACATACGCATGGGTGATCCGTATCGATCAAAGATGCTCATGGCCGGCTGGTCCTGAGCCCGGCAGTCAAGGCCCGAGTGCCAAGACACGCACTATAGATCCAAAAAAGGCGAAAAGAAGGAACGTGGTGACGCCTGTTTAGCGATGAACAGTTCGCGGCAGGGTCAGGTATCGACACGGCATTGAGGAGCAGACAAAAAAATTGGCGCCGGACATGCCGGCGCCAATCTTCCTCAACCCGAGATCGGGTCGAATTTAGTTGATAACGGTGACCGCGCGGCGGTTCTGCGCCCAAGCGGCTTCGTTATGACCGTCAACGGCAGGGCGCTCCTTGCCGTAGCTGATGGTCTTGAGGCGGCCGGCGTCAACACCGAGGGCAACCAGCGCGTTCTTCGCGGCGGTGGCGCGACGCTCGCCCAGGGCGAGGTTGTACTCACGCGTGCCGCGCTCGTCTGCGTGACCTTCAATCGTGAAGGTGAGCGAAGCGTACTTCTTGGTGAAGTCAGCTTGACGACCGAGGATCGCCTGCGCGTCGCTGCTGATGTCCGACTTGTCGAAACCAAAGAAAACCCGGTCACCAACCTGCTGGGTCAGTTCCTGCTGGGGCGTCAGGCTCGCCGACGGCGCACCACCGGTCGAGTTGCCGCCGTTGTCGGTGGAGGCGGAGGGAGCAGTGTGGCAACCAGCCAGAACGGTCATGGTCGCAACGAGGCCGAGAAGTCGTAACCGCATAGTATAATTCCTTCAACGTAACCAAGGATCGAGGGTGAGGGGGGAGCAGGTGAAGCGTGACAAATTCTACGGAAAAGTAAAGGTCACGAATCCACCACGCGCCAACAGTTTGTTAAAAGCAACGAGACTATATCCACAGATTGTTACTGAAGCAAGGGGGACCATGCGGGATCGGAGGCATCCTGACGCGTGATAACTTCCCTTTCATTGGCTCCCGTAAGGTCAATTGAGTACAGACGTGTCGATCCGCCGCGCCCACCATTATCATCGGTTGTCTGACGGAAGAACATCAACACACGTCCATTTGGCGCCCAGGTAGGGCCTTCCACAAGATAACCGTTGGTCAGGATACGTTCGCCACTCCCATCTGGCGCCATGACCCCGATAGAGAAATTTCCCCCTACAAACTTAGTAAATGCAATCAAGTCTCCTCGTGGAGACCAGACGGGTGTAGCATAACGGCCAGTTCCGAAACTAATTCGTTGAATATTTGAACCATCGGCGTTCATTCTATACAACTGTTGCGTGCCACCACGATCGGAATTAAATGTTATATATTTCCCATCAGGCGAATAACAGGGAGACGTATCAATAGCACCCGTTTGCGTTATTTGATTTACATGGTGAGTGCTCAGATCCATTGTGAATATTTCGGAGCCCCCACCATTCGAAAGGCTGAAGATGACACCCGCTCCGTCGGGTGCAAAACGCGGAGCAAATGTCATGCCGGGAAAGTCGCCAAGGCTCTCATTTTGACCGGTGAGGATGTCGAAGAGGAATACCCGAGGCGTTCCCTGCGCATAGGAAAGATATGTGATTTCTTGCCTGGTTGGCGAGAAGCGAGGGGTTAGAACGAGCGAATGGCCGTTAGTCAGCAGATGATTGTTGGCTCCATCCTGGTCCATAATGGCCAAGCGCTTGATTCGACGCAGATTCGGCCCCGATTCGGAGATGTAGACGATTCGTGTATCAAAGTATCCGCCCTCGCCGGTGATGCGTTGATAGATTTGATCGGCGATCTTGTGACCGAAGCGGCGCCAGTTGACTGCCGGTGAATTGTAGGCGACCCCCGTCAGCATCTTGCCGGCTGTCGTATCCCAAAGCCGGAACTCGACATGGGTTTGGCCGTCTGGTCGGGCGCTTACATTGCCGACGACGAGCGCCTGCGCATTGATCAGTTTCCAGTCGGCAAATCGCGGAATTGGCCGCAGCGCGGCGGGGTCTTGGATGAAAGCCGCCGGATCGATCGGTCGAAACAGGCCGGAGCGCTCAAGATCGTTTGAAACGACGCCCGCGATATCGGCGCCGAGCTGGCCATCCGCCGGATTGTCTCCCTGAAACGACGGGATCGCGATCGGAATTGGTTGCGGATTGCCCCGAGTAATGTCGAGGGTCAGATCGGCATGAGCCGGTCTAGCCAGGCTGACAAGCCCAAGCAGGGCAAGCGCGGCGAGGAAGAGAGTCATGCGCCGCGTGGCGCGGGCCACCGGAGGGAAGACTGTGGTCATTGGAGATCCTGTGGGCTGAAATTGAGGGTCGTCAGTTTCCACTGATCGAATTTGTCTGCTGGTAGCTTGAGTGGACTGCAGCTCGGCGACTCAACCGCGCGCAAGGCGGAGTCGGCGACCGCCTGCCATAATTGGTTGGTGTTGTAGTAGCCGTAGCTGTCAATCACTTGTGCCGATGCCACGGTGCCGTCCTGGTTGATCACCAATTTGATCGGTACGACAATCTTGTCTTCGTCTTTGCCGCCAGCCGGAGGGTTCCAGCACTTCTCTATTTGCGCGCGAAGGGCATCAAGTTCCGAGGTCGAGAGCTTGTCGCCAAGCGGCGCGTCGGGTTGTGCGGAAGCCTCCTGCGGCGGCGGCGCATGGGTGACATGGCGTGGCGGTTGGTCGTTTTTCTCCATTGTCTTCGCGTCGCTTGAAAGATTTTTCAATAGGGAGTCGAAGTCGAGGTCCTGATTAGCCTTCGGCGCCTTCTTTTTGACGGGCTTTGGCTTGGTCTCCTGTTTGACCTTCTTGGGCGGCGTCACCTTGGCCTGCTGCTTGGGTGGCTCTGGCTTGGGCTTCGGTGGCGGCGGTGCCTTGTCGGGTTTTGGCGCAACCGGCGGCGGCGCAGGGGTTGGCTTCGGCGGTGGCGGCTTCTTTTCGGGCGGCGGCGGTGTCGCGTCGTCGGTTTCTTCGTCCGGATTGCGCGTTGCGGCTGCGGGCGGCGGCGGCGGCGGTGCCAGCGGATCAGGCTTTTGCTCCGGCGGCGCCTTGCTCGGACGATCCGGCGGCGGTGTATCCAGCTTCGCTTGCTGGATCGGGTGCGGATTGCGTTTCAGAGCCCGGGTCAGCTCCGAAACGTTCACCAGTTGCACCGCTACCGGCTGTTGCTCCGGCAATTTCGCCTTGAACCAGTCGGGCAGACCAAGCAGGACCATCAAAAGGATGATGCCATGCAGAATACCCGAAAATAGATACCCTTCGCGCAAGATCAACCGCCCTTGTGCGATTTCGACGGCTCGCTGCCCTGCGGCATCTCCGAGACCAACGACAGCTTGGTGAAGCCTGCGGACGCGATCATGCCCATGACCTCCATGACACGCCCGTAGTCGATGGCCTTGTCGCCGCGGATATAGATGACCGCGTCCGGGTTGTTGCTGGTGATCGCTTGCAGCTTTGGCACCAGGGCATCTTCGTCAATTGGCGTTTCCTGGATAAAGATATCGCCATTGCTTTTGACGGAAATCACCAGGGGGGGCTTATCGTCGTTGAGAGCCTGCGCCTGACTTTTCGGAAGATCGACCGGGACACCCGCGGTAAGCAGGGGTGCCGCGACCATAAAGACGATCAACAGCACCAGCATGACGTCCACCATCGGCGTCACGTTGATTTCCGCCATAGGCCTGTAGGACGAACGCCGGGCGTTCCCGCCGCGCTGACTATTGAGAAGGGAGCCAGCCATCGTCAGGACTTGTCTTCGAGTTGACGGGAGAGGATCGCGCCGAATTCGCCGGCGAAATTATCGAGGCGATTGGCATAGCGAGCAAAGTCAGCGGTGATCTTATTGTAACCCACAACCGCTGGAATGGCTGCCACGAGGCCGAGTGCCGTCGTGAACAGGGCCTCGGCGATGCCCGGCGCGACCACGGCGAGGCTGGTATTCTTGCTGGCCGCGATCGACTGGAAGCTGTTCATGATGCCCCAAACGGTGCCCAGCAGACCGACGAAGGGGGCGGTGGAGCCGACGGTCGCGAGCACTGCCATGAAGCGCTCGAGCCGCTCGAGTTCCCGTCCAACCGTGATGTTCATGATCTTCTCGATCCGTTCCTTCAGGTTCGCTTGGACACCGCTCGCGCTGTTCAGTGCGCCGCGCGCAACCGCCCTGCGCCATTCCAGCATCGCTGCAGAAAAAACGGCCGCCATGGGATCTGTCGGGCGGCTGCCGATGCGGTCGTAGAGCGTGTCGATCGAGCCGCCTGACCAGAAGCTCTCCTCAAAGGCGTCCGCGGCGCGCTTGAGGCGCCGCACTTTCAGCACCTTGTCGAAGATAATCGCCCAACTCCAGAACGAGGCGAGCAACAGCAGCAGCATGATGGCCTTGACGATCGAGTCGGCCTGCATGAACAGCGACCACATCGATAGGCTGGCTCCGGCTGCGGCAGAGGCGGGCGTGCCGCCAAGGTTCACTGAATCGATGGGTGTTTGGTCCATGGTCTTTGCGAGGTCCGTTGAGCGAGGAAGGGGGTGAGGGATTCTGTAAGGATTGCCGGCACACGTGCTGGTCGACCCTGAGGCGTCAATAGTGCGATCTGCAACTGAAGACCGGTGAGAATGGTGTCGCCGCGCGCGATCTGCTGCGACATTTCGATGCTCGCACCGTGAATTGCATCGCATACCGTCGACACGACGAGACAATCACCCAGCTTGGCTGGGTGGCGATAGTCGATCTGTAAGCGCCGAACCACCCAGGTCACGCCCAACTCCGCGACGAGGCGGTCATGACCCCAGCCGAGGCAGCGCATGAACTCGGTGCGCGCGCGTTCAGCGAATTTGAGATAGTCGGCGTGATAGACGATCCCGCCGGCGTCAGTATCCTCGTAATAGACCCTAACCGGGTACATGAATATGCCCTGAGCGAAGGCGCCGGGATGGGGCAAAAGCGCGGTCATGGGCCGTCATCCCCGATGGCGGCCTCATCCAGGAGGTCCAGTTGCGCCGTCAGCTTCGGTGCGGCGAGGCCGAGATGCCCATAGGCCTGGCCCGTCAGCATGCGGCCGCGCGGGGTGCGCTGCAGAAAACCCTGCTGGATAAGATAGGGCTCTATCACGTCCTCAATGACGTCGCGCTGCTCGGATAGGACAGCTGCCATGGTTTCGACCCCGACCGGGCCACCGGCGTAGTGTTCGGCGATTGCTCGCAGATAACGGCGGTCCATGTTGTCCAGTCCGCGCTGATCGACATCAAGCCGGGTGAGCGCACGATCGGCGGCCACCTGCCCGATACTGCCGCCGCCGCCAACCTCGGCAAAGTCGCGGACTCTTCGCAGCAGTCGGCCGGCAACTCGGGGCGTGCCGCGTGAGCGTCGCGCGATTTCGAGCGCGCCATCATTGGTCAGGTCGAAATTCAGGATGCCGGCGGCGCGGCTGATGATCTTGGTGAGTTCTTCGGGTGTGTAGAAGTCTAGCCGCAGCGGGATACCGAAGCGTTCGCGCAACGGGCGGGTAATCAGGCCCGAACGCGTGGTCGCCCCAACCAGCGTGAAAGGCGGCAGATCGATCCTGATCGACCGAGCTGCGGGACCCTCGCCAATGATCAGGTCAAGCTGGAAATCCTCCATCGCCGGATAGAGGATTTCCTCAACCGCAGGCATGAGCCGGTGGATTTCATCGATGAACAGCACGTCACGCGGCTGAAGGTTTGTGAGAATCGCGGCCAGGTCGCCCGCACGCTGGATCACCGGCCCCGAGGTGGCGCGAAACCCTACCCCCATCTCGCGGGCCACGATCTGAGCGAGGGTCGTCTTGCCGAGGCCGGGCGGTCCGTAGAACAAGACGTGGTCGAGGGATTCCTCTCGTGACCGCGCTGCCCGGATGAAGATATCGAGATTTTCGCGGACCTGACGCTGGCCGACGAAGTCCCCCAGCGAAAGCGGTCGGATCGAATTTTCCGGCGAGTCGCCCTCGGTCGGGACGCCGGAGACTAACCGCTGCTCGGTTGTCATGCCGAGAGTTCCTTGAGGCCCGCACGAATGAGATCGCCTGCCGTCACGTCATCGTCGAGGCCCTTACC
>CAIXXC010000431.1 GCA_903923205.1 uncultured Rhodospirillales bacterium | reverse complement strand
GCTGCAGGCCCAGCAACAGATCGATCAACTCAGGCTTGGTAAGCCGCTCGAGTTCCTCGCGATTCATGGGTAGTGTGAATCACAGACAGCCACCCTTGGCAAGGGGGTGGGTAATTACACGCCAGATGTACGGGCGCGCCAAAATCGACCTACTCAAAGCTAGAGTTATGGCGCCAGCATGACCTGGATTGCACGGAATTTGAGTCAGACCCCCGTTTGGACGCCGATTGACAACGTGGCCCCGCTGATCAGGAATCCCATGGACGCCCAAGCGTGGCGAGGGGTTGTATGTGCGAAGAAACACTCAACGAGATCGATCAATATACTATAGTATGCAGCCCCTGCGAAAGTCACAGGACGTTGGCCCCCCGAACGGATGCATTTCTGGCGCTGATCCAGCATCACATCGCCAACGATGCTCGGTCTATCTCTGATCTTGCGGAGATACTCGGGATTAGCCGGCGTCAGCTTGGTCGCATGCTCAGCGGCCGCCGGCCGTTGCGACTATCCGAACTACGTACGATCACCGATCTCCTCGGCATCGAGCGCGCGCGTGCCACCTTTGCCATTGAGATAATCGGCGATTGGCAGGCCTATAATGACCCCGAGCTGGGCCTTGTCATGCAATTGATGAAGCCCGTCGTCGCCAAACTGATCGATCGAGCCAATTTCCCAATCGAACCCTTGACCCAGAAGGCTGAGGACCGCCTGTCGGACTGGCTGGTGAGGACCATCATCACGAATGAAGAGCAGATCAGGAACCGGCGGGATGATTTTGTGAATCTGCCGGAGTTGTAGGGGGCCAGCCCTCATTGCCACCGTTCCCGGCTAGCAAGCGGCTTGCCCTACCGCTGGTGCAATTGCTTTTGATCCTCTGTCCTGCGTCACTTTTGAGCCAGCGTCGCTCGCACATCGGCCATAGATATGTAGACGCGAGTGGGGTTGTCGGGATCCTGCAAGGACTGGAAGCCCAGATCGGCGTAAAACTTCCATCGCCGCTCGAAATGATCATGCTGAAGCACATCAAGGACAATGGCCGCCGCTCCCATCTGCTCGGCAATGGTGGCGCAGCGTGTGATCGCATCGATCACGAGCGCCGTACCGAGTCCCCTACCTTGCATGCCTTCATGAACCGCCACCGCGCGAATGTAGATCACCGGAACATCCGGCACGCGCGCACGTTGCCACGCCTTTGGGCCGAGGTTGGATCGCACCGCCATAGCCCCGAGCGTGTAGAAACCCAGTACCGCACGATCAACGTCAGCCGTTGCCAGCCATGCCGTCACCATGCCGTCGCGGACCTGATCCGACAGGGAGGATTTCAGAAAATTGTCGATGGGCGGGAAGCCGCAAGAAAAGGCGCTGCGATCATGCAGCGCCTTGTCGAATTTGGCGATTGTCAGCGAGCGAGCTTCATTCGATGGTTCAGCCGGCATCCTTCAGAACGCCCTCCGATGCCTTCATCGCCTGCGCCAATCCAGGGACGACCTTCCCTGGCGCTGCAACAGCTGCCTGGAATGCATCGAAGGTTTCACGCGGCAGAATTGACAAGGCCATACGCTGCTCGACCTCCTGTGCACGCAACAGTGCAGCTTGACGGATGAAGTCGGCTTCCTGCAGGCCGGTTGCGGCGGCGGCGGCCTTGATCCGCTCTTCATCGGCGCGGTGCATCCGCAGTTCCTTGCGCGCCTCCATCTTGCCGGGCGTCGTAGCGATTGGTTCGAGAGCGAACATGTCGTATCTCCTTTGGGCAAAATCTGTACGGCAAATCGCCGTACGCGTCAATTGCCGTTTGCGCGAAGGTTCCCGCTCAGGCATCGTCGAGGGCGTTTCCCCTCCACCGAGTATGGGTGGCGGGTGCAACGCAGGACCGTTCTCAACGCGACCTATTGCGAAAGTCCTGCCATCAGGACGTGCCTGCGGGCGATTTCGTTTCGCATCGTGAGCAAGACTCCAGAGACGTATCCCAGAGTTTCCGGGATATGCGGCACCTCCAGTTTGCGCCGAACACGGCCTTCGCCGGCGTTATACGCTGCAAGCGCGAGGTCGAACCGTCCGAATTCATTCAGGAGGACACGCATGTAACGGGCGCCGCCGCGCAAGCTGTCGATAGGGTTCCAGACGTTGCGAACGCCGAGCGATCGAGCCCGGTCCGGCATCAACTGGGATATCCCGGCGGCCCCCTTTGGGCTTAGCGCGCTGGGGTTATACCGGCTTTCCTGGATGATGAGCGCGTCAAGCAAAAGTGGAGGCAGTCCGGCTTCACAGGCCGCGGCGACCATGGCGGGATACCAAGTAGCGCGACGCCGTTCAGCAGAAGCGGGCAAGGCCGGATTCGGCTGATACGGCTCTCTGGCGCATAATGGTGCCTCGGCGTTGCCGTAAAGCTGGTCTCGCCAATATGAATGGTCTGCCGATGCGGGAACGGTAGATCCGGAGTTATCGCCGTCAGCAAGCGCTTCGAATGCCTGGGCAAGGCTGTTGCCTTGAGGGGGCGCAGCTTGGGCGTCGACATGCAGCGTCGGGGACGGCTGCAAGACGAATCGCCCAGATGGTCCGCTCGGTTTTGCGAAACTCTCGAGATCGACATTTCGGGCTAGCCCGGCATTCGACCAGATAAGTGATGCCGTCGCAGCACAGTACATTAGACGGTTCATAGGATCAGGCCCATTCAGAAGTGTGGGTCTGGTCCGGCTATCGCGTCGGCAGCGGTATCGATTTTGGCCGAAACAGCAAGGCTTCGGTGGCTGCTGGTATTCTGTTAGCGGCTCGAGGCTACAAACCTGAACCGGATGGATCGGCCAGATCGAAATTCCCAACGACCAAACTGTCGTTCTGCCGTGTCGACCAGCCAAAGGGGCAACAGCAGAGAGGCAAAGAGGGATGCGGGGAGTTTGATCTCCAGAAGACCAGTGAAGAGGGCAAAACCAAGCGCGAACAGCGCTAGGACCGCGGCGGTGACTGTGAACGCCTTGGCGAGAGCGATGTATCGCGGGATCGACACGTCGCGAACATGGGATAACTCCAGGGCTCGCTGCCTTTCCAGTTCGAGCCGTTCTTGAGCTTCCTTCATTTCCCGTCGCAGGGTCAGTCGATCAGCCATCAACTTTTCAATCGGCGGGTTGACGGCCATCATCGCGGCGAGGAGTCGCTGATCGGTTATGGCCGGTGGCAGGTTGTCGTTCATGGTCAGGCACTCAGCGATAGAAGCTTCTCGCTCATGGCGGGGCTGATCTCGCCATGCTCCATCAGATATTGAAATAGGGCGCTGCTCAGCTTGATAAGCGCCGCCTTGTCCGGTTCATCGCCGCCACGGGTCAGGTAGTCCCAGGCAATGTCGATCGAGCGGACATAGATCTCGTCAGCGCTGGTTTGATCGGGTCGGCCTTCGCCGAGCAACAGCCAGGTTGGGTTGACGTTGTAGGTCTTGCTGAGGGCAACGATCGCCGCGGCAGGCGGCTCGC
>CAIXXC010000430.1 GCA_903923205.1 uncultured Rhodospirillales bacterium | reverse complement strand
CGGTCGTGGACGTCGAGTTCCCCGAACCTCTGCCCGCGATCTATAACGCGTTGACTATTGACTATAAAGTCCTGGGTCAGCCTACAAAACTGACGCTCGAGGTCGAGCAGCATCTGGGCGATAATTGGGTCCGCGCTGTCGCCATGTCCACGACCGAGGGCCTCAAGCGCGGCTTGGAGGTCATTGACACCGGCGCTCCCATCTCCATGCCTGTCGGCGATGGCGTCATGGGACGCGTGTTTGATGTTACTGGCGAGGTCGTTGACGAACGCGGCCCGGTCAAAACAGAGAAGCGCTATCCGATTCACCGCCCGGCCCCTGCGCTCATTGATCAGTCAACTTCTCCCCAGGTACTTACCACGGGCATCAAGGTTATTGACCTGATCTGCCCCTTCCTCAAAGGCGGCAAAGTCGGCGCCTTTGGCGGCGCCGGTGTCGGCAAAACGGTCGTCATCATGGAGCTAATTAACAATATCGCCAAACTCCACGGCGGCGTGTCTGTCTTCGCCGGCGTTGGCGAACGCACCCGTGAAGGCAACGACCTCTATACCGAAATGTCCGAAGCGGGTGTTATCAAGCAGGACAATCTCAGTGAATCCAAGATCGCCCTTGTCTATGGCCAGATGAATGAACCGCCCGGGGCCCGCCTCCGCGTCGCCCTTTCCGCCCTCGCCGTCACCGAGTACTTCCGCGACGAGAAAAACCAGGACGTGTTGCTCTTTATTGACAACATCTTCCGCTTCTCCCAGGCCGGCTCCGAAGTGTCGGCTTTGCTGGGCCGCACACCCAGCGCCGTCGGTTACCAGCCGACCCTCGCCGCGGAAATGGGCGACCTCCAGGAACGCATTACTTCCACCAAGAAAGGTTCCATCACCTCCTTCCAGGCTGTGTATGTGCCTGCGGACGACTTGACCGACCCCGCGCCCGCCACCACCTTCGCGCATTTGGATGCGACCATCGTGCTCGAACGTTCCATCGCCGAACTCGGCATCTTCCCCGCCGTGGATCCGCTGTCATCGAACTCCCGCGCCCTCGCGCCGGAAATCGTCGGCAAGGAACACTATGAAGTTGCCCGTGGCGTCCAGAAAGTGCTCCAGCGCTATAAGGACCTCCAGGACATCATCGCGATTCTGGGCATGGACGAACTGTCCCCCGACGACAAGCTCACCGTCTACCGCGCGCGCAAAATTCAGCGTTTCCTCAGCCAGCCGTTCACCGTTGCCCAGATCTTCACCGGTCGCGAAGGCAAGCAGGTGCCCGTGGCCGAAACCGTCCGCGCGTTCAAGGAAATTCTCGAAGGCAAACACGACGACGTGCCCGAACAGAATTTCTACATGAAGGGTGGCATCGACGAAATTAAGGAATAATTCCCGCAGCTCTGCCGTTTCCCGCCGGTTGGCCTCCCTGGTCGCCGGCCTGAAACCAGGGGCTGAAAGAAATTAACATGGCTGCGACTCTCAAACTCGAAATTGTCACGCCGGACGCCAAGGCGTTCTCCGATGACGTGGAAATGGTGACCCTCACCGGCATTGACGG
>CAIXXC010000429.1 GCA_903923205.1 uncultured Rhodospirillales bacterium | reverse complement strand
GCGCGTCACGGTACATTTCCCAAAATCGTGCTTTGGTGAAGACATGCTGAAGCACGGTTTCTGAGTGCTGGATTGCACCATCGAGGCATTCAAGGAACCAAAGCAGCCAACCGGTTATGTCAAGGTCGCCCTTCTGGATGGTTTCCAGAACATCGTAGTAGCTTTGGCGCCGCTGCAGGATTTCAGTGGACATCGAATAGAAGCGCTGCGGGCTGGACTCGGAACGCGCCAGCGCCATGTCGGCGATGGCGCGCGCAATGCGCCCATTGCCGTCGTCAAAGGGGTGGATGGTCACAAACCAAAGGTGCGCCAGCGCAGCTCTCAGGACTGGATCATGCGCCGAAGGCGTTTCGAACCATGTGAGGAACGTTGCCACTTCGGTACGAAGGCGTTCGGCACAGGGAGCTTCATAATGCACCCTTTCACGGCCGTAGGGGCCGGAGACAACCTGCATCGGGCCCGCATCGTCTTTGCGCCACGCGCCAACGGTGATGCGGTTCATACCGCTGCGACCGGTCGGGAAAAGCGCGGCGTGCCAGGCATAAAGGCGATCTTCGGTCAGAGGCTGATCGAACTTCTGGGTGGCGTCGAGCATCATTTCGACAACACCTTCGACATTGCGATCGGCGGGCACCAGACCGCTGATATCCATGCCCAATCTGCGGGCGAGAGAAGAGCGCACCTGTTGCCTGTTCAGGTCTTCGCCCTCGATTTCGCTGGATTTGATGACATCGTCAGTCAGTGTGGTCAGCATGGCTTCACTGCGGAGATCGAAGCCGATACCTTCCATGCGTCCCATCAATCGCCCCTGGCGATGGCGCACGGCGGCCAACGGAGCGGCAATTTCTCCGTCACGCCATTGATATTTGGGCCAATCCGCCAATTGATGGATGAAATCCATATTCTCCGCGCTCCTTGCGGTGATTATGGCAAGTTTTCTCCGCAACAGCAATTATAATCACCGCGCATTATGCGGATATTATCCCCCATAATCTCCGCATGCATTTTCATGTGGATTGCCTCAGACCCGGAGCCTCCTGTGCGTTGCGCTATGATGCCTGGGATATTATCCCAAGTTGACGATCAGGCCCGCCGCCAAGGAGACGCCACATTATGCCCATGGCCGAAACCAGCGACGGCCTTGAAGCCGACTTCGCGGTCCGGGAGGCAATCGGCGCCCACATCGATGCCATAATCGAACGGTTTGTGCCGCAAAGCGCAATCCAGAAGACCTTGCGCAAGTGGTTGGTCGGACACGCTGATCTTCCGGAAGACGACGACGCCCAGACGTGCCTTTTTGTGATGGCCGCCGATCTGGAAATGGTCACGCCATCAATGAGTGGGCGGACTTTGGTCGAGCGCTATCTTCGCACGCAGGCACCGAAAACGTCCGAAGACCAGCGGGCTCTGCAAGCCTTGAGCACCGCGCAATTTCATCTGGTCAGAATTGTGGACCGGCAGGGGCCCGACATTGTTCGCGTAAAAGATCTGGTCACCGGCGAAAACCTGTTGCTGCTGGACGAAAGGATATCGCCCGAGGCTGCCGGGCTCCAGACAGCCATGCGCCTGTGCCCGCTCGAAAGCGGCCGATACGTCCTGATCTCACCCCTGTTCGCGATGGACGAGGCGATGCTCGACGAGGCCATGACATTCGTCCGTCACGGCCGGCCGCTCGGGACTGGCCATCGCTGTGCGGCGAGTCTTTACCGCAACGTGGCCCGGCGCGGATACCAACCCATGCCGCAACTGATCGGTGAATTGGACGAGGATAAACTCTTCGATTTTCTGCGCGATGTGGAAGAGAGCCTTTCGCCGATCCAGCACCTGGCCGCGCGTTGGCTTGCAGCGGATGAGGCAGAACCCGATCTGGAGTTCGAGGCGCGCGCACTGGCAACGGTGGACAGAAGCTTTCGGCGAACTTCGCGCTCTGGCCCGCGATGCGGATGTCGCACATGCACGCAAGATCGCAGCCAGCGCCGATCGCCGGCCCGTTGACGGCCGCGATCACCGGCACCTCGATCGACTCGAACAGCAACGGAATTCGCTGGATGCCGAGCCGGTAGTTGCGCCGCGTTTGGGCGGTCTGCTCGGCATGAAGCCCCGCGCCCTTCTTCATCGCGGCGATGTTGCCGCCCGACGAGAAGGCACTGCCGGCACCGGTCAGGATAACGACCCGCGTCGCCATGTCGGCATCCGCGGCCTCGACCACACCGACGATCGCGTCGATCATCGCCGGATCCGAGATCGGGTTGCGCAGATCGGGCTGGTTCAGCGTCAGCGTGACGATGCCTCCGGCGGCCTCGCGCAATACCAGATCGGTCATGTGCCCCTCCTCATCTCAACCCCATGCCACGGGCGATGATCCCCCGCAGTACCTCGCGCGTGCCGCCGCGCAGCGAGAACGACGCCGCCATCGATGTGGTCTGCGCCCGCGCCGCCATCGAACACGTTGTCATGCGCATCGCCGATCAGCGTGTCGTTGAACGCCGATCCGGTAACATTCTGGATATTGGCATACGTATCGCCCTGGGCGAAGCCGCCACTGC
>CAIXXC010000428.1 GCA_903923205.1 uncultured Rhodospirillales bacterium | reverse complement strand
GAAATTCAGCAGGTTCCTGGCGTAGAGCGCCGAGGCATCGGTAGCGACGCGCGACGGCACGTTGGCGTGGCCCACGAGGGTCACGCCGTGCTTCTGCACGACCTTGCCATATTCGGACAGCGGGCAATTGCCGCCTTGCTCGACAGCAAGATCGACGATGACAGAGCCGGGCTTCATCGACTTGACCATCTCTTCCGTCACCAGAACCGGCGCCGCACGGCCCGGGATCAGTGCGGTCGTAATGATGATGTCCTGCTTCTTGATGGTCTCCGCCGTGAGCGCGGCCTGCTTGGCCTGGTATTCGGCGCTCATGGCCTTGGCGTAGCCGCCACCGGTTTCCGCCTGTTTGAACTCATCGTCGATGACGGCGACGAAGGTTGCGCCGAGGCTTTCGACCTGTTCCTTAACGGCAGGCCGAACGTCATTTGCCGAGACAATCGCGCCAAGCCGGCGCGCGGTCGCAATCGCCTGCAGCCCGGCAACGCCGGCACCCATGACGAAGACGCGCGCGGGCGGGATCGTGCCGGCAGCTGTCATCATCATCGGAAAGGCGCGTGTGAACTCAGCCGCGGCATCGAGCACAGCCCGATAGCCCGCGAGATTCGACTGCGAGCTCAGCACGTCCATCGACTGCGCACGCGTGATGCGTGGGATCAGCTCCATCGCGAAGCTGGTCAGGCCAGCGCGGCCATAAGCCTCGACGTCGGCCTTGTTCTGCAACGGTGCAAGCATACCGATGAGAATCGTGCCCTTTTCGAGATACGCCAACTCATCGGGGCCATCGCCACCGAGTTGCGGGCGCTGAACCTTTAACACGAGGCCTGCCCCTTGCGCGGCAGTTCTGGCATCCGGCACGATCCTCGCACCTGCCGCCTCATAGGCCGCGTCCGTGAACGAGGCTTCAAGACCGGCTTCGGCTTCAACAACAACGTCGAGGCCCAGGCCAATCATCCGCTTGACGGTATCCGGCGTTGCCGCCACCCGCCTTTCGTCCGGACGCGTTTCCTTTAAAATCGCAACTTTCATTACGGAGCTTCCCTTATTATCCAGCCCGGTTGTATGAAACGCTGGTTCGAGTTCGGTGCTGGTCCCCGTTTAGGAGGGCGCGGCCGCACGACACGACGCTGCCGGCACCCACCGAGGCCAGCCTGCGGGTTATTATCAGGTTTCCGGCCCGCATCCGACAGGATTTTGAAACAGGCCAGGAACCTATTGTCGCGGCCCGAGGTAAATGAAGGTGGTGGTTCAGAAATTCGCGATCTTAAACTCCCGCATCTCAAAATATGAATCTCACTGGGTTCAATAAGTTAGCGTGGCAATTCAGGCGAAGTTCGGTGTTGCGAGCTTCGCCATCGGAGCGCGGTCGGTCCCTTGCCTCATTCCCCTGACAGGATCACCCAAATCGTTTACCTTGGGCCTTGGATGCGCGAGGAAGACAGGGATAGGGCAACCACGGCAGTCTCGGCGATCACCGGCGCGCGCGTGATCCAATAGGGTAGCGGTCACGTATATGTCTCCATGGAAGCACACCCTCGTCTCAGCATTGCCATACGCGGCGACGGCAAGAATCAGGTTCCATCCTTTCCGCGGCTCGCGGCACGGATGAACGACGAGCTTGCCCCCCGGACAAGCGGCGAATCCTTCGCAGCGCAGATTGTTGCCATCGCCGAGCGCGGTGACCGCGCTGCGTTCGGTTCCCTGTTCGCTCATTTCGCACCGCGCGTGAAGGCATATCTGATGCGACTGGGCGCACCGGCATCCGTCGCTGAAGAATTGTCGCAGGAAGCGATGCTCGTCGTCTGGCGCAAGGCCACGTATTACGATCCCCGGAAATCCCAAGCCTCAACCTGGATATTCACGATCGCGCGCAATTTGAGGATAGATGCCCTGCGCCGCGAGGCGCGGCCCGAGCTTCATCCCGACGAGCAGGCCCTCGTGCCTACTCAGCCGCAAGGAGCGGAAGAGTCGATAGCGGCCCATCAATACGCCGTGCGCCTGCGCGAGGCCCTGAAGACTCTGCCCCCCGATCAGGCCGAGGTCGTCAATCTTTCCTTCTTTTCCGACAAGGCTCATGGCGACATCGGTCGAGATCTCGGCATTCCGCTTGGAACCGTCAAGTCACGCTTGCGTCTTGCCATGAACCGGCTTCGCACCGCACTGGGAGATACCCTGTGACCCCTTCTCATCATCCGAGCGCGGCCACGCTGTTCGACTACGGCAGTGGCAGCCTTTCCGAACCACTGGCCCTTGCAGTCGTGACCCATATTTCGATGTGCGCCGAATGTCGTGAGCGGTTGGCGCAGATCGAAACAGTCGGTGGCGTCATGCTCGAGGATCTAGAACCCGAGGAAATGTCTCCGGATTGTTATGCACAGACGCTTGCGCGGCTTGACGACACTGTGCCCATCCCCTTCCTGATCGGCGATGTGTCCGCAGTCGATAGCCCCTTCGCCGGCACGCCTCTGACGCCCTATCTGGGAGGCGTTGGCGAATTGCCGTGGAAGCGGCTTGGTCGCGGGGTCGCCGCCGTTGATCTGGTCCGGCGCCGCAATCGTGGGACGCGGGCAACATTGTTCCGAGTCTCGCGGGGAACCCTGCTCCCGCTGCACGGCCATCGCGGCCGCGAGATGACAGTCGTGCTTGAGGGGAAGTTCTTCGACGAAACCGGCGCCTTTGTTGCAGGCGATTTCATCGAGCATGATGCCGAGATGGTTCACCGACCTGCCGTGACATCCGATGAAGACTGCGTCTGCCTCATCGCTGTCGAAGGTCGGCTGAAATTCAAAGGTGTTTTCGGTCGCCTGATCCCGCTTTTCGTGGACATGTGACCGTGGGGGTCTATCGCCCGCAGATCAGCTGACGGCGTGGAGCAACGCGCCGATCACAAGCGCCGCGACCAGGACGCTCGCGGCCCTTAGATGGAGCTCAACCGACTTCACGATACACGAGTCCTTTGTTCGGCTAGAACTATGTTCGCCGCCTCATATTGATTGGCACCGGGCTACCGTGCACGAAATTCATACTATATCGTATGAAATGGCGTTATATGATCGGTACTCTCTAGGGCGCAAGGCGATATAACATGCAGCGCGAAAATATAATGCCCCGTTCCTCCTGTTGTTGGAACGGCTATCCGTGAAAAACATTTGGCATGTCATCACCCTCATTCCCGAATACCGTGGTCGGCTTGTGGTCATCATTGCCGCCAGTTCAATGCTTGGTATCGTCGGAACGGCGATCCCCTACTTATTCAAGGGTATCGTTGATACCGTTATTCGACTGTCGGCCCACAAGCTGACATTCGCCCAGGCCCAGTCAACGCTCGCGATCTTGATCCTGACCTTCGGCGGCCTTCGGATCGCGACAATTATCTTCAACTATTTTCTTGAGGGCCAATCCGACGCGCTCTGGCTCAATACGGTCAGTTCGCTACGCCAGCGTGTCTTCGACAATATGGCGACCCTGTCCCTTGATTATTATGAGCGCACCCGCGTGGGCGATGTCATGGACCGCTATGGCGCCATCACATCAATCACAATGTGGTTGTTCCAACTCAGCGAGGGGACCTTAGCCAGCATCCTGCAATTGTTCTTCGGTATCTGCGTGCTTCTCGTCAAGGCGCCGACGATTGGCCTGATCATGCTGGTCCTCATCCCCTATAATTTGGTTAGCTCCTTCCGGACCGTCACCAAAACCAAACCGCTGCGGCGGCGCTGGCATCAAGTCATGGGTAAAATGGCCGGTCTCCTCAGCGAAATGATCAGCCAGATCGCAACCGTGCGCAGCTTTGCCGGCGAGCGTGTGGTAAAGCGGCAATTTGAAAAGGCGCAAAGCGAATGGTGGGATATCCGCACCGTCGAAATGGGTACCGAACTTCGCGATGGTGCGCGGCTGAACCTGGTCAACACGATCGGCGTTATTGCTTCGATCGCAATTGTCAGCCTTGAAGCATTGGAAGGAAAATATACCGCAGGCGATATTCTCCTGGTCCTGACGTTGACACAGAATTTGATCTCGGCAATTCAGCCAATCACCCGTCTCGTCAACAATACGGGCGATATCGAAACCTCGGCGGAGCGCCTCGTCGACTTGCTGAAGATGGTACCTTCGGTCATCGACACGCCCGGTGCGATGACCCTTTCCAAGATCGAAAGTATTGAATTCCGTAAGGTGAGCTTCTCCTACCCTGGCGCAGAACTACCAAGCCTCGAAGCCATATCGTTTCGTCTTGCAGCCGGCGAGATGCTGGCCTTGGTTGGCCCCAGCGGTTCCGGCAAATCGACGCTGATCAAGCTGCTTATGCGGTTATACGACCCAGATCAGGGGCAAATACTCGTCAACGACACTGACATCAAAGGCTATACTCAGGATTCGCTGCGAAGCCTGATGGGCATCGTCCTCCAGGACGTGGCCCTGTTCAATGATACGATTGGCGAGAATATCGCTTTCGCCAAACCGGAAGCATCTCCAGAAGACGTCGAGGCCGCCGCCCGCTCGGCACATGCCGACGCCTTCATCCGCAATTTCCCCGATCAGTACAAAACCAGGGTGGGAGAGCGCGGCATCAAGTTGTCGGGCGGGGAAAAGCAACGCGTCGCGATTGCCCGGGCGCTGCTGCGGAGCCCCCAGCTTGTGATTCTTGACGAGGCTACCAGCGCGCTCGACTCTGAATCCGAGCGGTTTGTCCAGGACGGGTTGGAGAGACTGATGCGCAATCGTACCGCGATCGTCATCGCACATCGCTTCAGCACCATCGCCAAGGCCGACAAGATCTTGGTCATGCAAAAAGGCCGGATCATTGAAACGGGCGATCATGGCACGCTGGTTGGCAATCGCGAAGGGCTCTACGCCCGGCTCTATAATCTCCAGGTCGAGCTTCAGGGACCGAGCGCGGCCTGAACCCCTCTTCGCTTAGGGACGTTGCCATGCGTCCAATAACCTTGTGCGAGGGGGTTGGAGCAGGATAGAGGTCTCCTGAATATTG
>CAIXXC010000427.1 GCA_903923205.1 uncultured Rhodospirillales bacterium | reverse complement strand
CGGGAAACCACTCTGATTGACCCCGTATGGCCCCTTGGCCCGGTTGGTCTTACTCTTTTCCCAGGGAGACAGGCATGTCGGAAGGTAGTCTAGAGGCCCCTATTCGCCACCCGCTCGATTGGGAGAACCCTGACTTCTACGACATGGAAAAAATCGAGACGGAGCTTCACCGCGTCTTCGATATTTGCCATGGCTGCCGCCGCTGCTTCAATCTTTGCGACTCCTTTCCGACCCTGTTCGACATGGTCGACGAAGCGCCGACGCAAGAACTCGATTCGGTTGATCCGAAGGAGTTCAAGAAGGTCGTTGATGGCTGCACACTATGTGACATGTGCTTCCTCACGAAGTGCCCCTATGTCCCACCGCATGAATTCAATCTCGATTTCCCGCATCTGATGCTGCGCTATCGGGCGGCGGAGTTGAAACAGGGGGTCGTTCACACCGCAGTTCGTCAATTGACTGAAACTGACCGTAACGGTGCATTGGCGGGTCTTGTCGCCCCCCTTGCCAATTTCGCCTCCAAACGGGGCAATTCCCTGACGCGGCCGCTGCTGGAAAGTATCGCAGGCATTGCGCAGGACGCCGAGCTGCCGAAATTCTATTTCAAGACCTTCGAGGAACGGGCGCTGGAAACACCGCCGGTCAACAAGGCGGCACCAGCCTATGGCCGAAAGGCCGTGCTGTACGCGACCTGCTTCGTCAATTTCAACAACCCCGACATTGGCACCGCAGCCCGCGCGATCCTCGCCTATAACGGCGTTGAAACAGTCGTCGAATACCCTGGATGCTGTGGCATGCCGCAGCTCGAGCAGGGTGACATTGCCGAGGTAGCATCGAAGGCGAAACTCGTGGCCGGGGAGTTTCGGCGCTGGATCGAGGCCGGGTATGAAATCATCGCGCTGATCCCGTCCTGCGCGCTGATGTTGAAATTCGAATGGCCGCTAATTCTGCCCAATGATCCCGACGTGAAGTTCCTGGCCGAACACACGAGCGACCTTAGCGAATACATCGTGGGGATCGCCAAGAAGGAAGGTCTGACGCCCGGCCTGCGTCCGCTTTCCGGGCCGGTCACCGTCCATATCGCGTGCCACGCGCGCGCCCAGAACATGGGGCAGAAGGCGGCGGAGCTTCTGCGCCTGATCCCGCAGACGAAGATCGATGTCATTGAGCGCTGCTCGGGCCATGGCGGCTCTTGGGGCGTGATGAAGGAAAACTTTGAAACGGCGATCAAGATTGGCTTGCCCGCAGCCCGTCAGGCGGTCAAGAACGCGCCGACCTTTGTTGCGTCAGAATGCCCGCTTGCCGGTGTCCACATCGTGCAGGGAATGGAACGCCTGAAGAGCGAAAATCCCCTGCCAACCCAGGCGCATCCTGTCGAGCTGTTCGCGCTTGCCTATGGGTGGGACCGCTCGAACAGAATTTCCCCCAATGCATCCGCCTTCCTTGTCGATGTGACGGCCGAGGCGTAATTTTGATGGAGACTCTGATGTCTGCCGCCAAGCGCAGCTTTTCTGCCGCCGATCTGATCCCGGCGAGCGAATATCCGAAACGTCGGGGCGAGGCCCGCAAGGCGATTGCGGCGCTGAAGAAAAATCGTCGCGTCGAGGTCGGCCCGATTGCGACCTTCTTCTTCGAGAATTACGAGACGATCCGGCATCAAATCCAGGAGATGCTGCATATCGAAAAGGGCGGCGATGCGCAGTTGGCCGACGAGATCGAGGCCTATGGTCCCCTGATCCCGCAGGGCAACGAGTTGGTCGCAACCGTGATGTTCGAAGTTGATGACGAAATCCGCCGCCGGGTGTTGCTCGTCAAGATTGGCGGCATCGAGAACCATGCTTTCGTCAAAATCGGCGAGGACATGGTGCGCGGCACGCCGGATCCACATCGCGAGAATACGTCGCCTGAAGGCAAGGCGTCTTCCGTGCAGTTCTTCAATTTCCGTGTGACCGAGGCTCAGGCTCGGGCGTTCCGCGATTCTAAGAACCAGATTCTGATCGGCTTCGACCATCCGAACTACGGCCATATCGCCGTGCTGCCTGATGCCGTCAGGGCGGCGCTCGTACAGGATCTGTAACGCCGGTTGCCCTAAATCCCGTCGATCCTGTTGAAGCAGGAACGGCGGGAGAGCCGCCAGACTACTCGGCCGCGATACGGTTTATCAGCCGATCGAGAAAAGTTTCGCAAGCGGTGATCTGCTCAAGGGCGATCCATTCATCGGGCTTATGGGCCTGTTCGATCGAACCAGGGCCACAGATGACCGTCGGGATTCCGGCGTGCTGGTAGACACCCCCTTCGGTGCCGAAGCTCACCTTTCCCGTTCCGTTAACACCGGTCAGTTGCTTGACCATCGCGACGATTTCCTCATCACCGTTGGTGGCCAGGCCCGTGATGTTGGAAATCATCTGAAAATCGAACCCGGCCCGCGCATAGACCTGACGCATCTCGATCGAAAGTCTTTCGGCTTCGTCGTGAATTTCCCGCAGGATCGTCTCCGGGTCGTGCTCCGGCAGGTGGCGAAATTCGAAATCGAACAGGCAGTGTTTGGGGACAATATTGACGGCCGTACCGCCGTCAATATGCCCCGTGTGCACAGTGGTGTAGGGCGGGTCGTAATCCGGATCGAAGGGGCCCTCATCGCGAAACCGCCGCGCCAAGGATTTGAGATAGGCGACCATTTCGGCAGCAGCCTCGACAGCGTTGACACCGACGTGGGTCATCGCCGAGTGACACTCCAGGCCGTGAACGTGACAGCGCAGGGATCGTTTCCCTTTGTGGCCGATGATCGGCTTCATCAGGGTTGGCTCGCCAATAATGCAGGCGCGTGGGCGTGGATGGCGCTGTTCCAGGATTGGGACCAGTTTTTGTGCGCCCAAACAGCCGACTTCTTCGTCGAAGGTGAGGGCAAGATGCAGGGGTGTTTTCCGGATCTGCGCGATTGCATCGGGGACTTTGGCCAGCGCGATCGCGATAAAGCTCTTCATGTCGGCGACACCGCGACCAACCAGACGACCGTCTCGTTCCCAGACCTCAAAAGGGTCGTTTGTCCAGGTCTGGCCATCGACCGGAACGACATCGGTATGGCCAGATAGAATGACGCCGGATCTATCCTCGGGGCCTATGGTCGCAAAAAGATTGGCCTTGCGACCGCTCTCATCGAAGACCAGCTCCGAGGTGATATCGAAGCCGTCCAGATAATCGCGGACGAAGTCAATCAGGGCGAGATTGCTCTCCCGGCTGGTGGTGTCGAATGAGACCAGGCGGGTAATGAGGTCGAGGGTGGAAAGCGTGGCCATGCGCCGGTCTCGCTCAAATGCAGATCAAAGAAAGAGTATGGTGTGCCAGGGAGCCGTTAGCCAGAGGCTTTCGGGCGAGCAATAGCGTTATCTTGTGTGCCATCCTCCCCCTGTCTTCGCTTGGCTGGCTATAGTATTGGAATGCATCATCGATTCGCGATGCGTTCCCTACCTCAACGAGGAGCCTTCCATGCTGGCTCGCAAGCCGCCACAGCGCCCTAAACTGGTCTACGTGCTTCTAGTCTTGCCGTTTTTTGGATTGTTGTGGCCGGCATTGTATTCGATGGACGCGCCTCGGCTTTGGCAGATCCCGTTTTTTTACTGGTATCAGTTCGCCTGGATATTCCTGAGCGCGTTATCGACGGGTTGCGCCTATTTGCTGGATAGTCGTCATGGCCGGTGAGTTGAAGGTCACGGCACTCGCGGTCTTTATCGCTTTCTTTGCCTTGGTGACTGTCCTTGGTTTTTTCGCTGCCCGCTGGCGAGCCGCTGACCTCGGGCATCTCGACGAATGGGGCCTCGGCGGCCGACGATTCGGCACCATCGTCTCCTGGTTTCTGCTGGGGGGTGATTTCTATACTGCCTACACCGTTATCGCGGTACCGGCACTGGTATGGGGTGTTGGCGCGGCCGGGTTCTTTGCGCTGCCCTATACAATCATGGTCTATCCAATCGTGTATCTTCTGATGCCAAGGCTCTGGGCGGTCGCCCGCCGCCATGGCTACGTCACCGCAGCGGATTTCATTCATGGTCGATATGGCAACCGTTGGCTCGCCCTTGCCGTGGCCCTGACCGGGATTCTCGCGACGATGCCCTATATTGCGCTCCAGCTCCTCGGCATGCAGGTCGTGCTCGCCGCCCTTGGGCTTGGTGGTACCGGGATCAGGGGGGAACTGCCGCTGGTGATCGCATTCGCGATCCTCGCACTTTATACGTACAAAAGCGGATTGCGGGCGCCGGCACTGATCGCGCTCGTCAAGGACGTCATGATTTTCATCACGATCTTTGCTGCGATTGTCATCATCCCCGAGGCTCTTGGCGGCTATGGCGCCGTTTTCGATGCGGCTGCGACCGGGCTCGCGGCCCGGGCGAAACCGGGTCATCTTATTCTGCCGGCCGCAAGTGCCGGCGCCTATGCCAGCCTTGCCCTCGGCTCGGCGATGGCGGCGTTCATGTATCCTCATACCGTCACGGCTATCTTGAGTTCGTCGAGCGGGTCGGTGATCCGACGCAATGCCGCGCTCCTGCCGGCTTATACCTTCCTGCTTGGTCTCATCGCGCTGCTTGGCTATATGGCGATCGCTGCCGGGGTCAATCCGACTGTGCCCAGTCAGGTCGTGCCGTTGTTGTTCCTGAAGATGTTCCCGCAATGGTTTGCCGGCTTCGCCTTCGCCGCGATCGCGATCAGCGCTTTGGTGCCCGCGGCAATCATGTCCATCGCTGCGGCCAATCTGTTTACCCGCAATATCTATCGCGAATTCATCAACCCAAGCGTGACGGACAGGGGCGAGGCTTCGGTCGCCAAGCTTGTCTCGCTGGTCGTGAAGCTTGGTGCTCTCGGCTTCATTCTGTTCCTGCCGACCCAGTTTGCGATCAACCTCCAACTCCTTGGCGGCGTCTGGATTCTGCAGACATTTCCTGCGATGCTCGATGGACTTTATGGTCGACGGTTCAATGCATGGGCCCTGCTGACAGGCTGGGGCGCAGGCATGGGATGCGGAACCGCGATGGTGCTCTCTACGGGGCTCAAATCTGCAGTCTATACTGTTCAGATCGGTTCTTACTCGCTCTCCGCCTATGCCGCCTTATTCGCCGTAGTCGTGAATTTTATCGTAACGCTCGGAGTAGCCCCGCTTGTCGGCATTCAGGGGCATGGCACGGATCGTACCGTTGAAGAAGACTATTTCGAGGATTCGATGACGTAAGCGTCATATACAGAAAATTCTGCATATATAATTCGAGATAGTTATTGTGTAAGTTGCGTATTATATAAATACATCAAAAAAACTCCATTTATTGGTGTAATGTTTGTCAAATATTGACATCCACGCTTTCTTGGCCATCTTAGACAGCTGGCGCAAATTTTCTGGCGCCTCGCTGGATCCAGGAGGCTTCGCTGGACGGAACGGCCAAGAATGACCGCACGCGGTTCGTCAATTTTGCGTTCGCTACCGCGCAACTTTTGATCGAGGCTGGCCGTGACGGGATGATCCGTTGGGCGGCGGGCGCGTCATTCGGTCTGCGAAAGTCCGGCGCATCCGCCTTGGTCAATGTTGATCTTCGCGCGCTGGTCGCGCCCCAGGATCGCGCCTATCTTGAAAATCTGCTCGACCGTATTGCGACCCACGGCGTGACAGGGCTGATGCGGGTGTCCTTTATCGGGGAGGCTGGCAAGCCCGTCACACTGCTGATGGGGGGCAGGACCTTCGAGGCAGAGCCCGATGTAATGTATCTCGGCTTCCTGATGCCACCGGATTCGGCAGTAAGGGCTGTATCCGGCAGTCTGGCGGGGGCTGAAGACCTCTCCAAGGCGGCGACGTCGCGGATGATTGCAAGCAATGGCGCGCAGGGCGAGGAAGGAGTCGCCTTGCTGGTCGTCGATGGTTTGGCAGCGCTGGCAGCAAAGCCCGGCGGTGCCGCGATCATCGCCGACGTATCGGCCAAGATCGCTGCCTTTCTGCGTGCAGTTTCAATAGGCGGTGACCAGGTTTCGCCATTGGCACTGGGCAAATGGGGGATCATCCGTGGCCCTGGCATTAATGAAAGTCTAGTCGAGCAGGGGATCAATGCGATTCTCGCTTCCGCCCAGATTCCGGCCAACGTTACCTCGTTTGCGATCACCTTTGATCATGCCGGCATCAGCGATGCCGACGCCGGTCGGGCGCTAACCTATGCGATCAATAAATTCGCCGAAGATCCGCCTGAGGATTTCGGCATTCATTCGTTGCTTGATGCTTCACAGGCCTTTGTCTCCGATACCGTCAAATTGGTCTCCCAGGCGCGCAGTCTGATGGAAAACAATGAGATCGAGATCGTTTACCAGCCGATTGTTCGTCTCGACAGAAACACGGTCCATCACGTTGAGGCACTCTCACGAATATCGGGCGTAGGCTCCATTCAGGAATGGATCCGCTTCATCGAAGAATCCGGCCTCAGTTACGATTACGACCTCGCTCTGTGCGAAAGGGTGCTCAAGGTGCTCGATGGAGAGGCAACGGCGGGTTGGCGTCCCCTTGTGGCGGTCAATCTTTCCGGGCGGTCGCTGAGCGGCGATATCTTCTTCAAGCGCCTGAAAGCCGTGTTGGCCCGCCATACGGGGGTTGCCAAGCAGTTCATGGTCGAGGTCACTGAGACCGCCTTCATCAAGGATGCCCCGCGCATGGTGAAAATCCTTGAGGATTTGCGCGCGGGCGGTCATTCAATAAGTCTCGACGATGTCGGTGCGGGCAAGACATCGCTCGAAGCGCTACGGATGCTGCCGGCAGATTATTTCAAGATTGACGGCTCCGTGGTTCGCGGTGCCGTCAGTGGCGATCATGATG
>CAIXXC010000426.1 GCA_903923205.1 uncultured Rhodospirillales bacterium | reverse complement strand
CCGGCTCGAGCTTCAGGGTCACGCCTTTCTTGTCCCTGCTCGCAGCAACCACTTTGGTCGAGAGCAGGAACTTGAAGCCTTGTTTCGTTAATGTCCGCTGCAATTGCTTCCCGAGTTCACCATCCATTGTCGGCGTGATCTTATCGAGGAACTCAACCACCGTGACTTCTGCGCCGAGGCGCCGCCAGACGGAACCCAATTCCAGCCCGATCACACCTCCGCCAACAACGACAAGATGCTTTGGCACGGAAGCCAGGTTGAGGGCGCCTGTCGAGCTGACGATTTGTGACTCGTCGATGTCGATTCCGGGCAGCGAGATGACGTCCGAGCCGGTAGCGATGATGATATGCTTTGCGTCCAGATCCTTGGTACCGCCGGCGCTGAGCGACACCTGAACCTTGCCCGGAGACGTTATCGTCCCCGCCCCTTCAACCCAGGTCACCTTATTCTTCTTGAACAGGCCTTTGATGCCTTGGGTCAGGTCGAGCACGACCTTGTCCTTGCGCGCCAACATTGTCTTCAGATCAAGCTCGACACTGCCGACCTTGACGCCATGGGCTGCCAGCGCATGCTTCGTCTCCTCAAACTTCTCCGAAGATTGGAGCAGCGCTTTGGACGGGATACAGCCGACGTTCAGGCAGGTGCCGCCGAGCGTCGCACGTTTTTCAATACAGGCAACGCTAAAGCCAAGCTGGGCGGCGCGGATGGCGCCGGTATATCCGGCGGGGCCACCGCCGATAATGACGATGTCGAAAGCGTCGCTCATCGGATAGTCCTTCCTGACCGGGGCGAAGGACGGGCTGGACCCTGATCGGTCCCGCCCCCTTGCGCTGCCCTTGTTACGATGATCGCGCCGCTCCAGGCGGCACGAGCCGTTTTACATGTCGAGCAGCAGTCGCTGCGGATCCTCGATACCGTCCTTAACCCGAACAAGGAACGTGACCGCTTCGCGACCATCGATGATGCGATGATCATAGCTGAGCGCAAGATACATCATCGGTCGGATTTCGATTTTATCGCCGATCACAACGGGGCGTTTCTGCGTCTTGTGCATACCCAGGATCGCCGACTGCGGCGGGTTGAGGATCGGCGTCGACAGCAGCGAGCCGTAGACGCCCCCGTTCGAGATCGTGAAGGTGCCGCCGGACAGCTCGTCAAGCGTGAGCTTGCCGTCACGTGCCTTCTTGCCGTATTCGCCAATCTTCTTTTCGATTTGGGCGAAGCTCAAAACATCGGCGTCACGTACGACCGGAACCACCAGGCCAGACTCGGTGCCGACCGCGACACCAATGTCGTAGTAGTTCTTATAGACGAGTTCATCGCCCTCGATCGAGGCGTTGACTGCGGGGATTTCCTTCAGCGCAGCAAGGGCCGCCTTCACAAAGAACGACATGAAGCCAAGCTTCACCCCGTGCTTCTTCTCGAAGCCATCCTTGAACTGATCGCGAATGGCCAAGATATTGGTCATATCGACTTCGTTAAACGTCGTCAGGATCGCGGCGGTATTCTGCGCGTCCTTGAGACGTTCGGCGATCCGCTTGCGCAAACGGGTCATCTTGATGCGCTGCTCGCGACCACCCGGGGTGGCAACGCTTACTGGTGTAGAAACGACTGACGCTGGTGCCGGCGAGGGTGTGGCCGATAGGACGTCGCCCTTTGTGACTCGGCCGTCCTTGCCCGAAGCCGTAACGTTGGCCGCATCGACGCCCTTTTCCTCCGCGAGCTTGCGCGCAGCCGGACCCGAGCGCTGCAGCCCATCGCTGGTTGCCTGTGTTACCGCAGGGGCCTGCTTCGGCGCGACAGGTGCGGCCGCAGCAGCAGCGGGTTTGGCGGAGGCAACGGCCCCCGCCTCGCCCAAACGTCCGAGCAGGGCACCAACTTCGGCCGTCCCACCCTCGGGGACTGTGATTTCGGTCAAGACACCCGAAGTCGTCGCATAGATCTCCTGAGTAACCTTGTCGGTCTCAAGCTCGACGAGAGCTTCGTCCTGTTTCACCGCGTCGCCGATTTTCTTGATCCAGCGCGCGACGGTCACTTCGGTCACCGATTCGCCCAAGGTGGGCACTCTGATTTCCGCGGTCATCTTATTTTTCCCGGTTTGTAGCTACAGTGATGGAAGGTCCCGTCGATTGGCGAGACCTCTTCTGAGTTTACGCAAGGGCACCGTTAATGACCGCCGCCTGTTCGGCGACATGCCGCTTCATCGACCCGGTCGCCGCTGCGGCAGCCTCTGGCCGGCCGATATAAATCGGACGCTTAGCCTTGATGCTCAAGGGGCTAAGAATCCGCTCAAGGCGGCGATCAATGAAGCTCCAGGCCCCCGCATTCTCGGGTTCTTCCTGGCACCAGACGACGTCCGCGTTAGAGTAACGGCCAAGATGCGACGACAGCGCGTTCACTGGCATTGGGTAAAGCTGCTCGACGCGGATTAGCGCGATATCGTTGATCTTGCGCTCGGTCCGGGCTGCGAGCAACTCATGATAGATTTTGCCTGTGCACAGCACGACCCGACGGACCTTATCGTCAGCAACCAGTGTCTCATGTTCACCGATCACGCGATGGAAGGATGTCCCTGGCCCCATATCGGCGAGGTCAGAGATCTTTGCGCGCAGCATCGATTTCGGGGTCACGATGATCAGCGGCTTCCGGAAGCTGCGATGCAACTGACGGCGAAGGACGTGGAAGTAGTTGGCAGGAGTCGAGATATTGCAGACTTGGATGTTGTCCTCCGCACAGAGCTGAAGATAACGCTCCAGTCGAGCCGAGGAATGTTCCGGCCCCTGCCCTTCGAAACCATGCGGCAACAACATCACCAGACCCGACATCCGCAACCACTTCGCCTCGGCAGACGATATGAACTGATCGACGATAACCTGGGCGCCATTGGCAAAATCGCCAAACTGCGCTTCCCATAGGACAAGGGCGTTCGGCTCCGCCAGCGAATAACCATAATCGAAACCGAGCACACCGGCCTCAGACAGCGGCGAATCGATGACCTCGAACGTTCCCTGACCGGGCCGAACGTTATTGATCGGGATGTAGGGGGCCTCGGTTTCCTGATCGATGAGGACGGCGTGGCGCTGCGAGAATGTACCGCGGCCGCAATCCTGACCGGAAAGACGAACAAAGTAGCCCTCGACCGCCAGGGAGGCGAAGGCCAACGCTTCGGCGGTCGCCCAGTCGAAACCGCTACCGGTTTCGAACATTTTCGCCTTTTCCTGCAACTGACGGATGATCTTCCGATTTGCATTGAAGCCGTCTGGCACCGTCGTCAGGGCGCGGCCGATCTCCTGCAGCAGGTCGAGCGGGACTGCGGTATCGCCCTTGCGATCATCATTCGGCGCTGTCGCAAGGCCCGTCCACGCACCTTCAAGCCAATCTGCCTTGTTCGGTCGATACGTCTTGGCGGCGTCGAATTCGGCCTCGAGATGAGCCGTGAAATCATCGACGATCTTGTCGGACTCGGCGGGCGTCAGAACAGATTCGTTGATCAGTTTGCTGGCGTATATCTGTCGCGTCGTCGGATGCGAGGCGATGTTCCGGTACATTGCCGGCTGCGTGAAGGCTGGCTCATCCGCCTCGTTATGACCGTGGCGGCGATAACAGAACATATCGACGACCACGTCCTTCTTGAAGCGCTGGCGATACTCAACCGCGATACGCGCGACGTGGACGGTGGCTTCGGGATCATCTCCATTAACATGGAAGATCGGCGCATGAATGATCTTGCCGACCTCTGTACAATATTGACCCGAGCGCGACTTAAACGGGCTGGTCGTGAAACCAATCTGGTTGTTGATGACGAAATGGATCGTGCCACCCGTCTGATAGCCCTGCAGAGCCGAAAGTTCGAGCGTTTCTGCGACAAGACCTTGGCCGGCGAAGGCGGCGTCTCCGTGCAGGATCAGGCCCATGACCTGATCTCCGGAATTGTCGCCACGCTGAGCCAGTTTGGCTCGGACTTTGCCAAGAACGACAGGATCCACCGCCTCGAGATGGGATGGGTTTGCGGTCAGCGAAAGGTGGACGACATTGCCATCGAACTCGCGATCCGACGACGTGCCTAGATGATACTTAACGTCGCCGGAACCCTGGACATCCTCCGGGTTCGCTGGCGTCCCTTGAAATTCCGAGAAGATGGCGGCAAAGCGCTTGCCCATGAAATTGGCCAGCACGTTGAGGCGGCCGCGATGGGCCATGCCCACGACCACTTCCTTCAGACCAAGCTGGGAGCCGCGCTTCAGAATTTGTTCAAGCGCCGGAATCAGCGTCTCGCCACCTTCAAGGCCGAACCGCTTGGTCCCGGTAAACCGCTTGTCGAGGAAGCGTTCGAAAGTCTCGGCTGCGGTCAGACGCTCCAGGATCGCTTGCTTGCCGCGAACCGTGAACTCAGTCTGATTGTGGATGCCCTCGATGCGTTCCTGAATCCAGGCCTTTTGGTCGGGATCCTGGATATGCATGTATTCGACGCCGATATTGCCGCAATAGGTGTCACGGACACGCTGGAGGATTTCCCGCAACGTCGCCGTCTCGAAACCAAGCACGTTATCGATAAAGATCGGCCGATCCCAATCGGCTTCTGTGAAGCCGTAACTATAAGGTTCCAGTTCGGGATGCGGGGGTACTTGCTGCAAATACAGAGGATCGAGATTCGCGAGCAGATGCCCGCGCACGCGATGAGCCCTGATCAGCATCAAGGCACGGAGTGAGTCGAGCGTAGCCCGGCGTGTCGCGGCCGGATCCGTCGTCTCTACCGGGGCGGCAGCTGCGGGCTTCGCAGCGGCAGCATCCTTACCATTTTCGATAATCCTCGGCTGGCGGCGCTGCCACGACGGGCCACTGATGTCTGCCTCGACGGAAGCCGGATCATCATGCAGCTCGGCGAAGAATTGAGCCCAACTGGGATCAATCCCGCCTGGATTTTCCAGATACTTGCCGTAGAGTTCGGCAATGAACGCGGAATTGTTACCGAAAAGAAATGAGGATTGCCCGTTTTGTGACATGGGATGGTAGGGCCGCTTGCGCGGCCTCTCTCCGTGGTTGAGCCCGATTAGTAAAGACCGAGGGAGTTAACCCCCTCTCAGCCCTTCAACGCCTTGAACATTGTCGCGCCGAGCGCTGCGGGTGAGTTGGCGATATGAAAGCCAGCCGAACGCATCGCTTCGAATTTGTCAGCAGCCGTCCCCTTACCGCCAGAAATAATGGCGCCGGCATGGCCCATGCGGCGACCCGGAGGGGCCGTCGCACCAGCGATAAAGCCCGTAATCGGCTTCTTCACCTTGTGCTGCTTGACGAACTCGGCCGCTTCTTCCTCGGCGCTGCCGCCGATTTCGCCGATCATGATGATGCCCTGGGTCTCGTCGTCGTTCAGGAACAATTCCAGAGCGTCGATGAAGTTGGTGCCATTGACAGGGTCGCCACCAATACCGATGCAGGTCGACTGGCCAAGGCCCACGGCGGTGGTCTGCGCGACCGCCTCATAGGTCAGGGTGCCGGAACGCGACACGATGCCGATACGGCCACGGGTGTGGATATGGCCGGGCATAATGCCGATCTTGCACTCGCCGGGCGTAATGACGCCGGGGCAGTTCGGGCCGATGAGACGGCTCTTGCTGCCGGTGAGCGTGCGCTTGACCGCGACCATGTCGAGCACCGGGATACCCTCGGTGATGCAGACGATCAGCGCAACTTCCGCGTCGATCGCCTCTAGGATCGCGTCCGCGGCGAACGGTGGCGGGACATAGATCACGCTGGCGTTCGCCCCGGTCGCATGGACCGCCTCGGCGACCGTGTCGAAGATCGGCAGGTCGAGATGCGTGCCACCGCCCTTACCGGGGGTGACACCGCCGACGACCTTCGTGCCATAGGCAAGCGCCTGTTCCGAGTGGAACGTTCCCTGGGCGCCGGTGAAGCCCTGGGTGATGACCTTGGTCTGGGAATTGACGAGAACAGCCATTATGCGGCCTCCTTAACGGCCTTGACGACCTTCTCTGCGGCGTCCGCGAGATTGTCACCGGAAACTATGGGAAGCCCTGACTCGGCCAGGATTTTCTTGCCGAGTTCGACATTGGTACCTTCGAGGCGCACGACCAGCGGAACATGCAGGCTGACCTCGCGGGCGGCAGCGATAACGCCTTCCGCGATAACATCACACCGCATGATGCCGCCGAAGATGTTGACAAGGATGCCTTCGACGTTCGGGTCCGACAGGATCAACTTGAAGGCCGTGGTGACACGCTCTTTCGTCGCGCCGCCGCCGACATCGAGGAAGTTGGCCGGCTCGGCGCCGTAAAGCTTGATGATGTCCATGGTCGCCATGGCAAGACCGGCACCGTTGACGAGGCAACCGATGGTGCCGTCAAGCTTGACGTAGTTCAGACCGTGCTTCGCGGCTTCGAGTTCAGAGGGATCTTCCTCGTCCTCGTCACGCAGTTCTTCGATGTCCTTGTGACGGAACAAGGCGTTGTCGTCGAAATTAACCTTGGCATCGAGGGCGATCACGTCGCCCGAACCGGTCACGACCAGCGGGTTGATCTCGATGATCGACGCATCCAGTTCATGGAATGCCTTCGACAGACCGATGATGAACTTCGTCGCGGTCGCAACCTGTTTGCCCTCAAGACCGAGGCCGAAAGCGATCTGGCGCGCGTGGAATGCCTGCACACCGCTCGCCGGATCGATCGCCACCTTCAGGATCTTCTCAGGGTGATGATGAGCGACTTCCTCGATTTCCATCCCACCTTCGGTCGACGCCATCAGGGTGACGCGGCCGGTCGCGCGATCAACCAGCATGCCAAGATAAAGCTCGCGCTTGATGTCGCAGCCTTCCTCGATATAGACGCGCTTTACTTCCTTGCCCGCCGGGCCAGTTTGCTTGGTTACAAGCACTTGACCAAGCATTTCAGCCGCGTTCTTGCTGACATCGTCAACGGACTTGACGACGCGAACACCGCCTTTGCCGGACGGATTATTCGCGAAGTGGCCTGCACCACGTCCGCCCGCATGGATCTGGGACTTCACGACCCAAACGGAGCCGCCAAGTTCGCGGGCGACGGCAGCTGCCTCGCCGGCTGTGTAGGCAACGCCGCCCTTGGGAACGGCGACACCGAACCGCTTGAGCAGTGTTTTTGCCTGATACTCATGAATATTCATCGAGGAAGGATCCTTACCGTAACGGGTAGAAGAAAGGCGCGGCCGAGGCCGCGCCGGTTCATGATCAGGCCGGAAGCTTCTTGACGACGTCGACCAACGTCCGGACCGCTGCAACAGACTTGTCGAAACCCGCGCGCTCTTCCGCATTCAGTTCGATCTCGACGATACGCTCAACACCCCCAGCGCCGATGACGACGGGCACGCCGACATAGATATCCTTGAGGCCGTATTCGCCGTTCAGGTTCGCCGCCGCCGGCAGGACCCGCTTCTTGTCGCGAAGATAGGACTCTGCCATCGCGATAGCCGAGGAAGCCGGGGCGTAGAATGCCGACCCGGTCTTGAGCAGACCGACGATCTCGGCGCCACCATCGCGCGTGCGCTGAATGATCTGATCGAGCTTCTCCTGCGTGGTCCAGCCCATCTTGACGAGATCGGGCAGAGGAATGCCGGCAACCGTTGAATACCGCGCGAGCGGCACCATCGTATCGCCATGGCCACCAAGAACAAACGCGGTGATGTCCTCAACCGACACATTGAATTCTTCGGCCAGGAAGTAGCGGAATCGGGCGCTGTCCAGGACACCTGCCATGCCGACAACACGCTCGGGGGGCAAGCCACTGGCCTGCTGCAATACCCAAACCATCACGTCGAGGGGATTGGTGATGCAGATGACAAACGCGTTCGGAGCGTGCTTCTTGATGTTCTCGCCAACCGAACGCATGACCCCGGCGTTGATGCCAATCAAGTCGTCGCGGCTCATACCCGGCTTGCGGGGGATGCCGGCGGTGACGATGATAACATCCGCGCCGGCGACGGCCGCGAAGTCATTGCTCCCCGACAACGCTGCATCAAAGCCTTCGACGGTCGAGGCCTGAGCAATGTCAAGCGACTTGCCTTGCGGGATTCCTTCCGCAATATCGACGAGCACGATGTCGCCCAGTTCCTTCAGTCCAGCAAGAAGTGCCAGCGTGCCGCCGATCTGGCCTGCTCCGACCAGGGCTATCTTGTTACGTGCCATTGATTTCCGCTCCTTCTTGTACCGACGTGGCATGAGGTAAAGTCCCCTAAAGGACTAATTTTAAGAAAACCTTATTAAGGATGTTTCGG
>CAIXXC010000425.1 GCA_903923205.1 uncultured Rhodospirillales bacterium | reverse complement strand
GGCAACGATGTGAAGCCCGGGCGCGAGAGGCCCGAGGACGTCCGCGTGAGGGCTCCCCGCATCATCCTCACCCGAGATCGGTTTACTTGGCGCGGCGCTATCGTTAGGCTGCGCCGCAGTTTCCGTTTGTTTTTGGCTTCGCTGGCGCAGGAGATCCCGTGTTGCATCGGTCCGTGGTGACGTCAATTTTCCGCCCCGTTGTCGCGGCATTGATGGCGGTCCTCGTCTTAGGCGTTGCGAGCTGTGGCTCCGGAAATGAAAATGCGACGCTTGCCCCCGTCGTGCAAGCGCCGTCCACACCAGCACCAACCCTACCGCCCCCGCCCCCGCCCCCTCCGGCGCCACCGCCGCCGCCGCCAACCCCGCGGGCCGCGATGCTTGAAAACAAGGCAACCATCGCACTCCTGTTACCGCTGACAGGAGCCAATGCGACGATCGGTGCCGATATGCTTGCTGCGGCACAACAGGCCCTCCTGGAACTCGGAGGCCCGCAACTCGCTCTTGTTCCGAAAGATACGGGCGGCACCGCCGAGGGCGCACGTGCGGCGGCGACCGAAGCCATCGCTGACGGCGCCAAGCTTCTTGTCGGTCCGCTGACCGCGCCTGAAATCGACGCCGTGCGACCTGTCGCTTTGGCCGCATCCGTAAACATTATCGCCTTTTCGAACGTCGCGACCGTTGCCGGAAACGGTGTCTACCTGATCGGGTTTCTGCCGAGCCAGGAAATCGATCGCGTTGTTGGCTACGCCCTTTCGACCGGAGCAACCCATATTGGGATCATCGCCGCGGAGAACCCCTACGGTCAGTTAAGCGTCGCGGCACTGCAGGCTGCGGCGACGAAATACGGCGCGTCGGTGGATGCGTCCGTGTCGTTTGCGCCAGACGAGTCCAACCTCGAAGCGAGCGTCCAACGCCTCACCAACAATGGTGCGCCCAGCTTCACCGCCGTTCTTCTGCCAGAAGGCGAACAGCAGTTGAAAGACGTCGCTTTGCAACTCTCAGCGCAAAAGATTGCGCCGCCACAATTCCGGCTCCTTGGTACTGGACTTTGGGATGGCCCCGGTCTCGGGACCGAGTCGGCGCTCGTCGGCGGTTGGTATGCATCCCCGCCGACGGAGGCGCGTACCGGGTTCGAGCAGCGTTTTGCCCAAATCTATGGCCGCCGGCCGCAACGCCTGGCCTCTCTTGCCTATGATGCCGTCGGGGTTGCAGCGGTGCTCGATCGGTCTGGCGGGGATTTCTCGACCAACTCGCTCACCAACCCGAGCGGCTTTGCCGGTACGAACGGCGTGTTCAGATTTCTCGCAGACGGCACGAACGAGAGAGGCCTCGCCGTGGTAGAGGTCGAAGCGGCAGGCGTATCGGTGATCAGCCCCGCCCCTCAAAGCTTCGCGCCAGCGCCGTGATGGCCCCGTGGACTGATCGCACGGGTAAACTCTCGGTATTGAAGAGCGTTGTTCTGGCCGCGCTTTTCCTGCCAGCCATTTCGATCGGCTATGGGCTTTTCCTTGGACCACCGGTCGCGCGGCCGGCCATCCAGGTGAACCACCTTGCCGGGCTCTGGAGTGTCCGTCTGCTCATGATTGCGCTCGCGATCACGCCGCTTCGGCAGATTCTGAAATGGCCGCGGCTGATTACCGCTCGCCGGATGATCGGTGTAGCTGCGGCGATCTATCTCGGGGTGCATTTCCTGGCCTATGTCGTCGACAAGGGCTTCGATATCGCAACTGTGCTGACCGAGATCGTGCAGCGCATCTACCTCATGATAGGGTTCGGCGGTATGATGATCATGACGGCCCTCGCGATCACGTCAAGCGACGGCATGATCAGGCGGCTTGGCGCCCGGCGGTGGCAACGACTGCACCGCATGATCTATCTGTTGGGGCTGCTTGCGATCATCCACTACTTTTTGCAAATGAAGCTCAACGTGGCGCAACCGACCATCTATTTTGGCCTGTTGATCTGGTTTATCGGCTATCGGGTTATCTTTTGGCAGGGCGGCGTCACCTGGGCCACGGCAATCCTGCCTCTCCTGCTGCTCGGTGTTTTGGCCGCCTGCATCACCGCATTGGGTGAAGCTGCCTATTTCAATCTGCATCGCGGCATTCCTGTCGAACGAATCCTTCAGGCAAATCTAAGCTTTGTGCGTGGCCCCAGACCGGGCTGGATTGTCTTGTTCTTAGGGTTGGGCGCAACCGGCCTGGCAATCGGTCGACGAATTTGGGACGCGGTCAATCCCGTCAAGGCAGCAACTGTTCGAGCACAGAATTGAGGCGCTGCCTTCCGTCCACCGTGGCCTTGAGATGTCGACTATCGAGCGTGATGAAACCCAGATCGATCATGAGCGCCAACCCTTTCGGATTGAGCGCAGCCGCTGGCTGACGGCCCAGCTCGTTCACAAAACGATCGACCTCTATTCCCTCGGCAAGCCGCAACCCCATCATCAAAACTTCGATCAGCCGTTCATCCGGCGCAACGGCGATCTGTGAATCAAGGCCGTGACCAACGGTTTCGACAGCGCTCAGCCAAGCTTCAGGCGATCGGTGGCAGGTTGTCGCAATCTTTTCGCCGGCAATACTCAGACGTCCGTGCGCGCCAGGCCCGACGCCGACATAATCGTCGTAGCGCCAGTAGGTCAGGTTATGGCGACTCTCCTGCCCCGGTAGGGCATGATTCGAAATTTCGTAGGCCGGCATGCCGACATCGGCCAAGAAAGCTTGAGTCTGCTCGTAAAGCGCACCGGCGAGTTCATCGTCAGGCAAAGCGAAATTGCCACGGGCGTAGCTATTGTGGAAAGCGGTCCCGGGTTCGATCGTCAATTGGTACAGCGAGAGGTGGCCAACGGCCCGGTCCAGCGCCTCACGCAGCTCGGCGGCCCAGGAGGCTGTCGTCTGGCCGGGTCTCGCATAGATGAGGTCGAAGCTGAAACGTTCGAACGTCGCGGTGGCGATGGCGATTGCCGCCTTGGCCTCATCGACATCGTGGGTCCGACCCAGAAAGGATAGATCAGCAGGGACTAGGGATTGAATGCCAAGCGACACACGATTGACGCCCGCGGCACGAAAACCCCGGAATCGTTGCGCCTCAACTGAGTTGGGATTGGCCTCAAGCGAGATTTCAACGTCCTCGGCGACAGGCCATAGCGCGGCGATCTTGTCGATCACTGCTGCGGTCGTGCGCGGATCCATCAAGGATGGCGTCCCGCCGCCAAAGAAAATCGAGGTCACTCGACGCCGCGGCGTCAATGTGGCCGCATGGGTGAGGTCGCCTAGCAAGGCGCGGCGCCAGCGTGCCTCGTCAATTTCTGCTCGAACATGACTATTGAAATCGCAGTACGGGCATTTTGACCTGCAGAACGGCCAGTGAACGTAAATTCCGAAGCCCGGGGTCGTCACGGTGGGGTGAGGCAATGCGCAACCAGTTGCGCAAAGGCAAGTGCCCGATGGCTCATGGCATGTTTTTCAGCGGGATCGATCTCTGCAAACGTCTCTTCTCGACCCTCGGGAATAAAAATGGGGTCGTAGCCGAAGCCTCGATCGCCACGGGGTGGAAAGACCAATTCCCCGAAGATTTTCCCTTCGAAGGTTTCGACATGTCCGTCCGGCCAGGCAAGCGCAAGCGCACAAACGAAGGCGGCACTATTGTCGTCGGAGCCGGTCTCGCGCCACTCCCGCTCGACACGTGCCATTGCCAGTCCGAAATCCTTCGCCTCACCGGCCCATCGTGCCGAATACAAGCCTGGTGCACCATCGAGCGCGACAACTGTCAGACCCGAATCATCCGCCAATGCCGGCAGCCCTGTCGTCGTCGCTGCAGCCAGCGCTTTCAGCGCCGCATTAGCGATAAACGTATCTCCCGTCTCCTCCGGCTCCGGCAACCCGAGCGTGCCGGCAGAGATAGGCTCGATCCCGAATGGCGTAACGAGAGGCGCGATCTCTCTGAGCTTGCCGGCATTATGACTGGCAAGAACGAGCTTGCCCGGAACAAGGTGACGACGCGACATGGCGGCTAGTTACCGTTGAAAAGACCACCGCCGAGGCCGACGGCAACGCGCTGCAAACGGACCAGCTCACCAATACCCTTGCGGGCCAGCTTCAGTAATTCGGCGAAGCCTTCTTCGGCAAAGGGCGTCGTCTCGGCAGTTGCCTGGATCTCGACAAGCCTGCCCGAGGCGGTCAGAACGAAATTGGCGTCGGCATCGGCTTCCGAGTCTTCGATGTACTCAAGATCCAGGACCGGAACCCCGCGGTGGATGCCGCAGGATATCGCCGCGACCTGGTCGCGTAGCGGGAGCGCAGGAATTACCTTGGCGTCAACCAACTTCCGCAAGGCGAGATGCAACGCGACATAGCTGCCGGTAATTGCCGCAGTTCTGGTTCCGCCATCGGCCTGGATAACGTCGCAATCGATCTTGATCTGTCGCTCGCCCATGCCCTTAAGATCGGTGACCGCACGCAACGAGCGTCCAATCAAGCGTTGGATTTCCTGCGTCCGCCCCGATTGCTTGCCCCGGGCTGCCTCTCGATCTGAACGCGTATGGGTCGAGCGCGGCAACATGCCGTACTCCGCTGTTACCCAACCCGAACCCGTATTGCGCAGGAATGGCGGTACTTTTTCGTCGGTGCTGGCAGTGCAGAGAACATGGGTATCGCCGAATTTCGCGAGGCACGAGCCTTCGGCGTATTTGGAGACATGGGGCTCAAGAGAGACAGCGCGAAGCTGATCGACGGCGCGACCTGAGGGACGGGACATGAGATTAAGACTTCTCGCTTTATCGTGATAAGGACTGGAGGGGGAGGATTACCGCGCGAACGCAAGCCCGTCTACCCTTGCGTCGGACACCCCTCCCGCGCGACAGTGACCGCCTGGTCGTCGCGCGCAATCCATGTTGACGCGCAGTTGGAGAGAAATTTTGTCCGTCCCTTCGAAAACATCCCTGCCCGCTGCCGAGACTCGCGAAATCGTCGCCGTCTACCGTGATCGCGCGCATTTTGAGGCCGCCGTAAATGCGCTCATCGGGGCCGGTTTCGACCGAACCGACTTGTCAGTGCTTGCGAGTCACGACAGCCTCGAAGTTGCAGGTGATATCGCAGGCTATCACCGCGAGGACGGCAATGAACTGGTCTCCGCCCTGGGACAGCAATTGTCCTGGCTTGAGCCAGTAACGATCGCCGGAACAATATTTTCCGCTGCGGGCCCAATCGGTGCTGCGGTTGCGGCACTCATCGCGGCCACCGCAGGCGCAGTAACCTTGCGGCCCTTGCTCGATGAAGTCACCGAGAACGCCCATGCCGGCAGCTTCGAGGATGCCGTCCGCACCGGCCATATCCTGCTCTGGGTCCGTACAGCGAAGACGGAGCAGGTCGTATCGGCCGAAGATATTCTAAGCAACACTGGCGGCACAGGAAAGGCGCGCCTGGCCACGCCCAGACGGGAAAGCCAGGGAAGCGTTTGACCTTATGTTCTCGTCGCAACATCTGCGACCAGGTTCCTCGCGGGCTTCGGACTTGCCGTGCCGGCACAATTGATACCTTGCTAGGATAGGTTTTGATACCAGATGCGGCAAGATTGCGGGCTTGTCAGGCTGGCACTCTGGTCCGTTCCAGAGTAGTGGTGTCCCCTCGCACGAAGAGCGGAATTAGAGCGGTTTCGGGGCGCCCAACTATGGGTGGGACGCCTCCGGGTCGGAGCCGGGATACAGGAGACAGAACGATGGATGCGAATAAGGGACGGGTAACCGAGGCCGAGGCGCTCGATTTCCATTCCAAAGGCAAGCCTGGCAAGATCGAAATAACGCCGACAAAGCCGTTGACAAGCCAGCGCGACCTGTCGCTCGCCTATTCGCCCGGTGTCGCTTATCCCTGCCTTCACATTGCCCGTGATCCATCCACCGCCTATGACTACACGTCCAAGGGCAATTTGGTTGCCGTCATCTCGAACGGTACGGCCGTTCTTGGGCTGGGCGATCTTGGGGCGCTAGCGTCCAAGCCGGTCATGGAAGGCAAAGCCGTTCTCTTCAAGCGCTTTGCCGACATCGACTCAATTGATCTCGAAGTCTCCACGACCGATGTCGATGAATTCGTGAACTGTGTGCGCTATCTCGGCGTCAGTTTTGGCGGCATCAATCTCGAAGATATCAAGGCACCCGAATGCTTCATTATTGAACAGCGTCTGCGGGAACTATGCGACATCCCGGTCTTCCACGACGACCAGCACGGCACCGCGATCATCGCTGCGGCAGGGCTGATCAACGCCTGCAATCTTACTGACCGCGACTTCTCGACCCTGAAGATCGTCCTTAACGGTGCGGGTGCCGCATCGATCGCCTGCATCGAACTTGCCAAGGCGATGGGGGTGAGGCACGAAAACGTGATCATGTGCGACACCAAGGGTGTGATTTACCAGGGTCGCACCGAAGGCATGAACCAATGGAAATCGGCGCATGCGGCGGTGACCGACCGGCGTACCTTGGCGGAAGCGCTCGATGGCGCGGATGTCTTCCTCGGCCTTTCGGTCAAAGGCGCGGTGACCCAGGATATGATTCGCAAGATGGCGCCGAGCCCGATCATCTTTGCGATGGCCAATCCCGATCCTGAAATTACACCGGAGGACGTCAAGGCAGTCCGCCCGGACGCGCTGGTCGCCACCGGTCGTTCGGACTATCCCAATCAGGTCAACAATGTCCTGGGCTTCCCCTACATCTTCCGTGGCGCTCTCGATGTTCGCGCATCGACGATCAATGAGGAGATGAAGATCGCCGCGGCGGAGGCACTCGCCGCGCTTGCCCGCGAGGATGTTCCTGACGAAGTATCGGCGGCCTATTCGGGCCGCCATCTTTCCTATGGACCTGAATATCTGATCCCGGCCCCCTTCGATCCCCGCCTGATCAGTCATGTACCGGTAGCGGTGGCGAAGGCGGCAATGGACTCCGGCGTCGCGCGTAAACCGATCCTCGACCTCAACGCATATGCCCGACAGCTTGCGGGGCGAATGAACCCGATTGCAGCAAGCCTCCAGGGTATCTTCGAGTCTGTTCGCCGCGCTCCCAAGCGAGTTGTGTTCGCTGAGGGCGAGGAGGAAAAAGTGATTCGCGCCGCGCAGGAATATCGCAATACCGGCTACGGCGAAGCAATTCTCGTGGGTCGCGAGGAGATTGTGCGCGAGAAGGCCAAATCGCTCGGCATCTCATCGCTCGACGGTCTTGAGATACACAATGCGCGACTAAGTCACGCCAACAAGACCTACACCGATTTTCTCTTCAAGCGATTGCAGCGACAGGGCCATCTTTATCGGGACTGCCAACGCATGGTGAACCAGGATCGCAACGTCTTCGCCGCCTGCATGGTGGCGATGGGTGATGCCGACGCCATGGTGACGGGCACAACGCGCAGCTGGTCGAGTTCCTTTGATGAGATCACGCGCGTGCTCGACCCTCGCCCGAATCGCCAGGCCTTCGGCTTGACGATGCTGGTCGCCCGCGGTCGCACCGTATTTATCGCAGATACGAACATCCACGAATTGCCCAGTGGCGAGGCTTTGGCCGATATCGCTTTCCAAACCGCTGAAGCGGCGCGCCGGATGGGGACCGCGCCGCGTGTCGCATTATTGTCGTTTTCAAACTTCGCCGATCCAAGCTCCGCAACCGTCGCCCGTGTCCGCGAAGCCGTCGAGATTCTGGATCGTCGTGTTGTCGATTTCGAATATGACGGTGAGATGGCAGCAGATATAGCGCTTGATTACGACTTGATGCGCCGCACCTATCCATTCTGTCGTCTGACAGGACCAGCGAATGTCCTGATCATGCCCGATCTGACGTCGGCCAATATTACATCGAAGGTCCTGCAGCACCTTGGCGGCGGCACAGTTATTGGACCTATCCTGACCGGGCTTTCAAAATCCGCACAGATCGTCGAGATGGGCGCGACCGTAACCGATATCGTCAATCTTGCGGCAATCGCAGCCTATGACGCGGGAACCTGAAGCCGGCGTTTTATGCTTATCAGACGGTAACGCAATTGTCGCAAAAGGAGCTTAATGATAGGTGTTTGAAATGGCCTAGGGGATGAGTCCGTGGACAGTCGAGTCGACGCGCCAGTGTTGCAGGG
>CAIXXC010000424.1 GCA_903923205.1 uncultured Rhodospirillales bacterium | reverse complement strand
TGATGGAGCAGGTGATACCAGCGGGTCAGCGCCTCGCGGGCATAATCACTCTCGAGGTTGTCGGCCGGATCGAACAGGTTCTGCCCACCGGTCTGCCGCTGGCCGCGCGTCAGCGCACCGAGGGCATCGAGGCGGCGCGCGATGGTCGAGATGAAGCGGCGCTCGCCGCGACAATCTGTGGTGACCGGGCGGAACACTGGTGCCGATGCCTGATGGGTGCGGTTGGTCCGGCCAAGGCCCTGGATGGCGCGGTCGGCGCGCCATCCCGGCTCAAGCAGGAAATGCATCCGCCGCTGCTGGTTCTTGGCATCCAGGCTCGCGTGGTAGGATCGGCCCGTGCCGCCGGCGTCCGAGAAGACGAGGATACGCTTGGCGCCGCCCATGAAGGCGTTGGCATCGGCCAGCGATTGGTTGGCCGTGCGCGATTCCAGACGCTGACTGCCATCTGGCAAGGTCACGAGACGGCGGGTGCGCCCGGTTATCTCGGCAACTGCATCTGTGCCGAAGCGCGAAATGATGGCATCGAGTGCGGGAACTATTGGCGGTAAGGCACCGAGCAACTCCAGTGTCTCGGCCTTGATGCGGAGCGCTTCTTGCGAGTGGACGGGGTTTCCCGCCTCATCGAACATCGGGCGCGAACGCTCATTGCCGTCCTCGTCCCAATAGCTTTCCATGGCGCGTGTCGGGAAAGCGTTATCAAGGTAATCGGCAACGATCTCCCTCGGCGACAGATCAAGCTGGATCTCTGCGCGGTCTTCAGCGGAGAGGTCGGCCAATCGCCGATCGAGCAAGGCCTCGGCGGTCGAAACGAGTTGGATGACCACGCTGTGGTCGGTTGCGAGCGCATCCTCGATCGCGGGGAGCAGCGAGGGCAGTTTCATCGACAGGAGAAGCTGACCGAAGAAGCGCTGCTTCGAGCTTTCGAAGCGTGAGCGGGCAGCAGATAGGGCGTGCCCGTTGAGCGTTTTGCCCTCCAGCGGATCGGTGACGCCCGACGCGCCCAGCGCCTCTTCAAGGTTGCGGTGGATGATCGCCCAGGCATCGGCATAGGCGTCGAAGTCGCCGATTTGGCGCGGGGTAAGCGTGTGTTCGAGGATGTCGTATTCGACGCCAGCGTAGGACAATGCCCGTGCCGTATAGACTCCCATCGCCTTCAATTCGCGCGCAACGAGTTCCATTGCAGCGATGCCGCCTTCGCGGATGCGGGCGATGAAGGAAGTGCGATCCGGAAAGGCCGTCCCCTCGCCCCATAGTCCGAGCCGAACTGCATAGGCCAAATTATTGACGTCGGAGGCGCCGGTGGCCGAAGCGTAGATCACGCGGGCGCGCGGCAAGCGGTTCTGCAATTCCACGCCAACAATGCCTTGTTGCGAGCCCTTGGTGGCACCGAACCGGCCCTCTCCACCGGCAACGCCGCCCATGGCATGAGCCTCGTCAAACAGGATCAGTCCGTCAAATTCTGGCGTCAGCCATTCGAGTAATTGCTGGAGGCGGGTCTTATCGCCGGTGCCGCTGCGGAGCGTCGCATAGGAGGCGAAAAGGATGCCGTCGGACTGACGGATCTTCACCTCGGGCTTGAATTTTGAAAGCGGCTGAACGTCGAGCACCATGCCGCCGAGCGCTTGCCAGTCTCGGCGGGCATCTTCGATCAGCGCATTGCTTTCGCTGATCCAGAGATGGCGGCGGCTGCCGCGTAGCCACTGATCCATCAGGATTGAGGCAAGCTGCCGGCCCTTGCCTGCGCCAGTGCCATCGCCGAGGAAGAACCCGCGGCGATAGGTGGCACCATCCGCGTCGGTCACCAGTTCGAGACCATGCTCGGGAATGCGATAGCGACCGGGCAGATCGGAGGACGTTGCCTCCAGCGCGTGGACCAGTGTTTCCAACTGGGCGCGGCTGAGCACCCGGTCGCGAATGACCCTGGCCGGCAGTTTGGGAACGTAGCTGGGCGGTGGCAAAGCGACAGAGGCCATCGCCGCTGATTCTACCAACGGGGTCGGGTGATCGGGGGCATCGGCGAAGATGAGCCTTTGCGGTCGGTAGGCGACATAAACGCCGACCGCCTGTTCGGCGTCGGCAATGCTTTCACGCAAGCCGTAGACCAACGCTGCCGCGTCATTGGCCGCCGAAGCTACGGACATCGGCTTTCTGGATATCGGACGCGTTGCCGAGAAGCCGCCCAAGAGCGCACCTGATTTCGGAATCGCATTAACCTGGGACGTGGCGGAATTCTCCCGATCCTCGCCCAAGGTGAGGCGCGGCGGTACTTTTGCGAGGAATGGCAGCAAGTCTGCTGCATTGGCGCGATTGATCACCGTGGTAGAAATCGGGCCCGGTCGCTTGTCGATAACAAGCAGCCGGACTGAAATCGAAGTCCCTTGCCGGGCGAACGCCTTCTCAAGCCTGGCGTGGAACACAACGCTTGCCCCCTGGAGCACGCGCTTGAACATTTCCGATTGGCGACCTTGGGACTGGAACCAATCCGGCATGATGGTGACAAGGCGACCGTTGGGCCGCAAGACTCCGAGCGCCGCAGCCAAATGGCGGGCCGCAGCGACGGCGTCTTCCTGTCCGGCCACATTGCGGGCGAACGGTGGGTTCATCAGCACCACACTCGGACGTCCTTCCAGATGGGCGCCGATTCGGGCCGCGTCGAAGCCGGTCACGACGGCCTCCGGAAACAAGTGCCGCAGGATCGATTGGCGAAGGGGATCGATTTCATTGAGGTGGATTTGAGTGCCAGGGCGTGTCCAGATCGCGAGCATGCCGGTCCCCGCGCTGGGTTCCAGAACATGATCGTCGGGCTGCAAATCAGCAAATTGCGCTACCAGCCATGCCAGCCCCAGCGGGGTCGAAAAATGCTGATGGCTGATCTGCTCTTCGCTGCGGACCGTCTGGGTTGGCAGTCGGGCTTCCAGAGCTGCCAGCGTGTCCAGCGCCTCAACTGGATTTCGCGGCAGTTCCAACTGTCGCAGAGCCAGCATCACCGCCGATTCCACCATCTGGAAACTGTCTCGCTGCGACCAGACCCCCTCGGACGATGTGGTGCCGAAAGCGTCGGCCATCGCCGCATTCATCATGCGCCGCGTGATCTTTTCGCCATCCTTCAATGCTTGAACCAGCACATGGGCTGCGGCGACAAGGCAATCGGCAGCGGGCAAGCCAGCTGGGCTTCGGGTGGTCATAGGCGCGGTCCTTTCGAGTCAGGTCAACTTCGAAAGTTCCGCTCCCACTCTCACTCTTCCACCTGTTCACAGGTAAGCATGTAGACATTTCAAATTGTTCACGTTCAGGCGGGACGAGAGCATCCGCAAAATCGGTCGAGCTTGCTACCGTCGTTGCGAGAAGCCGCCGCTGGCGCGCCCTGACGATAAGATATTAAACCTCGCGCACCATGCGCCTCTTCGCCAGGGAAGGGTGGTCGGCGTCAGGATCGCTGCCTGAACCGCTAAGCGGCCACAGAAGTGTAACGGTCGACCGACCTCGCTGGCATAGCTGTCGTTCGCGCATCTGGATCAGCGGCTCAATTCCTGCCGTTCATTCACGTCCAAGGGTTGTTCTCTGATCGACGCTCGCGTCCGTCTAGGCGATGTCTTTGGGCGGCTACTTTTGCCATAACCTGCCAATTGGCGCTTTCGTCCGTTGATGTGCGAAGCGAAAGTTGGAACGTGTAATACGGGAGTACGGGATTGATGTGGGCATGGTGGGTTGGAACACTGCAAGATCCAACACGCGTGGGCGTGGTGGCCGCTTGGTTTACCGGCGGAGCGGCGATTGTCGGCGTCGTTATCAGTGCGGTCGTATCGACGATTGTGTCTCGCCGATCGGTCTACATCAATGCGGTCACGGTCGAACGGTCCAAGTGGATCGAAACCCTGCGAGTCACGATCTCGAAGTTCTCGGCTGCGGCTGATCGGGTTGTTACCTTGCGACAGGCACAGGCAGTTGAATATTTGAAAAGCGTTGAATGGGCAACGGACACACAGGAGCTGCACAGGCTTATGTCGGATCTCACGCTTCGACTGAACCCAACCGAGCATGAAGCGCTTAACCTCCTGATGGCGGCAAAAAAGCTGGACGCAGCAGCTCGTCTCCATAGTTCGGCGGCGGTTATTCTCGCGGACGAAATAATGGTGCGCCATGCGCAGTGGGTCCTCAAGGCCGAATGGGAACGAGTTAAGCAAGAGGCTGCCGGTCGTTTGCAGGCTCCCAAGTTCTGGTTCAGAGGTTGGCGCCGACGTAGAGCCTATAAAAAGTTTTTGCTCGGAGCTGGTGCTCTCGAAAGACTGGACGCGATCGGCGCAGGCAAGTCGGATATCGACCTCACCTTGCTGCGTAGCGAGTTAGACGGACTCTGAGATTTGAGCAGTCTGCCTGCGGGCTAACAGATGAGTGGAAGTGCCGACGAAAAAAACTTTTCTACGCGCCATCCTGGCCATAGTTCGTGTAATTGCGGTTTATGAAATGGACCGTGATGATCGATGAAAGCGGAACCGACGGCGAATCCTCTATCCTCACGATGGCGGCCCTTTTGGCAGTTGATCTGCGTTGGGAGCAGCTCGAAGCGGAGTGGCGGGCGATGTTGGAGCGTCGTGGCCTTACCGCGATCCACTGCAGGGAGCTCCGTCACCAGCTTGGTTACAACGAGGCTCGGGTGGCGCAACTCATGCGCGACGTTGAGGCGATCATCCTACGCCATGTGCCCGTGTCCTTGGTCGGCGGGATGCGCAAGGATGACTATGATCAGATCTACAAGCCGACTCTGTCGGTCAGCGGTGAGAAGCACAGCCCGTTGGGCGTTCTCTACCGCGCATGCTTGTCGTTCTTCACGGCGTTTTTGGAAGAGCACCCTCCTGGCAATCTCGACGAGGTCCGCTTCGTCTATGAACGCGGGCCAAAAGAAGGCGGACTTCAGTCCATCCATGCAGGTTTCAAGCGGGCTGACCTTCCGGATTGGTTCGGAGCCTTGAGCTTCGTCAGCAAGGCGGATCGGGTCGCGCTGCAAGCAGCGGACTGTCTCGCGGCCGGCGCGCTCTTCCGCGAGCGGTTGGAGTATCCGGCGGCGCCTTCCGAAATTAGCGCCTCTGGCTTGGTGATGACCGGGGAGACGCCAGCGACCATCGACGCCCCAGTCAGCTTTCGCTTGCCGATAACCAGGGGGATAATCGGTGACTTGCGCGATGAGCTTCTTGTGACAAAGGCGCAGAGGGCGGCGCTTCGCCGGTCCATCGTGGGGTTACAATGACCGCTTTACTCCCACCAGATTCCGGCCCGACCTTGGCGTCGCTTGGTTTTATCGAGCCCCATGCTCTTCTGCTCACCCAGCCAGCGCCGGGCCAGCGGCTCTTCAAGATCATGAAGGCGGAGCATCTCGTTTCGTCGATCGAGGGCGGATATCTCCACTTCAACCGCGTCGACGCTTATGCCGACTTTCCGTTGGCGGACGCCCATGATGGCGCCGAGATGCCGCTGGACCAGCCCACCAACCAGGCGGCGAGCTTCGAGAAAGCGCCGGGCTTCACGCTGTCGGATTACTATGCCCGGTCCCGGGCTCGGACCTACGCCTGCTGTTTCTCGCTCGAAAATTCGCCGCACATGTGGGGGCACTACGGTCTCGGCAGCGCGATGGGTCAGGTCGGCCTGGAGTTCGACCTTGAAAAACTTCGCCAGCGCCTGAATGGTGCCCTGTCGGGCGAGGCCGCCTTGATGTGCGGCGATATTCGATGCCGCCAGATTTTTTCGATCAACTACGGCGAAGTCGCTTACGTCGATAGGGCGACGCACCGCGGTAATCTCGACCGCGCCGCCAACCCCATCCAATACGCCTACCTCAAGGACCGGAGCTATCACGAGGAGCGTGAATTGCGCGTCAGTCTGTCCGCTCTCGGGATGGGCCGGCTTGTCCTCGCCGATGGTCGCGAGATACAGTTTCCGACCAGTCTGCAGTTCGGCTTCAACTTCCGCGAAGCCTTTGCCGATGGAACCATTTCTCAGATACTTACGGCACCTGAGACCGATGAGGCAAGCTTGGTCGATGCCCTTTGTCGCTTCGGTATCGGCTGCGCCCGATGAAGGCCGGAAGCTACATTCACGAATAGCCAGTTTCGGCCTAAGCCGACATTTACGTCAGCGCATCGGAACGACCGGCTCGGGTTGTATCCCGACGCTGCCGCGTTCTAGTTGAGAGTGACGGCCATACCGTTTTCGCGTCCGCAAAGCTGCCGCTTTGGACTGTTCAATCCCATGGTCACTCTCCCACCGGGCTCTGCCCGTATTTTCGCAGCACATCATTGAAGGCTTCGGCCATCAATTCCTGAAGGTTGAGGCCATGCTTGCGGGCGCAGACGTGCATGGCCAGCGACATCTCGGGCGAGAAGTAAGCCGCGATGGCCTTGCGCCCGGCCCGGCTGTGCGATCTGAGCGAGGCGCTAATCGATGTTGATGGGTTGTCCCCCGTTTCAATACTGCTCGTAGAAGGCTGAGCGTCCGACCTTGGGCTAGCCTTGGGCTTGTCGGCCAGATTGGCAAAGCGGCTCATGGCTTCACAACCCCTCAATCGCGACGGTGGACATGTTCACAAGTGCGATAGCCCACATATGGATGGAATTTATTTCAGCCACTGCCTTCCCGTCAGGTTCGAACTCGAGAACTGAGGCTCCAGCCGCACTGGCATGGCGATAGACAGCGCGGTCGGGCAACATGTGCGGACAAGGAGCGATGCCGAAGCCTTGGACCAATTGGACCGCTTCCTCGTACATCCTCGGTGCATGCGGCGGCCCGGCGGTGAACACAACAAAGGCTGGTTTATCGTAAAGCCGAACCAGACTGATTGTCGTTTTGATCGCGGCCAGATCGAAGGCACTTGGGCGGCATGGGATCAAAACAAGGTCGGCGACTTCGACTGCCCTGCTGGCCGCGCTGTCAGCGTGGGGGGGCGTGTCGATGACAATGAAGGTGGCACCTTGCCCTTTTGCGGCATCAACCTTCGCCTGAATGCGCGGCGGGGCACTGTCGATCACCTCGGGCGCCTTGTCGGAGCGCCATGCGCCCCATTGGGTTGCCGTAGCTTGCGGATCAGTATCGATGATGAGTGCAACTGCGCCCGATGCTTCGGCAGCGGCCGCGAGGTTCACCGACAACGTGGTTTTTCCAGAGCCGCCTTTCTGGCTCACAATGGCGATCGTGGTCATGTTTGATCCTTCACATGTTCACATGGAGACGAGTGGGAATGTGCGATTGTGGATGGGTGAAGCCAGAGACCGGCCTACCCGTCCGTGTGCCCCTAGCGCTCTTCGGCAAGCACGCGCTTTTCAAACGACGCCATCAGCCTTGCCGTGAGATCTGTCATTGGTCTGGGCCGCAACTCTGGCGGCGGCGAAGTTTCCAGAGGGATTTCGACACACCGCGTCGCCCGCTGAGCCTCCCGCTCGGTGGCCCGAAACAGCCCGGCAAGATTGATGCTCGCTGCCTTCGCCCGCCGTGTCATCCCTGCCAAACATCGGCCGGGCGAGAGCACGCGATAGCGATGGCCGGCCGGCAATTCGAAGTTCCGGTCGATGAGCAACACGCTGAGCGCAGCCCGCTCCCGCCCGAACTGCTGGCAAGCTTGGCCCCAGGTGCTCTGGGCGATCCCAAGCCGACCGCAACTGCGCCAAGACGCCTCGACAAGGTTGGGCCATGTCGCGCCGCCCATCGCCTCGACCAAGCTGCAATACCCGTCCGTTGCCACGCTGAGCGCGGTCGCCGGCGTGATCCGTTCCAGCCGATCGCGCTCGGGCGCGGTACGTTTTCGTGATGGTTTTTTGTTCTGTATATTGGGTGC
>CAIXXC010000423.1 GCA_903923205.1 uncultured Rhodospirillales bacterium | reverse complement strand
TTCCAAGAGGAGTGCGTATCCAAGGACAACGATCAAAGAGAGTTGGGTCATGTAGCGAAAATAGGAATGCGCATCTACGGCCCATTTTGGATCGAAATGTGTCACGTAGGTAATTGTGATGAATATATCGTGAAGTACGATTGCCGCGCACCCCATGAGCAATGCAATCGTCGTTATATTCGGCTCTTTTTTTCGGACAAAGGCTGTTGTCATTATAAATAGAAGTAATATAAAAATAAAATATGTGCCCTTTTGTGAAATTACGTAGGCAATTCCCGAAAATATTTGCGGTATCAGCGCGATATTCCACTGATCGATGGGCAGAAGCTTTAGTTCTCCTAATGGAAAGCTTGTGGTCGCGTACCAGCGCCATATCCCATAGATTATTGCCGTGGGCACAATATGCCAGCAGTCGAGCAGCGCCGGAATGCGTCTCGCGCGCCCGCCAAGAATAACGAGAAGGCCAGCTATTTCGACACTGAGGACCAGTTCCAGGGCCGATTGCTTGATATTCACCATTGCGGCCAGAACCAGGCCTAGTGATAACAAAAATTGCTGTCGGTCCGCTATCGATGCCGGCGGCTCGCCGAGCAATCTCGCGCCAAGCCAGATGGCCATCATGGCCGTGACCGCAAGCGGCGCCTCGCCGTAAGAGGCGAAGAATGCGTGAGGGAGGAAACCAGGGTTGAGCGGGATGGCGAGGAGCAAGCCGAGGGCAGCCTCCAGCCAGCCGATTTCCCCGCTTCGGGCGCAAAGCGTGCGCGCAATCAGCGCGGCGGCCGCGCATTGCAGCAGGATGTTAAAGAGTCCAAGAGCGTTCGCGATCAGCCGTCCATCGAGAAGCGACGCCATATAGGCCACGAATTGCGTGTTGTAGGGAGCAACCGGGAGAAACGAATAGCTCTCGGCGCGGTCGGCGCGCGGGAAAACGCCGTGGTCGAACAGATACGCTGAATTCGGTAGCAAGTTCAGCCAGGTATCCATCTGGCTTGGCCCTACCTGGATCATGACAAGCCAAATTCCGCAACTCAACACGGCAACGCGCCACAATCCATGGCTGAGACAGCGGTAGCCACCGAACAGCAATCCTGTCGCGCCAAACAACGCCAGGGTTGCGACCGGCCAAGCCAAGGAAAGGCTCGTTGTGCAGCCCCAAATTGTCAAGATCAGAGACAAGGCACCCCAACCTGTTACGAGTTGGACTTCTGTCGGCAGTCTTGGGACGACGAGTCTACCCACGCCCGTCAATAATCCTGCCGATGCCATTACCCAGAAAAAATCAATGAATTGGGTAATCGAAGGAATACTAACGGGAAGGTACCGAGATAAATGCATAATGCCTCGTTTCGAGATATTCCGACAAATGCGCATGTCCATATGCGATGCGCGTTGATTTAATGCTAGTAAATCCGGTCCTGGGTCGGAGACTCATGCCGCAGACGGGTTTCAGGATAGTCTGAGTCGTTCGCGCGACAGAGCGCATCCCGGACAGAATCGGTGGGGTGGGGTGGCGGCACATTCGAATTAGAAATCGCGTGTGAAGCGCTGTATCGAAGAATTTTCGAATAATGAAACATAATAAATTTTAGGATAGATTGAAATATTTCGTCTGAATTATTAGGAATGATAAAATGTTTGAAATTGAAAGCCGATGGATATCGGAAAAAATAAATTCATTCGAGGTCGAACAAGTTACGCCAATACTCAACATTGGCAGTAGCTCGCTGGAGTATAATGTCAAACACCAGCCCTGGGTCATCAATGATCTGTTTGCGCCGCTCGTCGGTCGTGGCATTGAGGTGTTCAATCTCGACTTTCGCCAAGGACAAGGTATCGATCTTGTTGGGGATATCCTCGACGATGATTTTTTCGCGACACTCCGTGGGCGGAGTTTCAGATTGGTGATGTGCTGCAATATGTTGGAGCACGTCACTGATCCGGCTGAATTGGCCCGGCGATGCCTGGCCCTCGTCGAGTCATCCGGACTCCTCTTGATAACGGTTCCTTACGAATATCCGCGTCATGGCGACCCGATCGATAATCTCTATCGGCCCACGCCGGCCCAACTTCTTGAGCTATTTCCGGGAACCGAGTGTCTTGCCGGCGACATTGTCGACGTGAAGAAGTCATATCGAGACCATGTTCGTGCGCGACCTTGGATCATCCTTCGCCATGTATTCCGCTTTCCGTTTCCATTCCTGAACTTCTCGAAATGGAAGCATTCGATGAAGAAGCTCAAGTGGTTGTTTTCAAATTATAAGGTGACGGCCGTCGTGCTGCGACGCACGTATTGATGGAAGGGTGCGAGCGGTCGCGCCGATAATTATAGTTCCTTGCCGCGCGAGAGGTCGGCTTGGCCGGCGAGCGATGTGTAAAACGATCTGGGAAACGCTGCAGCGTCGCGGGCCTGGAAATTGAAGGGCGGTTTCAGACCACCTGAGAAATAGCGTTCCACAAGTGAGCACCAGGTCGGCTCAGCCGGTTGATTTGCCTGTTCGCAAGCCCACTGAAACCAGCGCATGCCGGTCGCGACATGCCCAATCTCGTCACGATAGATGCGTTCCAGAACGGCGACCGTTGCGCAGTCGCCATGGCGATCGAAGGTCTCGATCATCCCTGGCGTGACGTCGAGCCCGCGCGCCTCGAGGACCAACGGTACGACAGCCAATCGAGCCAGCAGATTGCCTGACGTCGCGATTGCCGCCTGCCATAACCCGTCATGGGCCGGCAGATCTCCATAGGCACCGCCGAGTTCGGCCATCCGCACCGAGAGAAGATCGAAGTGCAATGCTTCCTCCGCTGCGACCACGATCCATTCGTCGAGTGCAGCATCGGGGAGGGAAGTGCCGAAGCGGGCAATCAAATCCCAGGCAAGATCGATCGCATTCAGCTCGATATGGGCGACCGAGTGGAGCAGGGCTAAGGTCTTTTGGCCACCCGTCGCGCGTCGGCGCGGCATCTCTCGGGGTGGCAAGAGGATCGGACGGGCCGGGCGGGCGGGGCGCGCCGGGGGCCTGACCGCCTTGCCCCGTGCCATCTCTCCGGCGTGCCATAGGCGGACAATTTCTTCAGTCCGCTTGAGCTTGTCCGCCGGCGCGGTGCTCTCAAGCACGGAGACCGCGCCCGCGAACAAGCCACCATTGATGGTCGATGCGGTCAGGGCAGCGCCCTCACTGCCTCTAATACCTTCTCGACATGGCCATCGACCTTGACCTTGTGCCAGATCGACTGAACGATTCCGTGACGATCGATGACGAAGGTCGAGCGATCGATCCCCATGTAGCGCTTGCCGTAATTCATCTTTTCGACCCAGCTCCCGAAGCTTTCGGTAACCTTGCCGTCATCGTCCGACGCGAGCAGGAAGGGTAAATCGTATTTGCCGCGAAACTTCTCGTGCGACGCCACGCTGTCCTTTGAAATGCCGATGATGACGGCGTCTGCGCCACTGAAAGCGGGGATCGCGTCGCGAAAACCGCAGGCTTCCTTGGTGCAGCCGGGTGTATCGTCCTTTGGGTAGAAATACACGATCACCTTCTTGCCACGAAAGTGCGACAGGGTGACCGGCGCACCGCCGGTCGCTGGCAGGGTGAAGTCTGGGGCGGGTTCGCCAATAGCAAGGGTCATGGCATTAAGGATCCTTATGGTTGGGCCGTGAGGTCTGGGGCCTTGGCGACACGCGCCGAGGCGTCAATGGCGGGCTGTTCGACAAGGCGCTCATAAGCGCTGAGAACCTGTTCTGCGGACTCAGTAATACGCTCGGCGCGGACCCCTGGATCTGTAATGCCGGTTGCTCGCGCCATCAATCGTTCGACCGGCTCGGACTTGTCGGGCGCGGAATCCAGAGCAATCCGGAGGACGCCGTGAATCTGACGCCACAAGGCCAGCGCCGCGATCAATTGCTCCGATGTCCTCTGATCCAGCACTCCCGCCGAGGCAAGCCCTTCGATGATATCTGCCGTTCCGACGGCTAGAAGATCGGGGCTGCTTGGCGCGTGACGCAGCAGCATGTATTGCGCAATGAACTCGATATCGATCAAGCCGCCCCGACGGTGTTTCCAGTCCCACGGCGCGGGATGTTGGTGCTGCTGGATGATGCGATGGCGCATGTCCGCAACATCAACCAGTAGTCGATCAGGATCGCGAGCTTGTGTCAGAATTTGTGCGACCAATGCCTCGACGCGAGTGCGGAGTGAGTGGTCACCGCTGATCACCCGACCGCGCGTGAGCGCCATGTATTCCCAGGTCCAGGCATGCTCGGCGTGATAGCGGGAAAATGCTTCAAGGCTCGATGCGATCGGACCCGCAGCGCCGGAAGGCCGCAAACGCATATCGACCTCGTAGAGCCCACCTTCGCCTGTCGTCGCCGTAAGAGCGTTGATGAGGCGCTGGCCGAGCCGGGCGTAGTAGCTGCTGCTGGGTAGCGGCTTCGGTCCATCCGAGGTGTCGAGTGGTTCGGCGACATCGTAAATGAAGATGAGATCGAGGTCAGAGGCCGCCGTCATTTCGCGGCTGCCCATTTTACCCAATGCCATGACAACGAAGCTGCCACCGGGGATGCTTCCGTGGCTCCTGACAAGCTCCGCGGTGACGCGCGGCAGCAGCAGGGTCATCACCGTTTCGGCAACGGCCGTAAAATGGATTCCAGCCAGCGTCGCGTCGATGCGTCCTTGAAGATGTTGCACGCCGATCTGAAATTTCTGATCGCCGGTCCAGCGTCTTGTCAAATCAAGCACGTCCTGGAAGTCCTGGGCCTCTTCCAGAATTCGCTCCAATTCGGCCTTCAGTATGGCGCCGACAACAACAGGGTCAGCAGGCAGAGGCCGAAAGAAATCGCGCGTGAGCACGGCATCCAGGAGAAGCGGCTTACGGCTCAGACGAACGGCAAGCCCGGGGGCATCGCCCATGATTTCTGCGACCAGCTCGAGCAAGTCCCGACGGGCACGGAAGAGCGAGAACAGCTGGATTCCCGTTGGCAGTACGCTCAGGAACTCGTCGAAACGCGAGAGAGCATAATCGGGGTGGGCCGTCTTGCCCAAGAGTTTGAGGATATTGGGTACCAACTCTGTCAGCAATTCGCGCGCCCTTTGGCTGCGGGTCGCACGAATTCTGCCATGATGCCAGCCACGCACGATTCCGGCGGCTTTGGTCGGTTCCGAAAATCCAAGAGTTTTGAGGGTTTCTAATGTTTCCGGATCGTCTTCCTTGCCGGTGAAGACAAGATTACCCCCGGCCGAAAGCTGGGGTGCCGTTGGCGAAAGAAACAGGAAATGGCGTTGAACGGTCGTCAGCACTGTCCTCAGTCTGTTTTCGAATGTCGCGAGCGAACAGAAACCCATGAAGGCGGCGAAGTGCTCCAGCGCCTGCAATTGCGTTGGCAAAGAATGGGTCTGTCGATCTTCGACCATTTGTAATCGATGCTCAACCTGCCGCAGGAAGTTATAGCAATCGATCAACTCTGCGGCGACCGACGCATCGATCCGTCCGGCGACAACAAGCGCGTCGAGCGTATCTACCGTACCGTTGCCGCGCAGAGCCGGGAGCCGCCCGCCCCATATAAGCTGCTGGGTCTGGGCAAAGAATTCGATTTCGCGAATACCCCCATGGCCAAGTTTGACGTTATGCCCCGCGATCGTCTCAATTGAACCGCCATGGCGCGCGTCGATCTGGCGCTTGATGGATAGAATGTCCTGAATGGCGGCAAAATCCAGGTGTTTGCGCCAGATGAAGGGGCCAATCATCTTCAAGAAGCGCTCGCCGGCGGCAATATCGCCCGCGACCGGTCGCGCCTTTATCATCGCTGCGCGCTCCCAGTTTTGTCCCTGACTGGCGTAATAGACCTCCGCCGCTTCAAGTGATACGGCCAACGGAGTCGAACCCGGATCGGGGCGCAGTCGCAGATCCGTCCTGAAAACATAGCCTTCCGCAGTGCGTTCCTCGATGATTCCCGTCAGTTCACGGGTCATCCGCGCCATCAGGGTCCCGATCGCATCGGGATCTGTTGCCTGAATCTGTTCGCGGTCATAGAAGACGATCAGGTCGATATCGCTTGAATAGTTGAGCTCTGAGGCGCCTAGCTTGCCCATGCCCAGAATAATGATTCCACAGTCGCGCTCCGGGTCTTCCGGGTGAGCCGGGCGTAGCTGACCGGCGGCGGCACATGTCTTCAGGAGATGGGACAGGCCCGCACTCAACGCTTTCTCTGCGACCCGTGATAAGGCCCCGGTGACTTTCTCCAGCGGCCACAATCCTGCGAGGTCTGCCATCGCGATGATCAGGGCCGCGTGTCTGCGCGCGATCCGCAACCGCGCCATGAGGGCGGATTTTGTTTCCTGGTGCGTATTTGGGCTGTGTACCTGATATTCGCGGTTGAGACCGCTCAGGAGTTCAGCGAATGTGTCATCGGGCCCGCGCCCGAGCACTTGTAAGACCACCTCGGGATCACGCAACGCCAGACGAGTGAGGAAGGGCGAGTTGCCGAAGATTGCCTCAAGCCATCGTTTCGACTGTGGGACTTCCAATGCCCGGATTATGGCGTCGCGAAATATCGGGTCGGTCGCCCGATCAGCCAGCAAGCGCCATTCATCGATGCCCCTCGCGAGAGTGTCGAAACTGCCGGCGCCCGGCAATGCCGCGAGTTCGAGTGACGAGACGAAAGCAAGAGCATTGTGCATCAGATAGCTATTCCTGATATCTCCTGCGGGATGGTATCCCGCCTTGATCCCTTGGTCCTTCGCCGAACGATGCCCCGCGGTCACGCCCAACCAAGGGAGTGCGGCGTACGTAAGGCTTGCTCGGAACCCTTATCAACCCTGAGCATCGCGAAAGCCAGCGCAACCCGTTTCCGCGGGTCAGCGCTCGCTGCGTTGCTGGTGCGGTAAGCATGCGCCGTTGGTTCTCGGGTTCCTGGAGCACCCATATGGCGGCGTCGCTCAAGGCACACCATCGTGGCCTGATCTGGGCGCTCGAAGCCATCGCGTTTGTGCTGGCCGGCGGTGTCATCTTGCTTGCTGCCGCGGCCTACCGGCTCGAACAGGGACCGATCGATGTTAAATTCCTGACCCCGCAGTTTATCGCCTGGCTCGACCATCAGGTGGCCCCGCTGCAAGTCGTCGTCGATGACACCTCACTGCGCTGGTCGGCCGGCGATTCGGAGCTCGAGATCTATATTGCCGGTGTCAGCTTGATCGACAAGACGGGAGACGTTCTCGCCACCGTACCGTCGGTCGAGTTCTCGCTGAGCCTCCGCTCTTTGCTGTTCGGGCAGATAAGGCCAACTGTCGTCACGATTGATGCCCCCGGTATCCGGCTGCAGCGCGGTCCAGAGGGCAATTTCTATATTCGACCAGGCCCAGCGCCCGTTGCCGCGCCTTTGCCACCATTGCAAGAGGTTGTTGATGACCTGGATGTTCTGGTTCGGCGAGATCGCGAACTTTCGGGGACCAATCGTGAGTTGCGTGCCGTGCGGTTACGCGACGGCACCGTCTGGATTGACGACCAGCAAACGGCGAAGCCGTGGCAAGTTGCCAACCTCAATATCGATATCAAGCGTTCAGCGCCCGAGTATCTGACCAATTACCGGGCTGATATCGTTTGCGCGGGCGACAAGGCGCATGTCTCCGGTGCGGTCCATTTCGATGTCGGGACACTGCAAAGCCAATATCGTGTGGCACTGGACCCAATTGTTCCCGCGCATTGGACTTGGCTTCTGCCTTCCGGTTCAGGGGATGGCAAGGCCTTGGACTTTCCTGTCGCGACTGTGATTTCTGGTGATATTGATCTTGCTCATGGCGTGATTGGCCCGGTCGCCTTCGATGCGGATCTTCAGTCGGGTCAGTTTCTTGATGCACGCCTTGAAATGGGTCATTTCGCCTTCAGGCGTGGCAAGGTTGCTGGCAAGTATGATCTGTCGGCTGGAATTCTGAAAATCGAGCATGCCGGGCTGGATCTTGGGGTCGCCACGGTTGATGGCTCAGTGACACTGACCCAGGTTGGCAGGGCGACGCCAGCAGCGCCGATGGAGTTGGGACTCGAAGTCGCGATCCACCATATGCTGCGCTCAGGAATGGAGGGTAATTGGCCTGGCATCTTAATGCCAAAGACGCGAGCTTGGGTCCTCGATCACGTTAAAACTGGCGAGTTGGCCGAGTTGAGCTTGAAGGCCTTGTGGGAGATCCATCCAGAACTGGCCCGACAATTTGTTAAGAAGAAGCTAGACGGCGCCATGCGGTTTAAGGCCGTTACCCTTGACTATGTTCACGGCCTGGCGCCGGCGATCGGGCTTGACGCTACGGCAAAGCTCGACCTGGAGCGTATCGCCTTCGATGCGACACAAGCCCAGCTTGAAACGATCAAACTCCGTCATGGCACCGCCGAGATTGACGGACTCAATGAACCCGATGCGCCGTCGATCATGACACTCAAGCTCGATTTGATGGGGCCCGCTCGAGATGGGGTAACATTCCTGACCGCCCCACGCTTGCACCTGGCCGACAAGATCGGAATCGTTCCAGCCGATATCAGTGGGACATTGGAGGGGCCGATTGATGTCCGGTTTCCGATTTTGAAGTCGGGTGACACACCGGCTGACTCGATCGACTATCACGGCAAGTTCCACCTGACTGGTGCGGGCTTGGTCAAGGGGGCACTCGGACGCGATCTCACCAATGCCGATGTCTCCGTCTCCTTCGATCGCCAGCATGTCGAGATTACGGGAGCCGCCGCGATCGCGACTGTTCCTGCACAGCTAACCTGGACGGATTTCTTTGCTTCGACCGCGCGTGTGCGATCGCAACTTCATGTCGAGGCAAGCGTCGACGATTCTGGACGTGCCCATCTGGCGATCGATCCATTGCCGGGGTCGGTCCATGGTCCTGTCGATGTGGTCGTCGACGCGACAGTGGATCGCGCAAAGAATACGCTCGCCAATATAAGGCTCGATCTGGCCAAAGCCGTTGTCAATTTGGCTGAGGCGAATTGGCGAAAAGCCTCCGGATTGCCTGCGACCCTGACAATGGCGGCGGCAATCCAGGACGGACGCTGGCGTCGTATCCGCAACATGGAGGCCCATGGGCCTGCGATGGATTTTCAGGGCGAGTTGGATTTCGACAATAATGGTGCGGTCAGCCGCGCGCATTCAGATCACTTCGCGGTCGGTGCCTCCGATGCCGTGGGACTGATATTTCGTGACAATCTTGGTTGGCATGTCACCCTTTCCGGGCGCGCCATCGACGCGACCGGCTATATTGATCGATTCGATCAACCCTCTACGCCAAGCGAGCGCGACAAGGCTCCTCCCGTCGCCGTGTCGATCACGGCCGGCACACTCATCCTGGGGCCGGGCCGGATCATGAAGTCCGCGAATTTTCGAGGCAATTTCTTTCAGACAGCACTTCAGCAAGGCGATCTTAAGGCGCAGATCGGTGAGAGCGGCAATCTGACCTTCCATCTCGATCGCGTTGATGCCGGTTGTAAATTGCAGGCTGTCACCGACGATATGGGGGCTGCCGCAAGGGTCATCAATCTTTCGACCCATGTCGCCGGTGGCACTGCAAGGATTACAGGTAGTTGCAGCCGGATTGATGGCGTGCGTCACTTCGTCGGCCGGTTGGAGGCTAGGAACTATCGATTGATCCAAGCGCCAACGCTCGCGAAGATACTGTCATTATCGAGCCTGACCTCAATGGCCAGCCTGCTCGGCGGCGACGGGGTACCGTTCGCCGAGCTTTCGGCTGATCTTGCTCTGACCGACGGGACGATGCTGATCGATCATGGGCGCGCTTTCGGCGATGCGATTGGCCTTGTTGCCGAAGGACAGTATGATTTCAATTCCAAGCAGATCATCCTGAATGGGACTCTCGTGCCAGCCTATTTCCTCAACGGTATTCTTGGGGACCTGCCAGTGGTTGGAAAGCTCCTGGCGGGTGGCACGGGGCAAGGTTTGTTCGGCGCCAATTTCAAGGTCGGGGGGGCGGTGAGCGAACCGAAGATCACGACTAACCCTCTCAGTATTCTGGCGCCCGGTCCATTGCGCGACCTGTTCTTGTTTCAGGCACCGAGACCCTCCCAAGTATCCCCAAACCCTGGAACCAAACTACCGGCGACTGAGGCCAAACCTTGAAGCATTCAGATGGCTCCATCCCTGCCAATGGTGCGCGCCGGGAACTCCGCCACGCAACGACGCTGATCGTCGCGATCTGTTTGATGGTGCTGGGAGCTTTAGCCTTCGGCGTTGCCGAAATTCGGATCAAGGTCCTTGAGCAGGCGGAGGCTGGTTTTCGTCTGGATGCACATGTTGAGGCCAGTGCGGTTCAGGCCGATCTGACGGCTGCAGCCTCGGCCGCCGAGACCGCGGGACGCTTCAATGTGATCGCCGTCGGTATCGATCCCATTGGCTTTTCGGGATTTCTCGGTGGGATAACGGTGCAATACCCCTGGATCGCCGCCCTTGAATGGGTTCCAAAGGTTGATCATCGACAACGTCGCGCGTTTATCGATGTGGCGCGTCAAGTTCTTCCCGGATACCAAATTCGCGAGCCAAATGGGCAAGGCCTATTGGTGTCTGCCAAGCCGCGCCCGACATATTTTCCGGTCACGCTGGTCGAACCCTTGACTCTTGAGAGCAGGGTTGTCGGGCTTGACCTTGGCAATAATGTTGCTGTCGGTAGGGTTCTCGACGCTGCTACCGCGACGGGGGAGTTGCGTGCGTCTGAAATCCTCACGCAGACGCGTGAAATAGATAAGGGCTATGCCATTATTCTGGCGGCACCCGTCTATAACGATGTGCCCGTAAGGGGTCTTCCACCGGCATTGTGGCGCCTGCGCAATGTCCGCGGTTTTGCTCTTGCCATTGTCGATGTTCGGCGCGTGCTCGATCATGCTGTCGCTCGAGCGCCCGGTATACCGCTCACCATCAATATTGCAACGGTCGCCCCCGATGCCGTCGTCGGGTCTGCGCGACCCTCGTTTTTTACAGTCACGAATCAAATCACCTTGGGCGGGCGGCTCTGGTGGCTGACTGTCCAGGCGCCAAGGGCGACTTACTTACCCCCGCCCGTCATCTCTTGGCTCGCCTTGGGCGCCGCTGTTCTGGTGATTGCTGTCGTATTGGTCGCGGGTATAAGCGTCCGGGCCGTTGTGAAGCGCAGCATTCTGATTCGCCAGCTCCATCTTGAAATGGCCGCCGCAGCGGCGTTCTCGAGGGATATTCTAGACACTCTGCGGGAACCCGTTGTGATCGTCGATGCCAGAGACCGGATCATTAAGGCCAATCGAGCCTGGGTTGATTGGCAACCATCCAGCGGCGCTGCTGACGAGGGCGGGGATAGTGACTATCTGAAGCTGTTATTGCGAGCTGATAGACTCATCAGCAAGAGCCACGAATTGGCTCTTAATACTGCTGTTGAAGCCGTCTTGCAGGGCATAGGTGATGAACGCGACTGCGACGTTAAGCATCTGGACGCCGAGGGGAACGAGCAGTGGTTTACCATTCGTATCCGTGCCTTCCGTCATGGCAGCGGTCGCCATGCGTTAATTGCCCATGCCGATATCACCCGTCTCAAGCGGGCAGAGCTGGAGTTAAGACAACTCGCGATCACCGATGGTCTTACTCAGGTCGCCAATCGACGCCATTTCGACGAGCGTATCCAAGAAGAGGTTGATCGCAGTCAGCGTTATGGCAGACCACTCGTCCTTCTGCTTCTGGACATCGATCATTTTAAGAAAGTCAACGATACCTATGGCCATCCCGCAGGCGATGCCGTCTTGCGACGGGTTGCCGATATCTGCCGCGCCTCCATTCGCGCACTCGACCTCGTCGCCCGTTTCGGCGGCGAGGAATTTGCGATTTTGCTGCCTGAGACGGATATTCCAGGAGCCCTCCAACTCGCGGAGCGGATCCGCGAGGACATCGCGGCGTTGCCCGTAACCTATGGCCCAAATACCATTCAAGTGACAGCGAGCCTCGGCGTCGCCGCGACAGAGAACGGCGATCGCAGCAGCGAACAACTCCTAAAGGCAGCGGACGAGATGCTCTATGCGGCCAAGCAGGGTGGGCGCAATCAGGTCGGCTTTGCGGCTTAAGTAGGGCCTGAAAAAAGCCGGACTAGTAAAAGATTTATCCAGGGGCATCTGAGATCGTCCCATCCACCCGAGCCGCACTCCGAGACCTCCCGCGAAACGACCTAAGCCGCGCGGTATTGCGCGACGCTCTTTATGCCTTTGTCGGGCGGCCTATACCGCCGTGAAGCAATTATCGACATAGAGGTGGGTGCCGTTGATGAAACTGGCCTCGTCACTGGCAAGGAACAACGCGGCCCTCGCCACCTCGACGGGTTCGCACATGCGCCCCTGTTGGATCGCCAGGTCAGCTTCTGATGCGCTGACGCCGTAGCCTGTCAGCAGTTCGACCTCGCGCATGCCGTGGGCGGTGCGGATAAAGCCGGGACATACGGCGTTACAGCGGATACCGCGATCACGAAACTCGACCGCGATCGAGCGCGAGAACGCGTGCACGGCCCCCTTGGACGTACAGTAGAGGACTTCCATCGGGGTCGACGCGACGGCCGATATGGACGACGTGTTGACAATCGCGCCGCCACCGGCCGCCAGCATGCCCGGCAGCACCGCGCGGGTCATCAGGAACATCGAGCGGACATTGACATCCATCAGCCAGTCGTACTCGTCGTCGCTGGTTTCCAGGAAGGGTTTCACGACAATGCTACCGGCATGATTGAAGAGCACTGTTGGCGCACCGTAAACCGAAACGGCCTGCGCCACCGCAGCCTCGACATCGCCGCGTATCGCCACATCGGCACGACAGAAAATGGCCTCATGGCCGGCCGCAGCGATCTCGGCGACCAATGCGCGCCCAACCTCGTCCTGTCGGTCGACAACCACCACCTTGGCGCCCTCGGCAGCGAACAGCTTTGATGCCTCTGCCCCGCAGCCGCCGGCGCCGCCGGATATCAATGCGACCTTGCCGGCAAGCCGGTTACCGGGTTTCGCGATGTCCTTCATCGAAACTCCTTGAACAAGTTCAGATCACGCTGGGATTTGCCGGGGCAAGTGGCATCGGCTCACCGCCCAGAGTAACAATCATCGCGGTAACAGCGGCTTCCG
>CAIXXC010000422.1 GCA_903923205.1 uncultured Rhodospirillales bacterium | reverse complement strand
GAACTCCTCCACGCCACCATTACCCGCGTCGTCATCGACGACTTTTCCAACGGCACCTACTATTCCCGCATCATCCTCACCAGCCCCGATCACGAAATCACCCTTGACTGCCGTCCCAGCGATGCGGTCGCCCTTGCCCTGCGCACGCGCACGCCGGTCTATGTCGGTGAGTTTCCATATCGGAGCCAAGGTCGCATGGCAAGCACCTCGGATTGTTACATGACAAAAAATTCATGTGATCCGAAGCACAATGCAAGGCATATGTTGAAAAAGTTTTATCGTTTTCCGTCAAAGCTTAATATCAATGGTGGTGCGATTGGCGGTGACGAGGCATTTTTGGGGGGTCTAGTGATTTCGAAATATGTACTCGTTCGTGTTGCCCGCCATGATGAAGCCTAATCTCATTGCTCTGATCTTCGCTGTTGTGCTGTGTGCAGGAGCCGTTGGTATTGGCCTGTGGATGGTAAAGCAGTTGAAAATTGAAAATTGTCTCGCGAGTGGCCGTCGCAATTGTGTTGAACTTGAATAAGACGGAAGGCAGATCCTTTCGTCTAGAAAAGCATTAGGTGTTCCATCCCGGATGATCACATAGACCCTCGTCGCTCTGCTTTTTTCATGGCAAGATCGATCCTGAGGGACATTCGAAGCGGGGTTCGGGCATGTTGATCCAACTTCACAGCCAAGCAACGACGACGCCGAAGGTGCGGGCGGCGATCCAGGCCAGCGCGGAGCCCGCGTCAGCTTTGGCGGAGCGGTTCGGCACAACCGAGCAGACCGTCTACAAATGGAAGCACCGCGACAGCGTTCATGACCGCAGCCACACACCGCACCGGCTGCAAACGACCTTGACCCCGGCGCAAGAGGCGGTGGCGGTCGTTCTGCGCAAAACGCTGCTCGTGTCGCTTGATGACCTGCTCGCCGTAGTTCGGGAGTTCTTAAACCCGGAGGTGTCGCGTTCGGGCCTCGACCGCTGCCTGCGGCGGCATGGGGTGGGCAATCTGCGGGACCTGCAGGCTAAAGCCCCCCGCCCTGTGCACAAGGCGTTCAAAGCCTACGAGCCCGGTTATCTGCATATCGATGTGAAGTATCTTCCTCAAATGGCTGAAGAAACGTCCCGCCGCTACCTGTTCGTGGCGATCGATCGGGCAACCCGCTGGGTCTTCATCCGGGTCTTCAAATCAAAGACCGCCGCCAACGCCCGCCGGTTTCTGCGCGACCTAGAACGGGCCTGCCCCATCCGGATCAGGACGATTTTGACCGATAACGGAAAGGAATTTACCGACCGTCTCTTCGGTCTGCGCAAACGCCCCGCGACAGGCAAACACGAGTTCGACCTGCTTTGCGCGGACCTTTGCATCGAACACCGTCTGGCCCCGCCTGCGCATCCACAAACCAACGGCATGGTTGAGCGATTCAACGGCCGGATCGAAGACGTGCTTCAATCCCATCGCTTCCATTCCGGCGAGGACATGGAAACCACGCTGCATCGTTACGTGCTGCTTTACAACCAGCAGCTTCCACAATCAGCCTTGGGCAGCAAGACACCCTTGCAAGCCATGAGGGACTGGCATAGCCTGAAGCCAGAGTTGTTCAGAAAACAGCCATATCACCTACCGGGATGTGACACCTAACCTCGGGCATCGGACCGGCTTTCGAGTTCGGGGACGGCAATCCGCTCGACCACATTAGTGGCTTAATTGCCTCCAATCCTCAGGCTTCAGCCACAACAGTCCGCCAATG
>CAIXXC010000421.1 GCA_903923205.1 uncultured Rhodospirillales bacterium | reverse complement strand
TTATATTTAATATTCGAATTTTGCAGGAAAAATCTCAAACCTTCCAGAGGCTCCCGGCCGGCATGCGAGATAACCCCGTCGACAGGCGGGCGAACGGTGGGTCGATCAAAATATGCATTGTGTCATTTTGTTGCATTTTGTAAGTTTCTGTTAAGCAAGTGGGTGGTAATGATCGTGATGTTGAGATCGCGGTTCGTTGCGGCCTTCACTTTCTAAGTTTGCCACCCAGTACCTTTTTTGTTCGTTCAAGCATCTTTTTTGGAGACAGACCATGGGCAAAGTAAACCAGAGATCCGCATTCCGTCTTAGCACATCTGCGCTGAGCATCATTGGGGCCTTGATCGCCAGCTCCTCGCTCGCCTTGGCACATGACGACGACAACCATAACCCTCCTCCTCCGCCGCCGCCGCCGGTGACCGCATTCGATGGCATTGGGATCGGTTACCTGAATGGCCCCGACCCGGACGCCAACAAGTCGGAAATCTCCTTTAAGACGAGCGTCGACAAGGGCAAGGTTACCACCGATGCCGACGTCGAATACCAGCGCGATGCCCGCGACGATAACGAGGGTGTTGGCGGTAAGGAGTTTAGCCTGACACAGTATGATCACGTCACCGGCTCGACTGGTCACCAGGGCCATGGCGAAGACGACGACAGCGGCAAGAGCGCCAATTATATCGATAGCTTCACCTTCGACCTGAATTCCGCCTCTAGCGTGACGTTCACGCCTGATCGCTCCGAAGGCCACGGCTCGGACCACGAAGGTTCGTGGAATGGCAAGATCACGCTGGTCAAGGGTGTCCTGGGCAAGGACGATCAGATCGTATCCTTCGAGAGCGCGACCAAGGGCAAACATGACAGCCTGATCTTCGCGAACCTGGGTGCTGGCGAATACTCGCTCGTCTTTCAGGGCGTTGTCGGCGGCAGCGATTGCGGCGAAGGCAGCAATAAATACGGTGGCACCATCTCTGCGGTACCGCTGCCGGGTTCGATTGCGATGTTCGGCTCAGCGCTTCTCGGCCTGACGGCTCTGGGCGCTCGCCGCCGGAAGAACACGGCGGTCTAACGATCTCGGATAAAATCCCTCGCGGCGTTGGCTGATCGTTAAAGCGCTCGTCTGTTTCCGTTTGATTGGAGGACAGCGTTTCAACGGTCAGGTCACCGAAGCGAGGGATTTTTCGGTTCCGTGACTGTAGGTGAGGCCCGGTCTAGGTTTCCTGAACGACGTAGGTGTGGAACCGTATCTCACCGTCGATGCCGGTCTCGCGATAAACGCCCTGGATTTCACTGTCGAAGCCCGGAAACTGGTTGGCGGCTTTTTCGAACATGAGCAGATAGTCGAGCATCGGGCGCGCGCGTGCATCATAGCGTTCACCCGGAATGATCACGCCGATGCCTGGCGGATAGACCAGAGCCAAGGTTGCAGCGATGCGCCCATCGATCGCGTCGAGTGGCAGATAATCGACCTCGTCGCGGATGAAGCATTGGGTCGCCTGCTGCGGCGTCATCGCCATCTCCGGGAAATGAGCCGAGCGGAACTGTTCACGTTGCAGGTCAAGAACCCGGTGCTGGCGATAGAAGTCGTGTAGCTCCTGGCAGAGATCACGCAGACCAATGCCCGCGTAGCGCGCGGCGTGTCGGGCGAAGAAGTCTGGCATGACGACGCGCAGCGGCGCATTGGTATCGTGCAATTTCTTAAAGCTCACCAGTGCGCTGAGCAAGGTCCCGGCCTTGCTTGACTCCAGCCCCGGGGTCAGAAGGAAGAGGATCGAGTTGAGGTCATTCTTCTCCGGCACGATCCGGTTCTCGCGAAGGTATTCGGCAAGGACCGAGGCTGGGATTCCATGATCTTCGTAATCGCCGGTTGCTCGGGATATGCCCGGGGTCAGCAGGGTTAGCTTATTGGGATCGGTCATCGCGTAGCCGTCGGCAAGATGAGTAAAGCCATGCCATGTCTCGCCACCAAGAAAGCTCCAGAAGGTTGGGTCGGATGCGAGGAGGTCCGTCGGCACGTCTTCCCAGCGGGTGCGGCGGTGCCCGCCTTCAGGCGCATCCACCATCACGAAATCCGGGACGAAGGGATCAAAGAACCATTTGGCCGCCGAATCTCCGGGCTGGTCGGCGAACTCGTTCTGAAGACCCCGGATTTTCTTGCGCAACTCGATACCCAGCCTAATCGTGTCGTCCCAGAGCACTTCACCGGAACGCCCCTTCATCATTTGCGCCCCCACGTCGAGCGATGCGAAGAGGGGATAAAATGGCGAAGTCGAGGCATGCAGCATAAAGGTCTCGTTGAAGCGGGTATGCGAGATATGGCGCTTCTGGCCCCTGGTATGAGCATCCTTGACGTGAATCTGGGAGGCTTGGGAAAAGCCCGCCAATTGTTTATGCGTCGATTGGGTGGCGATAATACCTGCGTCTTCGGCAAGGAGGCAATCGAGTCCCATGGCATAGCGGCCCTTGAACAAGGGGTGGAATTTCATGAAGCCGGCCCAGGCCTCGTCGAAGAGGATGTAATCGCAAAGCGGGCTCAGCTTGTCGAAGATCATGCGGGCGTCATAAATGGTGCCGTCGTAGGAGCATTGCTGAATGATCGCGACACGGAACGGCTTGGCGCGCTCGCTGGCGGTTGGATCGGTGATCAGGGGGTGAGCCTTGATGCGGGCGCGGAGTCCGGCCTCGTCGAGGGCTGCATAATCGATCGGCCCGATCAGACCGTGCAGGTTGCGGTCGGTCTCTAGATAGATGGGAATGCCACCAGCGAGGACCAGCGCGCCGTGATGGTTCGATTTATGATTGTTACGGTCGAAAAGAACCAGATCGCCTTGCGCCACAATCGCGCCCAGCGCGATCTTGTTCGAGGTCGAGGTGCCGTTGAGGACGAAGTAGGTGCGTTCGGCACCGAAGATCGCGGCAGCTTCCTTCTGCGCCCGCAACGCCGGTCCTTCGTGGACAAGCAGATCGCCGAGTTCGACGACAGAATTGTCGAGGTCGTTGCGGAACACCGCTTCGCCCAGATGTTCAACGAAAAGCCGTCCGACCGGGCTCTTCCAGTAGAAGATCCCGCCATTATGGCCGGGACAGGTCCAAACCTGGTTGCCGGCATCGGCGTAATCGACCATCGCGCCGAAGAACGGCGTTTTCAGCGTTTCGGCATAGGTTCGGATGTGGCTTGCAAGATTCTTGGCGATAAAATCGGGAAGGTCTTCGGACAGGAAGATATAGCCGGTGACCAGAGAGAGCACGCCAAGCGGAATTTCCTCAAGGCGGTGGCGTCTGACCAGGATGAAAATCGGCATTTCCAACCCGCGGGACCGAACCCGTTCGACGAGAGTGTCGATCTGTATCTGTCCGTCGCCGTCACCCCATTCCAGCAGCAGACAGCCAAGTGCGGCATCGCTGCGGATCGCCATCTCGGCATCATTTACCGAGGATGCTTCGGCGACCGCGTAGCCGAGACCGCGCAGTTCGGCCAGGATATCGCGCAGATGATCGGCCTCAAGCGAAACCTCCCGCAGCACCTGGCTGCAGACGAGGACGCCAAACATGGTGTCGTATGACATGGGATGCTTTCCTAGGAGTTTAGGGTGGAGCAGTATCGCGGCTTGATTCAGGAGAGCTTTACGAGGCCCATGTAGAACAACACGATGGCGCCTATCGCGGCCATAAGAAGGACGCCCACGGCAAGTTGCTCGCGACCCGTGAATGGAGCGACATCTGGTGCATTTTCATGCCGTGCCCACCAGAACACCGGAACGCCGAGCGCAAAGACGACCGTCGACATCAACAAAAACTGGGGACCGGCGGCATAGAGCAGCCAAAGCGAATAGATCGAGCCAAGAATGCCCGTCGAGACGGCAGTGATCCGGCTTTCTGAATGCGTTTCCACATAGTTCGAATTCGCGGCATAGAGAGTCAGGTAGACGGTGCTGGCGAGGTAGGAGGGCAGGATCATCACGCCCGTGATCGTGATGAGCCAGAGCCAGGCATTATGGGCATAAAGGATCACGAACAACGTCGCCTGCATCACAAGACTGGAAATCAGTAGAGATGGGACAGGCGCGTGAAAGCGATTCTCAGTTCTGAGAAATTCAGGGAACACACCGCCCTTGGCTCCCTGGAATGGCAATTCGGCGACCAGAATTGTCCAGGCAAGCCAACAACTCAGGACGGCGATCAGCAGGGAGATGTTGACGAACAGAGCCCCCCAGTGGCCGACGACTGTTGACAAGACATAGGCTGCAGAGGGATTTGCGAGCTTGGCGATCACGTCTTGATGCATGATCCCGAGTGGCAGAATCGAGAGTAATGAATAGAGCGCGGTGCAAACCCCAAGGCCGATGAAGGTAGCGGGCCCAACCTGAGACATCTTCTGCGCCCGATCGGACACCACTACGGCGGCTTCGATGCCGATAAAGACCCATAGGGTGACCAGCATCGTGCTCTTGACCTGGCCGAAAACGCTGCCGAGATTGGTTTCCTTGCCCCAAACGTCGAAGGCGAAATTGCTCCCCGTCGCATATAGCGCCATCACGATCAGGACCACCCCGATCGTGACGATGTTCAAGAAACTGGCGAGCACGTTTAGGACAGCCGTCCGTTTCACGCCCGAGAGCACGATCAGGCACATCGCCCAGACCAGGAACGATGCGCCGATCAGCGAAGGCCAGTTCTGGCCATTGCCGAAGACGGGAAAAAAGTAGCTGAATATCTGCATGATCAGGACGGCAAAGGCGACGTTGCCGAAAGCCGCGCTCAGCCAATAGCCCCAAGCCATCTGAAAACCGGCGAACGGTCCGAAGCCGGCCTGGGCATAGGTATAGATGCCGGCCTTCAGGTCGGGCCGCTTGTCGGCCAGTATGCGGAAGCAGTTCGACAGAAAATACATCCCCACAAAGGTGATTACCCAGGCGATCACGATTGCGCCCAGCCCGGCCGAATTCGCCATATTCTGGGGCAGGTTGAAGGCACCACCGCCGATCATTGATGCGACGACGATCCCGCTCAGCATCACGATGCCGAGCTTGCGGCTCTCTGGATGCGTCGAAACATCACCATTGGGTTGGGATTTTTTGACGATCTCTCTTACGGCCTGATCCAAGGCGGCTCTCCTCGACGGATACGGAAATCTCTGACCACGCGGAGGGCATGCCAATGCCATGTCGTCCCCCGCGTCGTCGACAGACCCTAGTCTTTCGGTCACGGCACGACAGGATCGGAAAATACCTAAAGGGAACAGCGAGGTAAGTAGGCCGCAATGGCCTTCCGGTGTTGCCGCTCCTGGGCCACGATTGTCAGGGATGGATCAGAGAAAGGACGACCTCAAGCGCGATCAGGACCAGTACCGCGATCTCAAGTACTTCCGCCCTCACTCCAGCGGCTTCGCTGTGCAGCGCCGTGTAGGTCTCGCGGATGATCGCGAGTTTGCGATCGACCGCAGCGGTGACATTGGGCACACGGAACAACTCCATCGCCGCGGCATAGACCCGGGCCAGATAAACATCCTCTGTAACCTGCAGCGCGTTATCGACACGCTCGGTCAACTCGCTGACCTCTGCAACAAGGGTCAGAAGACGCCGGGCGAGGGAGGCGTAGCGCCGAGCCGCAAGAAGATTGCGGCGACGAACGGCAGCGTGGAGCATATCGCGCATCCGCGGCAGCTCCGCGTCGAGCAATTCGTCGTAGATGCGCATCTCCAATAATTGCGCATTGGCCATCTGGAGGACATCGGCGACATCGGTGTCACCGAGCGGCTCATAGATGAAGGCGCGATCCCAGGTGATGACGACGAGGTCATCAGGGTAGTAGGAAAAGCGATGATGCAGCAGGTCATGGCGGGCACCTTCAGAAAGTGGCCGATCCCGCCCCGACAGTATGGGCACAAGGTCGATGCGCTGTAGCAGCGCGACTGCGTCGATCGGAGTATCGAAAGCGTCGACAGTTGCGATCAGATAATCTTCCTGGATCGGCATATCCGTCGGACGAAGGAGGGCCTCGCCAATCTCGCCCTTGAGGGTTGCGAGCAAGACCTGCCAGACATCCGTCGCCGCCGCTATCCCAACGCATCGGTCGGTTGCATTAGCGAGGCGACTGAATATTTCCCACGACATTGTCTCGACGGGCAGGCGCAGGGCGAATGCGGCGATGCCGAAATCATAGAGGCGGACGGATGCCTGCGCCGCGACCATGAGGCCATCGATCTCGATGCTGCGACTGCCGAGATCGAGTGTCAGAGGTGGAACGCCGAAAGAGACGGCTTTCGGTGGCGTGCTCGCCAAGCGACCACGGGCGCTGTCGCGACCGGCGCGACGCGACCAGAGCTGCTCGGCCAATTTAAGGTCGATCTCGTATGAGACATCGTAAAGGCGAAGGGCAAGGATATGGCCTCTGGATACCGTTGGTTCGCCGTCCCGCATATCGAGCGCCTTTATAGTGACGTGGACATCCTACACGAGACCGAAGAAGCTTCTGACACGCTCGGCCAGTCTTGCCGCAAGCGGATCACTCAGGACGTCCGGTCCGGCGTCTTGTTCCATCCTCGCTTCGCCGGCCGCCTCGCGCCGCGCCAGAATTTGTCCGAGTTCCGCTGCAATAGCCGGACGTTCCTTGAGGATAGGGGCGATATCAGTCTTTGCAATCTCGTAGACGGTTGCGGCAGTGACCGCCCTGACCTCAAACCCCGTGGCGGCCCCCGTCAGAATGCTGGCTTGTCCGAAACAATCACCGGGAGCCAAGCGCAATATCTCCGTAGCCTTGCTGCCAACGCCTTGATGGGCACTGAGAACTCCCGAGGTCAATATGAAGAGGGCATGTGCGATTGAACCCTGTGCGACCAGTATGTCACCAGCGGCATAGGTCCTTTGTTTCATGCCCTGCGCGAGAGCAACCCGCTCCGAGTCCGATAACGGAGCAAAGATCGGCAGATGTTCCAGCAGGAGCAGCGGAACGTCGCTGATATCCGGGCGGGCGGCTCTCAACGGCAAGAGAATCGAACTGCTGCTTGGGGCAGCCAGACGAATGCCGGTCGCAGCGGCGTGCCGGAATATCATCTCGAACAGCTCGCTCTTGGCGTCGTTTCCGAGTTCGATCGAGGCAACGAAGAAGCGCACTTCGCATTCCAATGCCATGGCATCGAGCGATGAGACCGTCACCTGGGAGGGCGGGATGCGAAGGATTCTATTGCTGTTGAGCAGCGCCATGTTGAGCATGGCGCGGCATCGGGCAGGGGCAACGCTCGGATCAAGCCGTACCGCGATGGTAACGCCATGGGCGCGAATATTCGTGCTGGCGTTAACCAGCCGCGCCTTGGCGATCACGCTGTTCGGAACAAATGCGAGATCATTGTCCAGGGTCAAAAGCTGGGTTGCGCGCCAGTTAGTCTCGACCACCCGGCCTTGGAGCCCGCCATCCAGCGTTATCCAGTCGCCCGGATGATAGGGTTTCGCAAGGTTCAGGACGACGCCGGAAAAGACGTCGCCAAGCGTACTTTGTAGCGCCAAGCCGAGGACGATCGCAATCACGCCTGAGGCGGCAAGGAGACCGCTGACGGGCATATTGAAGACATTGGCAATGATCGCCAGTACCGCGCCGATATAGATGGCACCCGAGATCACATCTTGAAGGAAGCGAGTTTCACGGGGTTGCCGTTTGAAGACCAGGGCAGCGCGAAAGAAGGCTGTAAGGAGGGATGCGGCGGCCAACCACCAGACGATCTTGAAAACGCCACTCATGACATAGCGGATCGAATGCGCCATCGCCGGGGTAGGGTCCGAAGGATTCACGCCCGCTATCAAGAGCAGGGTGGTGAAGCCAACGAAAAAGCCGAACTGGCACAGGAAGCGCCAGATCGGCCTATCGCCGAAGCCGAGGTGAGCTGTGAAGAAGCCGGCAACCAGAAGCAGCCCTGCCAGCACCATGGGGTCGGGTGTGTAAGCCGCCAGAAAGGGTGCCATAAGGCGCGCTGTCAGCGCTCCTGCGAAGCCGGTGCCGGGAAAGGACGAACGGGTGACTTCGCGGCTCTTTCGAGGAGATCGAAGAAAGGTTTGACGATGTCGATCGGCATCGGGAATACGATAGTCGAATTCTGTTCCGCACCGATTTCGGCGAGCGTCTGAAGGTATCGCAGTTGCATCGCTGCCGGGACGCTTCCCAGTATCGACGCGGCATCGACCAGTGTCTGGGCGGCCTGAAATTCAGCTTCCGCATGGATGATCTTGGCGCGGCGGTCGCGTTCAGCCTCCGCCTGTTTGGCGATTGCCCGGACCATGTTCTCGGTCAATTCGACCGTCCGAATTTCGACGTTGCTGACTTTGATTCCCCAGGCTTCGGTCTGGGTATCGAGGATACTTTGGATATCCGTGCTGAGTTTCTTGCGCTCAGACAGCATTTCATCGAGTTCGTGTTGCCCAAGCACTGCCCGCAACGTGGTTTGCGCCAGCATATTGGTTGCCGGTAGGTAATTCTGGACCTGGATGATCGCACGCTCGGGATCGACGACGCTGAAATAGAGCACCGCATCGACCTTCATCGAGACATTGTCATGCGAGATCACGTCCTGGGTTGCAATTTCGATCACTTTGGTACGGAGGTCCACCCTTACCATTTCTTGAATCAGGGGAACGAGGATGACGAGGCCGGGGCCCCTGACAGCCTGGAACCGACCGAGGGTGAACACCACGGCGCGCTCGTATTCGCGCAAGATCTTTACTGTTGTCTTGAGAAGGACAAGAACGATGAGGAAAAGCGCCGGCAGAGCATAGAGCGTGCTGTCAAATATCATTGTCATGTTCCGGTTTCCTGGAGCCGATTACAGGTCGTGCAGGGCGACGAACGCCTTGAACAGGACGCTCGGGTCGAAGGCTCCGTGGTAGACGGGCGGGGGCGCGCGCTGGAGGTCGAGCAACTGGTAAACTGCGGTTTGCGCCGAGCGGATCGAATACTCGACCGTGAAAACAACATCCTCCGGCAGCTCGCAGAACTGTCCAATAAAGGCGAGGTTGCGGGTGCCGAGAGGCACCACCTCGGGCCGATCGCCATGCTCGCGGCTTAAGAATTGGCTCGTGATATAAGGCATCATGCACGGGATGCAGATCGCCGCGTCCAGAACGGCCCCCATCTCGATCTTGAAGCCAAGGTGGTAGAGAATTTCCTTAAGGATCTCGCGTCCGCTGCACTCCGACATCGGCTTTCCAACCGAGTTTCCGAGGCTATCGACCGAGAGGCCGTAGCCCCAGAAGACTGCAACGCCGTCAGGCTGGCCAAGGAAATGCGGCTGGTGGGGGATCACGATCGAGGCCAGCCAGTTAGACTCGGGAAAGGTCATCAAACCACCTTCACCGGGCACATTTCCGGTCATGTCCCGTATCCGGTGGAGCAGGGCGAAATCATTCAGGGTAACGGTGAAGGATACCCATTTCGACTGTTCAATGTGATTTGCGAAGACCGAAGGGCGACCGAAATCGTTTCGGCCTGCCGCGACCTTGCGCCAGAGCGCCCAAGACTCATCCTGGACGAATGGCGCGATCTGCGGGCTGTGCTCCATGTCACCGAGGGTCGAGCCTTCCGTCATGGAGCCGAGTGTGACCATGACCAGATCATCGTGATCGATCCGGAACATGCCGGTGACGCCGTTGCGGAGGTACCGTATCTGGCCCACAGCGGTCACTTGATCTTGTTCGACCAGATCAAGATCCGTCACGCTCGTGTCGAGATGAAAGACAACGCCGTGGTCGCGTAACCACTTTTCAAGCGGACGAACCATCGAGTCATATTGATTGTAGACCGTGCGCAGGATGCCCCGCAGGCGGCTGAAACCGTCCACCATGTGAACGAAACGAACGATGTAGCGCTTGAATTCGACGGCACTATGCCAGGGCTGGAATGCGAAGGTCGTGCACCACATGAACCAGAAGTCTGTGTGAAAGAAGGTCGGCCTGAACTGGTCGGCGATGCTGGTATTGCCGAGCATGCCCTCTGGCTCAACGAGCAATCGTGACAGGGTTGCGATATCGCCTTCGCTGAGCCCGAACTTCGGCGCCGTCAGGGCAACGCCGCCGCGTACCAAACGCGATTTCGCCGAGGTTTGCAGCGTTTTGTTCCAGTCGAGGATCTCGTCCGTGACTGTCTTGTCGCCATCCAATGTCGGGATCGATCCAAAAAGATCGAAGGTGCAAAGATATTTACTCTCCAGCATCCGGCCACCACGAAGGACGTAACCGGTAGTCGCCGATCCCGCGCCATCAAGACTGCCGCCGAGCGTGATGCGGCTTTCGATAATGGTGATGTCGCAGCCTCGAACATCGCCGTCCCGGATCAGGAAGGCGGCGGCAGCCATCGAGGCGATTCCTCCACCCACCAGGTAAACCTTCCCCGGGCGGATATTGGGTTCAGACGAGATGATCGAATCATCGTCGCCGCGGGCACATGTGTCGGGAAATCGATCGTCGGATGACATCGCTGATTCCATGGTGGCGGAGTCCTTGTCGCCCGGCTGAGATGAGGCGAATCGCGGTGATATTTCAGGCGATGACGAGATTGTTCTCGACGTCGGTTACGCCCGGCGCTGACCACGCGATATCGGCGTTGAGGTTGCGCTCGTGCCACGAGCGGACATGGCCCGACAGGATAACCTTACCGCCCTCAGCGACGACGGTCACATCGTCTGGATTGAAGAACCAGGAGCGATCCATGGCTTCGAGTATCTCGGCGCTGATATCGGTTGTGTTGACCTGCGGGCACAGTGTCATTGCATCTGTTACGCCAGTGACGCCGATCAGGCCCTCGATGGCGCGTAAGGCCGCGTCCTTCTCGTACTTCCAGGTCAATTCGCCGCCGAGCGTGAGCCAACCCTGCTCAAGCTTCACCGTCACACGATCTTCGGGAACGGAAGAATCCCAGGCTAGCTGGCTTACCGCCGCAGCTGCAATCTCGTCGTCGCCACGGCGATGGTGATCCGGCAGGCGGACCTCAATTTCCTCCGCCAAGCCCTTGACGCCCCTGATCCTGCTTATCGCGTCTTCCGCGGCGCGCTTCTGGGCGAAACTCTCAACATGGCCGAACAAGGTCACCACGCCATCGGTTACGGCCACACCAATATTGGTCTGCTTGACGCTCAAGGCCCAGGTCAGCGCCGCGACAACATCCTGTTTCAAGCGCTCATCCAAAGATGATGGCAGCTCCGTATGGCCAGCCGCGCCGGCGTCCATCCTATTCACGCCGATCCCGGCACTAACGACCATCCCGCGAGTTCCGGGTCGGTCGGAATTGCCACCTGTGTGGCATGGAGGTCGAGTTTGGACGGTTGCGCGGCATGCAGGATCGCCTTCGCGCGCGTCATTTCCGCAGCGCTACCATGGGCCATGACAAGGAAGGCATCGGCCTTTACGGCTGTTTCATACTCCACAACAGTGTCGCGCGGGATGCCCATTCCGTAGAGCGCCGCGCCAAGCACGCTTAATCCGCCTACCAGAATGGCGTTCTCGACCGCAGTCACAATCACTGTCGCAAGATATCCAAGGACCATAACCGGGCCGGCGACAGGAACTGTCAGGAACAGGCCGCCGAAGAAAAGACCCCAGAGGCCGCCCCAAAAGGCCCCACGAATGCCCCAGAATTTCATTCGGTCGCCGAAATTGTAAAAGCCGACGACCTTGTCTTCGGTGTGGTAACCCTTGCCAACGACGCTCAGCTTCTGCATCTCGAAACCGGCTCCCGAGAGTTTTTTGAGCGCAGCCTCGGCGGCTTCGTGATCGCCAAAGACGGCGATTACCGTGTCCATGGATGCCATTTAAAGCGCTTTCGAAAGAGGAGGAGGGCGATATCCGTTCAGGTGTCCTTTTGGGGTGATCTGACCGGCTTTTTCCTTGTACGACGATAGTAGTGTTTCGCCTTGGCCAACGATAACCATCGGAAAATACCTAAGGCCGGCTGGGGTCGAAAGGCGCTGAAATATGCTCATAACAATATCAGTCGCATGGGATACGGAGCGATATCAGCGGGTCGGTGATCGACGACCTTTGGATACCATCCAGCCGGGCCGCGGCGCGCCAGTTGCCATGGAGGTATTTTCCGAAGCTGTCTGACGACCGCCGCCTGCCCTAGCGTGGTGTTAAGGGACAAGGTTGCGATCGAGATGTCGCATGCGTTCCCAAGGCAACCCGATCAACGGAGTAACTCCATGCACCAGGGCAGGCATTTCGCAGCACGCGACGTTCGGATGGCCTTCGACGATACCGTAGTTTCCCTGCCGCTTGCGGCTGGCAGTACGCTCGAGGATATCGCCTTGTTGTGGCAAGATATCGTCGTGACCCGGCACGACAATCCAATCGATATTAAAATTACGTTCGTTCCCCTGATAGCCTGCGGAGCAACAACCCCCCGGCCTTCATAGGGCGGACTGGAACGACGTTCGCCGATCACGCTACTGACGAGATCGCCCTCTGCGATTGGGTAATTTCCGATGCTGCCAGGTTCGATGGAACGCCCCCATCTTTGCGGTTCCATCCGTCATAAGGAGAGCCCGTTATGCACCCCAGCCGAAATACTCTCGCCGAACAGATCCGAATTCAGTCCGTCGAACTTCTCAACAAGCACCTCGCGGCGGCGATCGATCTTCACGCCCAGATGAAACAGGCCCATTGGAATGTGCGTGGTCCGGCATTCATCGCGATCCATGAGTTGTTCGACAAGGTTTCAAGCGAGATCGAGGATTATTCCGACGCGCTGGCTGAACGTGCCGGTGGGCTTGGCGGGACTGCCTGCGGCACAATTCAAGTTGCGGTCGAAGAATCGTTCCTGTTGCCCTATCCGCTCGGGATCGCCGACGAAGCACAGCATATTTTCGCGGTCTCAGGGGCGCTCGCAGCCTTTGGCGAGGCGGTGCGCGAGGCGATCGGGTCGGCAACTGCATTCGGTGATGTCGATACTGCTGACCTCTTCACGGAAATTTCGCGTGGGATTGATCATCAGTTGTGGTTTGTGGAATCGCATGTGGCGCCCCATGAATAAGGTCCCTCCCGCCAAGCGCCCGCCCGATCGTCGCTTCGAGCGGCGGCAACCGATACCACCATCCAGCCCCTTGCCCGTTCGCCGCGCCATCGATCCGGTATCAGTCAGTCAGGCTGCGGCGTTAACGGTCGAGGTCGAGACGTGGGTCAACGAAGGCGGTGCGGGCGACGAGCCTGATAACTTACCCGCAAGGCCTATTATCGCGAAATAAGAAGTTTAAAAAAGTGAATTATTCTTTTTTATGATTCGCATAAATTTCGAAAAGATAATTTTAGGATCAAATAAAAATGTAGTAATGTAGGTATATTCCGACGCTTATATTTAAAAAGATACTATGTTATTTTGGCTTTAATCGCAATTCGGTTACGCCGATGCTTGCGATCTAAGGAGTCGAAATCATGCATATCTACTGGTTCAGAGGTGCTCTGGCCCTTGTCCTGTCGACAAGTGCTGCGGCGGCGCAGGGCATTCCATTCACCGATACGAATTCGGTGCAGCCGAACATGTCGACCAATGGACCGGCCGGCACTTACGTGATCCACAAGGAACAAAGCTCGGTTGATGCCAATGGCAACGCGACCGTGACCAAGCAAAGCTTTACCAAGAGCCAGACTTACAGCAGCGGCAACGGTGCGCTGAAGGCTCACACCGTTATCCAGACCAGTGGTCCGACCACGACCTTGGTCCCCATCCCTCTCGTACCCACCAACCCTCAGGAGATCACGAAATGATCAGATACTTGCTTGCAGGCGTCACTGCTTTCACCCTGTTCGGCGGCGCCGCCGTGGCTCAAGGCCTTGGTTCGGGTTCAAGCTCGACCTCGCAGACGACGACCACGACCAACGCGCCGGTCGGCAGCTACAGTGCCAGCAAGACCGTCAAGACGACTGATGGTACCGGTTCTGAAAGCACAAAGAGTCAGAGCTACTCGAACGGTGCCGATGGCACAAAGTCGAGTTCAAGTTCGCAGACGCTCGGCCCCGACGGTTCGATCCAGGAATCGACCCACGAGTCCAAATCCGAGATTCCGACCGCGCCGAGCGTACCCACGACGACAACCACCAGCCATTACAGCAACAGCTCGACGACCCAGTGACCAAGGGCGGCCGGGGTTGGCGGTGGAAATTCGCTTCCGCTATTCGACCCTGGCCGACCCTTCAACCTCGAAGCTCGGAGATTACGTATGATCAACTCATTACGCCTGCTGGTGACGGGCTCTCTTCTGACCGCGAGCCTTCTGCTGTCCGGTTGCGGCGACGCTCCGGTGACGCGAACCACAACCAGTGAGCAGACCACAACGACAACAACGCCCCCGCCTACTGTCTCGACCACAACGACGACGGAACAGACCAGGCCGCCCTTGGCTCCTTGATTTGCGCCGTCGTAATTTCTGAACTCTTTAAAGAAAGGCCCCCTGGCTTTACGCCAGGGAGCCCTCTATCGCGTCGGGCCAAGCTCGGTAGCTCGACTCTCGTAATGAAGTCGGGACGACCAGCAGGAGGATCAGATCCGTCCAGCCAACAGCAGGATGATGACGATTACGACGAGGATGCTGACGCCGCCGCTAGGGTAATAACCCCAATTGGAACTGTGGCCCCATGTCGGGAGGACGCCCACGAGCATGAGCAGGAGGACAATCAGGATAATGGTGCCGAGGCTCATGGTCTTAATTCCTCTTGCGTGAACGGTTTGATCAGCGGCTGGGGGCGAGGAAAGCAACGAGGCGATCATGGTGGCGCTCGTTCTGGCAGGCCGATGCCCCTGAGATTTCCTAGCTGCGGCGATAAAGACCGGCGCCTAGCACAACGACGCCCAGAACGACTGCGCCTCCCGCTAGCATTGGCGGAACGACATGGAGCGAGTCCTCGTGCGCCTGCACGTCGAGAGCGCCGATCTTGGCAACTTCGGTGGTCTTCTGTGTGGTGAAAGCAGGGACCGCCAGGCCCGCAACGCCGAGCAGCGCTACGATAATGCCGATAATGACGAGTGGTGAGGAGGCGCGTTCCATAACGAGAATTCCTTAAACGTATTCAGTTTCGGGTGTTGCGCGCTGCGGTCAGGCAGGCACATGCGGTACAAGACCGATCAGCCCCAGCACGATCAGGTAAATTGCGACGATATAGTTTAGCAGCCGTGGCTGCAGCAGGATCAGCACGCCCGCCACGAGAGCGATCATAGGCTGGATCAGAAAGGTGTGGAGGTACATTGGGGACTCCCTCGGTCGATCGCCTGCCGTAAACGACTGCATCGGCCTAATGGATAGCCTGCGACCTCTGCGGATCGATAGCGTCGGAATTTACTCAAGCAACCCGGCGCGGCTTCCCCGGCTATAAGTCCGCGCGGGTCGGTCACGTCGTGGACAGTTCATGGGTAGTTTCCGACGCTGCGGTCGCAGGCAGCGGATCACTAGTTTGGGATCCAAGGAATTCTGCGCTGCGCCGTCCGCCCCAGGGGTGGCGGGGACGGCAGATCCGGAAGGGAGTCAGGTAAGATCCATGACCTTTGCCCCTGGCGGTAATTTTCTCGGCACCGAGTACGATGATTTTCTGTTCGCTTCGATCGGTGAAGACGATAACGGCATGCTGCTCAGTGTCGTCTCTGCGCTGGTACGGCTCGAGGTTGATCCGTGGCAAGAAGCTGCCGAACTTTCACGCCTGTCTGTGGCGGCAGCGGTAAAGCGGCTCGGCGCCCTGATTGCGGCGCTGCCGGACCAGCCGATCGCGAAACGCGATGGCGCTCTCGTCGCCGCGCGGGTTATTGCGCTCCTGCCGCGTTCCCAGGCAGGCATTAGGCTGCAGTCGCCTGATCACATGTTCCGCCTGCCTTTCGGAGGCCGGCTAGGATATGGGGTGACGCTGTTGCTGGCGCTGCTGATTATCGGCGTGATTTTGCTGGCCAATAGTCAGATAGACCCTGGGCCGGGGCAAGCAGCGACACATCGGACCCCACACTCGGATTCGGCCCGATGATCGTCGCCTCCCCTCGCGAGTCTCGTCCGTCACTGGGTCCGCTCCGCATCATGCTGGTCGAGGATGAAGGCATCATTGCGGAGTTGTTGGCTGAGGTCCTGCAGGGCTTGGGACACGATGTCTGTGCCGTCGAGGGGACCGAAATCGGCGCTGTCGCCTCCGCCCGCCGTTGCCACCCCGATCTTATGATCGTCGACGCCCATCTTGCGGGGGGCAGTGGATTGCATGCGGTTAGTTTGATCCTCCGCAATGGCTATGTTCCGCACCTATTCGTCAGTGGCGATGCGGCTCGTGTCCGAGCGCTTCGGCCGCAGTCGGTCGTCCTTCAGAAGCCTTTCCGAGAACTCGAGCTCGAGATTGCAATGCGTCAGGTTCTGCGCACGCATCGCTTCCCGTGACGGGGGCGCCGAATCCCGATTTCGCGACGGTATTAAGTAGTTTCCGATCCTTACGGCGTGGTGCTGACGCCCTCTATGGTTCGATCGCCGCTTCTATTGCCAATTCTAGGCTCGTCATGGTCCCGAAATTTTGGGGCTTGAGCCAGAGAGTGCCGTGTCGCGTCAACTTTGACCTAATGGAGGCGTTATTGACTCATTCATTGAAATTGCTGGTTGTCGGGCTTTTGGCGACCGTTTCGACCTCGGCGTTCGCTGACCCGATCATCGGCCCCTACTTCGGCCTTGGCGTCGGCGCCGTGGCTCCCATGGACAAGCGCACGGGCACGGATGCTGGCAAGACCAGTTACAAAATAGGCTATCTTGGAAATGTCGCCGCCGGCTTTTCGCTCGGCAATGGTTTTCGTCCAGAATTCGACGTTGGCTTCGGATCGTCCCGTCTTAATCAGACGCAAGCTTTCGGGCGTGTCAGTGGGCGTCTCACCAAGCTCAGCTATACCCTCAACATGTTCTATGATTTCGATCGATTGAACTGGCCGATTACACCCTATGTCGGCGTCGGTGGCGGCGGGACCAGTATCCACGGTGGCACGCTGCAATCAGGGACCGGCGTGATGATGTCCGGCTTCCGGCCAAGCGTGCAGGGTATCGTCGGTGCCTCTTACCCCGTGACCCCGTCGTTACGTGTAAACTTGGACTACCGCTATCTTGAGACGTTTAATGTGAAGTTCACGGCTGCAAATGCTGGTTTCATTACCGGCAACCACGGCAACATCGGCGAGAGTGGCGTGTTGCTGTCCCTGCGCTACACCTTCGGTGCTCCCCCGAAGGCGATGCAACACACCCAGCAGGTTGCCGAGACCACAGCCCCGCCGGAACCAATTGTCGCAGCCGCGCCGGAACCGCAGCGGGCCTTCCAGGTATTCTTCGATTTTGACCGATCGGATATCAGCGCCGATGCTGGATCGATCATCGATAAGGCCGCCGATACGGTCAAGGCGGGGCATCTTGCCACGATTAACGTCACCGGACATACTGACACCGTGGGCAAGGTCCCCTACAACCAAAAGCTCTCAGAGCGTCGCGCTCTCGCCGTCAAGGATAGGCTGGCAGCAGATGGCATTGCCGAGACCGATATTGCAACGACGGGCGTAGGCAAGTCGGGCCTGCTTGTGCCAACCCCGGATGGTGTTCGCGAGCCCCAGAACCGGCGTGCGGAAATCGTCCTGCACTAGAAGAACATCTAATTTGTCATTGCGTCCTGATCGCGAAGTTCGTCCTATCGAACTTCGCGTGAAGCGTTACGCGAGGGCTCCATGATCTTAGTACGAAATCATAGGCTTGTAGAATCCACTAGTATGATCGCGTCTTTATTGACGACGGAAGAATATTGTCGTGCGATCATTTCTTGGAGCTCATCGGCCGTTACTGGCGGGCTGTAATAATAACCCTGGGCTGAGCCGCACTCGATTTCTTTTATGAAGGCCGCGTGCTCCGCAGTCTCGACCCCCTCGGCCGTCACGTCGAGTTTCAGTTTACGCGCAAGTGTGACGATTGTTGATGTGATGGCTGCTGCGTCGGCATCATGGGTGACGTCCGTCACGAAGCTGCGATCGATCTTGATGCGATCGATGGGAAGATTTCTGAGGTAGCTTAGGGACGAATAACCGGTACCGAAATCGTCGATCGCGACGCTGACCCCCAATTCTCCCAGATCACGCAAGATCCCGACACCATCTTGAACGTCAGATATCAGACCACTCTCTGTGATTTCGAGTTCGAGCTGGTCGGGCGGCAAGCCCGTGTCACGCAGAATTTCCCAGACTTGGCGGGTGATGTCGTCTTCGCGCATCTGAGCGACAGCCAAGTTTACCGCAATTTTAATTCGGGGCATGCCGTCACGGTTCCAGCGCATGGCCTGTTCACAGCTTTCCCGAAGTACCCAGGAGCCAATCCCCACCATGAGACCAGCCGCCTCTGCGATTGGAATGAACTCCGTCGGGGATATAACCCCCAGTTCGGGGTGCTGCCAACGCGCGAGTGCCTCGACCCCGGTGATGATCCCAGAGGAGGGCGCCACCTGTGGCTGATAGAGAAGAAAAAATTCATTCTTCGCAACGGCAACACGGAGTCCCTGTTCCAGGATCGCACGGCGATGGATGGCATCGTTCAGGGTCAGATCGAAAAACTGATACCCGTTACGGCCGCGCTCCTTGTATCGATGCAGGGCACGATCAGCATTCTGCGAAAGTTGCTTCGGATCGCAGCCGTCATCGGGATAGAACGTGACGCCCATCGAGACCGTCAGGAAGACCTCGTTGCCATCAACGTCAAAAGGCCTCTCAAAAGCGGAAAGAATCCGGTCGAGGAGGGTGCGAAGCCCGTCCGCATCCGCATCGGAGTCGCCGATCCAAACAATGCCATATTCGTCGCCACCAAGCCGGGCGACCAAATCGCGCTGTGAGAGGCATGAAGCAAGCCTCTCTCCGACCTTCCTCAACGCCATGTCACCGGCGGTGAACCCGATAGACTCGTTGATATTCTTGAAATTATCGATGTCCAATTGGATTAGGGCAAGGCGCCGGTATCCCGGGATAGCCGAAGCGATCGCCGTTGCAAGCCTTTCGTCGAGCTGTGCGCGATTGGCCAGACCGGTCAGCATGTCATGATTGGAGACATAACTCAGTCGTGCTTCTGTCGACAGCCGACGATCCATCTCGGCCTCAAGCGAAATTGCTGTGGCCTGGGCAAGGCGCATGGCGCTCCTTGCCTCTTCAGCACGCGCCTCGGCTTCGCGCTTGGCTGCGATCAAGGCAACCCGAGACAAATGCTGCTCGGTGAGTCGCCCCATGCGAGAACTGTAAAGTTCCAACGCGTTCGGAGATGCCCCCGTCAGTGCTCTCGCAGCGGTTCTGTTTTTGATGATGGCGGCCTGTCCCTCTGAAGTGTCCAATCTAGGGCCATTATTGCAATTCAAGGGTTTCGTTAAAAAAGAACGTGAGATCGTGAAATTCCACGGAAAGAAATCGCACTTAACAAAACTCCAATATGCACTAAAGTCGGATAGTCTTAATGAAGCCCTAAAAGCCTGTCCGATTTTGATCCCTGGGATGTCGATCCCACGCATATGTCATCAAAATTATGCTTTGATCGCTCTCGCGGTTTGATTGTGATGAGATTAATTTGGGGATGCCCCTGTTTCATCTGTAAACATTGGCCTTGTCGTGCCAATAGGTACCGAACGGGCCGTCAACGGGTTCACCTCGCGTACCCGGGAACCTGAGATGACCTCCAAGATCGGAAATTTCGTCCTCGCGCCTGTAACGCTCTATCATCACGCGCCGGATAGCGACGTTGGTCTCGGCTCGAATTGTTTGGGCTGTAATTTCGTGGGGGCGTTCGACCACGTACTGCGGAACTTGCACCCCATCGATGTGCCAAAGTCTCCAGCCAGACGAATAAGCGATCGACTCTGATCGGTCGGAATGGAGTTGTCCTCGTCGATTGAGATTGATCTGGTTGGGCCGTTCTCCTGCAAAGCAAATGTCGTCAAGCATCCAGTAGAAACCGCATGATTCGGTGAGGTCGAGATAATTTCGATCTATCGAAATCCCGAGGACTTCGTTGAAATAATCGGCCCAGGCGGAATATCCCGCGCTCCAGACTGATCCACCGAAATAGGAAGGGTCGTTGCAACCGACGGCACCGATTACGGCGCAGTCGATGGCGCTGCCGACGGCATCGTAAACTGCGCCATCCACTCTCCGCGCGATGGCGTTGCCGACCGCGCTATAGATCTCCTCCTGGACGGCACCACAGACGGCGCCGCCGACGGCACCGGCGACAGCCTTGTCCAGAGGGCTGCATTTTCTTTGAAACAACGCAAGTCGTCTCAGATTGGAATAGATCGTTGCGCTCATGGCTGCTGAGATTGGGCAGGGCAGCCAGATGACCCGAGGCTCCTTAAGCTTCGCAAGAGTGTAGAGGCCCCTGATAGCCCTCTCAGCGCGTTCCCTATCTGCTGGTAGAGTCGACAAGCCGATTTTGGTCCACTTGTCCACGTAGCGTTGGAAAAGTTCGATCTGCTCGGATGTAAGTTTTTTGACGCGAGCCATTTTTCTAACCCGAGTACGCGACGGTGTCGGTGCGGTGCAGCTTGCAAAGCCGTGAATACCTACTCATTGGCTTCCTCATGATAAGGCGATAGCGCGGCGTTTCTTGGGTGCCGCTCCAAGAGAAAACACTTCGGGAGCGCAGGCCGCTTTCGGCGCGCCCCGGTTTCGGAACATGAAACGAGGATATATCCTATATATTCGGAAAATGACAGGATAAATCCAATTAAATACCCTGAGGCACGCCTGAAGCGGTGATGGGGCAATCAGTTGATGAAAATTCCTGAGGTTGAATAACCACCTTTGGATCTCGGTCGTTCTGAACTCGATTATTCAATCTTTCCGGATTGTTAACGGTTGTATAAATCTTAGGTAGTTTTTGTCCAAAAAATATCTTTAGATCATAAATAGTTACGGAATTTCGATTCCGAAAGATTTAGAACTTAAATACATCTAAAAATCGTATAATATAGAAAATAAATATGTTCATATCAATATTGAATTTGTTTAAAATTTAACGATAAATTAATTATATAACAGCTTTTATGTTATAAAAGCGGATTTCGAAAAGGATCCGTTTTTTAAAGATTTTTAAGAAAAAGAATTTATTCTATCATAATCAGTTAGAAATACACTCATTGATAGATTTTACATTCCGGCTTGGGGTACTGAGTGGGTAAACACATTCGCCACGAATTCCAACGCATTAGGCGAATTCTTCGGGCAGACACGTATCTGATTTCTACCTTGACGGCTTTAATGTGCGCCAGCGCTGCAAATGCAGGCCCGGCGTTGCCGTCGACTGGGATCGTCGGCTATGGCCAGGCTTCATTCGCGGTTTCTGGATCAGCCCTCGCGATTAACCAGTCTTCGCAACAGGCAATTATCAACTGGTCAAATTTCTCTATTGGCCACGGCGCGTCGGTTCAATTCAACAACGGTTCGGGCGCGACTCTTAATCGCGTGATCGGTGGTTCAGTTTCGAGCCTCGACGGTTTTCTTGGGGCGACGGGATCCGTTTACCTGATTAACCCCAACGGCGTCGTCATTGGCAAATCGGGTGTGATTGCCGTCGGGGGTACCTTTGCTGCCTCGACCCTGGATATTGACGATCGAAATTTTCTGCGTGGCGGTTCATTGCGTTTTGGCGGGCCATCCCAGGCCACCGTCATCAATCTCGGCCGGGTCGGTGCGCTCGGCGGCAATGTGGCCTTGATCGCCGCAACTGTTGAGAATGATGGTGTCATCACTGCGCCAAGCGGGGTCGTGGGGCTCGTCGCTGGCCAAGCCGTCCTGATGCGCGATACGGCGCAGGATAATGGCCAGTTTCTCGTGCAAGTCGGTGGTTCCAATACATCGGCAACTAATCGTGGGACAATCGCTGCCGCAGCCGTCGAATTGCGCGCTCAGGGCGGCAATATCTACGCTCTGGCCGGCAATACCGGCGGCGTGATCAACGCCGTGCAGGTCTCCAGCAGGGGCGGTCATATCTGGCTTACGGCCCCTGGCGGCTCGGTCACGATGGGGCAGGGCTCGGTTATCGATGCCTCGCCCGGCAAGGGTGCGAGCCAGAACCGACCCGCTGCCGGTGGCGAAGTCACCGTGCGGGGCCAGAACATCGCGGCTGCCGGCGTGATCAAGGCCCAAGGAACGGGCGCAGGTGCCGAGGGTGGGTCTGTCTCGATCATCGCTCAAGGACGCACCACGGTCGCGGGTGTGATCAGCGCCGCCGGTAGCGCAGGTGGCAAGGGCGGTGCGATCGAGACCTCCGGCGAGAGCCTGGGTACAGCGGGTGCCGTCATCGACGCCGGCCTTGGCGGCACTTGGCTGCTAGACCCCTATAATTTGACGATCGGAAGCGCAGCAACCAGCGCGACGCAAAATCCGACGGGTAAGTGGACATCGGGCTCTGGCGGGCTCACCGTTCTGAATACCGATATTAATGCTGCGCTCAATCTCGGCACGAGCGTGACCTTGCGGACCTCGGGAGTCTCCGGCGATGGGTATGGCAATGGTGACATTACTGTCGCCGCGCCGATTTCCAAGACGGGTGGCGGCGATGCGACCCTGACGCTCATTGCTCAGGGCAGTATTATCCTCAACGCCGGCTCCGCGATCACTTCGTCGAGTGGAAAACTCGGCGTGACCTTGGACGCGAACACGCTTGGCGCTGGCGGATATGTCTCTGTTGGTTCGTGGATTTCGACCAATGGTGGGGCCATCGTAATTGGCGGCGGGGCATCCCCTTCAACGACGTCTGCGGTTGGCACTGCCGCTTCCGTCTCCGGGGTTTGGATCAAGAGCGGCTCATCACTCAACTCGGCGGGCGGCAACATCACGATCAACGGCCAGGGCTACCAAGGTGGTGGTGCAGCGTCGGGAGAGCGAGGCGTCCAGATCGCTGGCACGATCAGCGCCAATGACCCCCGTGCGGGGATGGGTGGTACGATTTCCATCATCGGCATCGGCGGCAATTCGACCGGCGTCAGGAATTACGGCATCTCTCAATCCAGTGCGATCACCACCAACGGGACGGGTAACATCACGCTCAATGGTAGAGGCGGCGGCACCAGCAACAATGACTGGGGCTGTTACATCGGTGCCAATGTGACCGCCGGCTCGGGGAATATTTCGATCCAGGGTGTTGCGAGCGCGACGGGCACGACCGGCAATCATGGTGTCGTTCTCAGCTCCGGCATGATCTCGACAGGGGGCTCGGGTACCATCGCGATCTCCGGTACCGCGACCGGGAGCGGAACGCAGGGCAGCAATTACGGCGTTTATCTCACTGGCGGGACCATCAGTGACGTGTATGGGCTGATCACCGTTACCGGTTTGAACAATTCCACCGGGTCAGGATCCAATAATGATGGCCTCCTCCTCTCAAGCGGCAGCATCACGAGCACAGGCGCGGGTGGGATTGCCCTCAACGGGACCGGCGGCGGCAGTGGTGCCGGCGGCGCTGATATGGGCATCGACCTTGAAGTCGCCAATGCTCTTCAGTCGACCAATGGCGGAACGATCACGATCACCGGCATTGGTGGCGATTCGCTTGGCTCGGGCGATAATAATTATGGCGTTGAGGTGGGCGCGGCACTCAACGGTCATGGCGGCACCATTTCAATCAGAGGCACCGGTGGCAATTCCTCGGGCATCTCTAATGTCGGTGTCAGCCAAGATGCGGCGATTACCAATACCGGGGCAGGTGCGATCAATATCACCGGCACGGGCGGTGGGACCGGCTCTTCGGAATACGGTTATGCGTCTTATGTTCCTGGCGACGATATCACCGCGGTTACCGGCAATATTGTTATTACGGCTTCGGCAAGTGCAACCGGGACGGGGTCAGATAATAATGGCGCCGAGCTGCTTGGTGGAACGATCTCGACCTCCGGCGGCGGCACCATCACTCTGATCGGCACGGCGTCAGGCAGCGGCACCGGCGGCTCCAGCTACGGCGTATTCATGTCTTCGCCTCTCCCCAATGGCGAGACGATCAGCGCCGTGGATGGTCTGGTTATGGTCATCGGCCTGAATAACGCCACGGGTGCCGTTAGCCACAATGTTGGCGTGATCATCCAAAGCGGCACTGTGGCGAGCAGCGGCACCGGCGGGGTTGCGATCTATGGCAATTATAATCCGCTCAACCCCGCTGCTTCCTATCAGAGTGGTACGGGCGCGGGTGGCTCCGACTATGGCGTCGATATCGAGGTGGCGAACGGCGTGCAATCGACGGGCTCCGGTTCGATCACCATCTTTGGTGTCGGCGGCGATACGAACGGTTCCGGCGGCACCAATTACGGCGTTTATCTAAAAGCACCGCTGAATGCCAGTGGTGGAAACCTTAATATCATTGGGATAGGCGGTAATTCCTCGGGCAGCTCCAATGTAGGTGTCAGCCAAAATACGGCGATTACCAATACCGGAGCAGGTGCGATCAATATCACCGGCACGGGCGGTGGAACCGGCTCCTCGGAATACGGTTATTCCTCTTTTGGTCCCGGCAACAATATCACAACAGGTACCGGCAATATTATTATCATGGCTTCGGCGAGTGCCACCGGGACGGGGTCAGATAATAATGGCGCTGAGCTGCTTGGTGGTACGATTTCGACCTCCGGCGTCGGTATTATCACTATTACCGGCACCGCGTCCGGCAGTGGCAGCGGCGGGTCTAGCTCCGGCGTGCATATCGACGGCGAGACGATCAGCGCTGTGGATGGTCTGGTCGCCGTCGTCGGCCTGAACAACGCCACGGGTGCCGTTAGCCACAATGTTGGCGTGATCATCCAAAGCGGCACTGTGGCGAGCAGCGGCACCGGCGGGGTTGCGATCTATGGCAATTATAATCCGCTCAACCCCGCTGCTTCCTATCAGAGTGGTGCGGGCGCGGGTGGCTCCGACTATGGCGTCGATATCGAGGTGGCGAACGGCGTACAATCAACGGGAACCGGTTCGGTTCTTGTTGTCGGCGTCGGCGGCGACGGCGGTGGTTCGGGCGGCAATAATTTCGGCGTGCAGATCGGCGCAGCCTTCGCCGCATCCGGTGGCACCATCGTCGTCATTGGGACGGGGGGTAACTCCAGCGGCGGCAACAATTACGGCATCGATCAGATGGCCAACATCACCAATACAGGGACGGGGTCAATCGCACTCACAGGTTTGGGTGGCGGTGCCGGTAGTGCAGAGGTTGGCTACTACACGACGGCCAATGTCACGACCGGTACCGGAAACATAATGATCTCCGGCACCGGCAGTGCCAACGCCAGTGGAGGCGGCAGCCATGGCGCAAGTCTATCGGGCGGTATGATCTCGACGGGTGGCAGCGGAACAATCACCATCAAGGGTGTCGCTACCGGTAATGGCGCGGGCCAAAACACGGCTGGCGTCTATATCCATGGTACGAGCATCGGCGGTGTCGTTGGTCGCGTGACAATCGTCGGTCTGAACGGCTCCACCGGGTCCGGATCCGAAAATTTGGGGGTCTATCTTTCGTCCGGCGCGGTCTCAAGTTCAGGGGCGGGCGGGATCGCAATTTACGGAAATTATGATCCAGGCAACCCAAGCCTTCGCTACCAGAGCGGTTCCGGCGCTGGCGGCAGCGATTACGGTGTCGCTGTCCTAGCGGTCAACGGCTTGACCTCTACCGGCACGGGGCCGGTTACGATTATCGGTATCGGCGGCGATTTGAATGGTTCCGGCGGATCGAATGTTGGTGTCAACTTGATGTCCGCAACGCGCGCGTCGGGTGGTTTGATCTCGATTATCGGCACGGGGGGCAATTCCAGCGGCAACGGGAATTACGGCGTTGCTCAATATGCGCGTATTACCAATACCGGCGGGGGAGCGATCAATATCTCCGGCACGGCCGGCGGCACCGGAAACACGGAGATTGGGTACCTCATTAGTTCCGGTTCCGCGAAAGTCACTTCCGATACCGGCAACATCCTCGTCACGGCTGCGGCTAGTCCTGTTGCGACGGCGGGTAGTGGTCACGGTGCCAAATTGGCGGGCGGTACGATCTCGACCGGCGGGTCAGGGACCATCACGATAACCGGCATCGCCGCCGGGGGCGGTGCCGCCTCAGCTTCTTCCGGTGTTCTGGTCGGTGGTGCTGTGATCAGCGGGTGCGATGGTCTGGTCACGGTCATCGGCCTGAATAACTCGACCGGTACCGGCGCGATGAATACCGGGGTCTTCATCGTGTCCGGCTCGGTGCAGAGCACCGGTGCCGGCGGCGTTGCCATTTACGGCAATTATAACTCTTCCGATCCTACCGCTTCGTATCAAGGGGGAACAGGTGACGGCGGATTCGATGTCGGCGTTTTTATCTCGAACGCATTCGGAGTTCAGTCGGGCGGGTCCGGGCCCATTACGATCATCGGTGCCGGCGGCGATCGCGGTGGATCGGGCAATAATAATTTAGGTGTTCTCGTTTCCAATGATTTGAATGTCGGCGTCGGTGGAATCTCAATCACCGGCTTGGGCGGCAATTCCAGTGGCGACACCAATTATGGAATCGATCAACTCGGGGCGATCACGAGTGCCGGAGCGGTCACGTTCAATGGCACTGGTGGGGGCACTGGGGCACGGGAATATGGGTATTTCAGTATAGGTTCGATAAACGCCCTCGCGGGGGTCACCATTCTCGGTAACGCCAGCGCGACCGCTTCCGACACCGGCTTCATCGGCATTTATCTCGATGTCGGAGCCCGGATTGCCGCAGGCGCCGACGTCATTCTGGCGACGACGGGATATTTCTACAATGGCGAGGGAAGCGACGCGGTCACGGCATCCGGCGGTGGGCGCTGGCTTATTTATACCAACGCGCCCTCGGGCGACAATTTCGGCTCGCTGGATAGCGCCAATACCGCGATCTGGAACGCAACCTATAATACGATGACACCCGCCAGCGTCACCCCCCTAGGCGGCGATCGCTATCTCTTCGCCTATCAACCAACGCTGACGATCACCACGACTGACCTGTCGAAGGTTTATGGCGAGGATGTCTCGAACCTGCTTGCGTCGTCCTTCTCCGCGAGCTTCCAGCCCGGTGCGAGCGGCGCATATCTAGCAGATTCAGCGGCGAGTGTTTATTCTGGAGCGCTTTCAGTGACCTCGCCCGGCGCGGCAGGCACCGCAGCAGCATCGGTCACTCCTTACGCAATCTCCGCAACCAGAGGCAGCCTCTTGCTGTTGAACGGCTATCAATTGGCCATTGTGAATGCCGGGCTGCTTAGCGTGAACCCGGAAGCGATCACGGTGACAGGCGACACCCTGTCGAAGGTCTACGGCACCACCGACCCGATCCTGAGCTACCGCCTGACCAGCGGGGTTCTGTACAACGTCTCGGACCTCTCCGGTGTGCCGGGCCGAGCGTCGGGCGAGAATGTCGGCAGCTACGCGACCACCCAGGGCAGCCTTGCGGCGTCAGCCAATTATACTCTCAACTTTGTTCCGGGCGCCCTGAAC
>CAIXXC010000420.1 GCA_903923205.1 uncultured Rhodospirillales bacterium | reverse complement strand
TGCCCTTGTGGCCAAGCGCGATTTGCATCGATGTCGGTTCACCGATGATGCAGAACCGAGGGCGAAAGCCACGTTCCGCAAGCATTTCCAGCATCGGCCTGACGCCAACGCACCCAATCTCCTCATCGTAGGACAAGGCCAAATGCAGCGGCGTCGCGAGCGTTCCTGAAGCAGATTGTCCTGCCGCGTTAAGGGCCGAAGCCAAGAACCCCTTCATGTCCGCCGTCCCTCGGCCATAAAGGCGTGCACCCTCTTCCCGCATTCTGAAGGGATCGGCGGACCAGGACTGGCCTGTCACCGGAACGACATCGGTATGACCCGCCAGCAGCACACCCGGCACGTCGTCCGGTCCAATCGTCGCCAGAAGATTGGCCTTGGTGCCCTGCTGGTTCGGAAGAATCTCGATCCTGGCACCGAGGTCCCTCAGGAAAGCGGCCGCAAAATCGATGAGTTCCAGATTCGATTCCGCGCTTACCGTCGGAAATGCCACCAGTTTGTCGAGAAGTGCGACGCTGTTCATGCTGCGACAGGCCTCTGGTAAGAAACATCCCCGACTTGATGAGCGGGACGCGAGCCCGACTCTCATAGCGAAAAGCCAATCGTCGCGAAATTGCAATTTCCCGGAAGGCTCAGCACACCGAAGGAGGATATGGCCCTCTAAGGAATTCTTGGATCGCTTTTTTGGAACCAGTTCTACGAAAACAAATATTTTTCTTATGCCACGTCATCCTTGATCATCGCCCCAATGACGTCGTTTACGCCCCGAAGATTGGGGCGGGTGTCCAGCAGTGAGGGAGCGTTCAATGATCCGTACCGGGGCCCAGTATCGCGATTCCATTCGCGATGGTCGCGAGGTCTACATCAATGGTGAGCGGGTACGCGACGTTACCACCCACCCCATGTTCAAGCCGCTCGTCGACATCCGTGCGCGTATCTACGATATGCAGCATGAGGCTCAGTTTCGCCATATCATGAGCTACGATCACGATGGCGAGACCAGCAGCGTCGGCAATAAACTGCCCCATACCCAGCAGGATTGGTGGGACAAACGCCGCGCCACCGATACCGTGCTCGAGGAAGTCGGCGGCATCGTTACCCGCGTCGGCGACGAGACCGTGGGCGAAATGTGGTCGCTGTTTGATGGCCAGAGCGTTCTGGCAGAGGTCAACCCGCAATTTGCCGACAATATCGCCACTCATATCCACAAGGCACTTCATAACGATCCGTTCCATGTTTCGGCCAACACCGATCCCAAGGGCGACCGGTCCAAGTCGCCTCAGGACCAAGACCCGGACATGCTGCTGCATGTCGTTCGCGAGACTGACGCCGGGATCATTGTCCGTGGCGCCAAATACGAGACCGCAGCCGCCTATGCCAACCAGGCCTTCACCAAACCAACCATCGCCAATTGGGGCGACGCCGCCTATTCGGACTACGCGGTCGGCTTTATCTGCGACCTCGGTTCGCCGAACCTGAAATTCATTTGCCGCACCGGCTTTGCAGGTCGCGCGCCGATCGAGGACTATCCGCTCTCCAATCGCTTCGACGAGGTCGACACGATCGTGATTTTCGACGACGTCCTCATCCCTTGGGAGAATGTGCTGTTCTACCGACACACCAAGGCGGCGATGTTCATTCGTGCGACCCTGCACCGGTATTCAGCCTTTGCCTTCGTCCAGCGAAATCTCAAGCTTGCCGACATGCTGATCGGCGCAGCCTTGTTCAACGCCCGCCAGACGGGTCTGGACAAGCAGCAGGCTGTCCAAGAGAAGCTATCAACGCTTGCCGTGTACCGTGAGGGCATTAATGCCCACCTGACAGCCTCGATTGCACTGGCAGAGCGCAGCCCCGGTGGCCTGCTTATGCCGGCGCAGTCACTGCTCTATGCAGGCCGGGTGTTGGCCTGTTCGCAGCTCCACGAGATGATGCATATCGCCCGCGAACTCTGTGGCGGGCAGATTTGCGTCACCCCGGACAAGGCGTCTTTCGACGCGCCGGAAACCAAGCCCTGGCTCGATAAATACTACACCATCAATGAAAACTGGGTCGCTGAAGACCGCCGCAAGCTGTTGGCATTTGCCCGCGATATGCTGAATTCGGATTATGCCGGTCACCGATTGACATTTCAGCTCTTCGCGCAATCCCCGCCGTTTGCCCATCTTGCTGCGGTCTACCGCAATTTCGACTGGGATGGTCCACTGGATTTTGTCCGCAAGGCTGCGGGTATGTCGGAAAACGTATTGGGGAAGTCGACGCGCACACCCGGTGACAGCGCCGTGAGCAAGTGGTTCGACACCGCCATCAAGGCTGCCGAATGAGCAGCGCAGTTCATAACAACGAGGGGCTCCGGGAACAGTTCCTGCGAGGGATGAGCCGGGTCGCGTCCACCGTGACCGTTGTGACTACGGCCGGGGAGGCTGGATTACACGGCGTCACGATCTCTGCAATGTCCTCGGTATCAGCAGACGGGGAGCGCCCTACTTTATTGGTGTGCGTTCACCATCGCAGCGCGGCGGCGGAGGCAATCCGCACGAATGGCCGCTTCGCCGTCAACATTCTGCGCGCAGAAGAGAGTTTTGTTTCCGAACATTTCGCCGGCCGCGTGCGCGGAGAAGATGGAGACAAATTCTCCTGCACCGACTGGGAGGCGGGTACGACCGGTCAGCCTCGCGTAGCCGGAGCACTCGCGGCATTCGATTGTGTGCTAGCGTCCGAGCAGCGGATCGGGACCCATCATCTCTTTATCGGCGCGGTCGAGGAACTTTATCTCGGCGAGACCGGTGAACCGCTGATCTACAGTAACCGCCAATATGGCCGCCCGGCCTCCATTCAATAAAGCAGACAGCATGACGACCCATCGCCGCATCCGCCAATTCAATACCAAGGACACATATCCCGAGCAGAAGCTTGACAACGATCTTTGTCAGGTAGTGGTGGCACGCGGAACGATGGTGTTCGTGCGTGGCCAGATCGGCCAGGATCTCGATACGTCGGCGAGCGTCGCAATCGGTGATGCCGCAGGCCAGACCGAACAAGCCATGGCCAACATCAAGATGCTGCTTGAAGAAGCCGGCTCCAAGCTTGAGCATATCTGCAAGATCACGATCTATCTGGTCGATCCGCGCTACCGCGAACCGGTCTACCGGACGATCGGAAAATGGCTGAAGGGCGTTTATCCGGTCTCGACCGGCATCGTGGTCTCTGCGCTCGCCCGTCCGGAGTGGCTGGTCGAGATAGACGCAACCGCCGTAATCCCGGACGCAGGCTGAAACGATGACGTTCTCCATTGCCGCGCGGTGCGCAAGCACCGGGATGTTCGGGATCGCGATTTCCTCCTCTTCGCCCGCAGTGGCAGCCCGTTGCGCCCATGCTAGAGGGGGCGTCGGCGTTGCCTTGAGTCAGAACATAACCGATCCCGCGCTCGGCCCTGCCGGCCTTAACCTGATGGCGGGCGGGAAAAGCGCCACTGCGTCACTTGAGAGCCTCGTTGCGTCGGCGCCATTCATTGATTATCGCCAGCTTGCCCTGATCGATGCCGAGGGCCGAACCGCCGGGTTTTCCGGCTCGGAAACCCTTGGTGTGTTCGCGATGGCCGAAGAGAGGAACGTTATTGCGGCGGGAAATCTTCTCGCCAACACCGACGTGCCAGGCGCCATGGTCGCAGCCTTCACCGCGGCCCAAGGCAGCCTCGGTGACAGGCTTATCGCCGCATTAGGCGCTGGGCTTGCCGCCGGTGGCGAAGCGGGACCGGTGCATTCAGCGGGTCTCTATCTCGTTCGCACCGGCGTCTCCTGGCCGGTTGCCGATCTCCGCGTCGATTGGGCCGAGGAAGGCCCTATCGCGCAGCTTGAGGCGCTTTGGCGGCGCTACCAGCCGATGCTCGAGGATTACGTCACACGAGCACGAGACCCTTCGCGCGCACCATCTTACGGCGTTCCCGGCGACGAATAACCTGGGATCGCAGCGCAAGGCTCGACAAGAGGAATGGGATTCCGCCAGTGTGACTGGCCAAGACAGGGCGTAATAGCTGAAATTCAGAGCGGAGACACATGCGCTACACGCTTCGCCATCTCGAATACTTCATCGCCGCCGGCGAAACCGGCAGTATCACGCTTGCTTCCGAGCGGATAAATATCTCCCAGCCTTCAATCTCGACAGCGATTGCGCATCTGGAACGCGAACTTGGCGTTCAGCTGTTCATCCGCCATCATGCTCAGGGGTTGTCGCTGACGCCAGCAGGTCGAGAGGTTTTGCGGGAGTCCAAGCACCTTATTGAACAGGCCGAGGCACTTTACACGCTCGCCTCGGACGTCAGTGGTCAGGTCCGCGGAGAACTTGCTGTTGGCTGCCTGATCACCCTGGCGCCAATGGTCATGCCGGAATTATCGCATTCCTTTACCTCTGCATTCCCGAACACGCGGATCCGCCATTTCGACCACGATCAAGAGCGCCTCCTTGACGGGATTCGCCGTGGTGAGATCGATATTGCGATTACTTACGACCTGCAAATCCCGGAAGGAATCATGTTCTCGCCGCTGGCGAGCCTGCCACCCCATGTCTGGCTGAGCGAAGCCCACCCCCTGTCTCAGCAATCGGCAATCAGCCTCTCCGAACTGGCGGCGTTGCCGATGATCCTGCTCGACCTCCCGATCAGTCGCGAATACTTCCTCGCGCTTTTCATGAAAGACGGGCTGGAACCCAACATCGCCGCGCGATCAGCCTATCAGGAGATCGTGCGCACGATGGTCGCAAATGGCTATGGCTATACCTTGGCGAATGTTCGTCCGCGCTCGGATCTCGCGATGGACGGTCGCCGCGTTGTGAGAGTTCGCCTCGCTGGCGAACATCGTCCAATGGTCATCGGCACCGCGACGTTGTCCCGTGCGAAGAAATCCCGCCTGATCCAAGCCTTCGAGATTCATTGCCGTTCGTTCGTATCCGATGCCTATATTCCCGGAATGGTCGCTCCCGCGATTGACCGGCGCGTCAAGCGCACTGACTAGAATATGCACACAATTTAGGCAGCGTCTGCCTCGCGTTACCTCGGATTTCCAAAACCAAAAACACGAAAAAGACTAGTAGTCCTGAGGCAAAGGCGATGATTAGCTTTTACCGGTCCGCGCGAACGTGTCCAGGCTAGGATCTGAGTATTTCGATCCGAAGCCGCCTTTCATCGCGCTTTTGAATTCTTGAACCGGATCAGGGGGCAGATAATGGCGATGAAATTAGTTCGACGCTTGGCAACTGTAGCGGCCGTGACGCTTGGCGCCGCGCACTTGGCAATCGTGCCCGCGCAGGCGGGGACGATCAGCATAGGCATGACCACATGGGTGGGCTACGGCCCGCTCTTCCTTGCGCGCGATCTGGGCTACTACAAGGATCTGGGGCTGACGGTCGATTTGCAACTGATCGAAGAAGGGTCGCTCTACATGGCTGCAATGGCGGCCGGCAAGCTCGACGGCGCCGCCAGCACCCTCGACGACCTCATGAAGTATCGGTCGCCCGACCTGTGCTTCAAATATGTCGCCGGCCTCGACGAAAGCCATGGCGGCGATGGCATCGTGTCCGGCACCGATGTCAACTCGGTTGCCGACCTCAAGGGCAAGCAGGTCGCGATGAACGAGGGCTCGGTCTCCGAGTTCTTCTTCACCATTCTGCTGAAGCGGCAGGGCTTGAGCCTCAAGGACATTACCGTCGAAAATATGACGGCTGACGACGCGGCGGCAGCCTTTATTGCCGGTCGCGTGCCCGCCGCGGTGACATGGGAGCCCAACCTGACCACCGTCCGTGAGCAGAAAAAGGGCAAAGTACTGATCGATTCAAGCTCGGTGCCCGGCGCCATCGTCGATGTTCTGGCCCTGCGTTGCCAGACGATCAAGGATCACCCGGACGACGTCGCCGCCCTGATCAAGGGCTACTACAAGGCGATCGAATACGTTAAGTCGAACCCGACCCAAGCCTACGCCATCATGGCCAAGGCTGTCGGTGGCTACCTCCAGAAGCCGGAGGATTTCGCCAGCGCCGCCAAGGGCGTTCGTTACTTCGACCGCGACCGCAACATCGATTTCTGGGGCACGGAGGATAAGGGGCAAGCCAAGGATCTGATCGGCTATGCCAATGAAATTTGGGGCGATGATCTCCATAAGCTGAAGGCCAAGGGTACCTACGCCGATCTTGTTGATGCCAGCTACGTCACACTGAAGCCCTAAACGATCGAAGACTTACGCTACGCCCGGTGCAGGAGTTGCATCGGGCGTATCCAGGTGTGTTGTTGAAGTCGAGAGGTCGTGAACGCCGGACCATGACAAAAAACTCTTCTCCGTTCTTGCGCGTCCTCATCCCCTTCGCCGAAATCCCGAAATGGCTGGTGGTCAGCCTCGGAATCATGATCTGGGTTCTGGTTCTGATCGGCTGGGTAGCGGCCTCCTATGGCGGCTCGATCCCTCAGATGTTCCTGCCGACACCCGGGCTCGTCTTCTCGAAGACGCTGGACATGATCGCCGACGGCACGCTTTACACCAACACGCTGTCCAGCGTGCAGGTCGTGGTCTACGGCTTCATCGTGTCTTCGATCCTTGCCGTCCCGCTTGGTCTCTGGATGGGGACCTACAGGGTCGTGCAGTCGCTGCTTGAGCCGCTCGTCAACTTCATCCGCTATCTTCCCGTCACCTCTTTCGTGCCGCTCTTCATCCTCTGGATTGGAATTGGGCTGGAAGAACGGGTGGCCATCATTTTCTTCGGCACTTTCTTTCAGCAACTCGTGATGGTTTCGACGGCGGCCAACAGCGTCTCTCGTGATCTGGTCAACGCGTCATACACCCTCGGCACGAAGCGCCACGAAGTCGTCTGGCACGTCATTTTTCCCGCAGCACTGCCCAGTATTCTCGACACCCTTCGGGTCACCATGGGTTGGGCCTGGACCTATCTCGTCGTGGCGGAACTCGTCGCGGCATCGAGTGGGCTCGGCTACATCAGCATGCGCGCGATGCGCGGTTTTCAGGTTGAGATCATCTTCCTGGCCATCCTGACGATCGGTCTCCTGGGCCTGATCATGGACCAGGCCTTTCGCCTGATCCGCCTCAAGCTTGCGCCCTGGGCCTGATCATGCTGGCACGGAACCCGGCAGCTTCGCCCCCTCCCGCCACAGCGTCCAGCGAAGGACAGAAGATCTTGGCAGAGAGTCAAAGCGCGAGCCTTACAATCGAAAATGTAACCCTGCGCTATGGCGGCGCGAAGGGTGTCCTGGCTGTCGATGATATTTCGTTCATGGTGGCACCCAATGAATTCACGGTCATCGTCGGCCCATCCGGCTGCGGCAAGTCCAGCCTGCTTTATCTTGTGGCCGGCCTGACGGAATTGAGCGACGGCACGATCCGCGTCAACGATGCCGCTGTTGACCGACCTGGCCCCGATCGCGGCATGGTTTTCCAGGGCTACACCCTGTTCCCATGGCTGACTGTACGGCAGAACGTCGAATATGGGCTGAAGCGGAAAAAGGTTCCGTTTTCCGAACGCAATGTCATCGTCGAGCAGTACCTTGACGCTGTGGGGCTCTATCAATTTGCCGACCATTTTCCAGCCCAGCTGTCCGGCGGGATGAAGCAGCGCGTCGCCATTGCCCGCGCGCTGGCGAATGATCCCGGCATCCTGCTGATGGACGAGCCCTTCGGTGCCCTCGACAGTCAGACAAGAAGCACGATGCAGAAGCTTCTGCTCAAGGTCTGGGAACAACGCCAGAAGACCGTGCTGTTTGTCACCCACGATATCGACGAGGCGATCCTCCTGGGTGACCGCGTGATTGTGATGACAGCGCGCCCGGGCCGCATCAAGGCCGATATCCGCGTCGAGATACCACGTCCCCGCAGCATGGATTTAGTGATGGAGCCGGATTTCATCGCCCTGAAGCGGCGTATCCTTGGTCTGCTCCATGACGAAATCGACGAAGATCATTAAGCTGTAAAATCATAGTAGATAGGGCGGAGACCCAAAATGGACATCATCTATTCTGCGGACCACGTCCTTCATCATGCGGCGGGCGAGCTCTACGGCGGCCAGTTCGTTCCACCCTTTGAATGTCCACAGCGCATTGCCTTTATCCTTGAACGGGCTGCCTCTGTCGGGCTCGGCAGAGTGATCGCACCGGATGAGTTCGGTCTCGACCCCGTCCTGCGGACGCATGACTCGGGTCTTGTGGAATTCCTGAGCAGTGCCTGGTCCATGTGGAAGAAAATGGGCTATCCCGGCGAGGCGGTGCCGACGATCTGGCCCGCGCGCGGCATGGTGCAACGCCGGCCGAACGATATCGACGGACTGCTCGGCTATTATTCTTTCGCCGGAGAGACTGCGATCGGGCCGAAAAGTTGGGAAGCGACCCTGGCTTCAACGAATGTCGCGCTGACAGGTGCCGCCCGGATCAAAGCCGGCGCCCGTGCAGCCTTCTCCCTGTGTCGCCCGCCGGGCCATCACGCTCATCACGATCTTTACGGTGGCTATTGCTTCCTGAACAACGCCGCCATTGCGGCCCAATGGCTGCGCGATGAGGGTGCTCCACGCCTGGCGATCCTTGATGTCGATTTCCATCATGGCAATGGTACCCAGGATATCTTCTACGATCGCAGCGACGTCCTGTTCGCGTCGTTGCATGGCGATCCCCTCGACGCCTTCCCCTTCTTCCTGGGCTACGCCGACGAGACGGGTCGCGGTGCCGGGGAAGGCTTCAACCATAATTACCCCATGCCTCGAGGCACGAGCTTCGATGCCTGGGGAGACTCGCTTGCCCATGCGCTTGATCGGATCGCCGCGTTTTCTCCGGATGCCCTGGTTGTTTCTCTCGGTGTCGATACCTTCGAGAATGACCCAATCAGCTTTTTCAAGCTGAAATCGGATGATTTCAGCCGCTACGGCGAGATGATCGGCAAACTCGGCCTGCAAACTCTCTTCGTCATGGAGGGAGGCTATGCCGTGGACCAGATCGGGATCAATGCCGTCAACGTGCTGACCGGGTTCGAGAATGCCTGACGACGGCGGGCCGTCTTCGAGCCGGGATAACAGCTTCGACATCCTGTTCGAACCGGTCCGTATTGGCCCTGTCACTGCCCGGAACCGTTTCTACCAGGTGCCGCATTGCAACGGGATGGGTTACCGGGATCCAACGGCTCTTGCGCATATGCGCGGGGTGAAGGCCGAGGGCGGTTGGGCGGTTGTCTGCACCGAGCAGGTCGAATTCCACTACAGCTCGGACATCACGCCTTTCATCGAGCTGCGCTTATGGGACGACCGCGATATTCCGGCGCTCGCCCGCATGGCGGACAAGATCCACGAGCACGGCGGCCTCGCCGGGATTGAGCTGGCCTATAACGGCATGAACGGACCTAATCTCTATTCGCGCGAAGTGCCGATGGGACCGAGTCATCTGCCGGTTTCGACCTTCAGCTACGATCCGGTGCAGGCGCGCCGGATGGACAAGACCGACATCTACAACCTGCGCAAATGGCATTTGGCGGCAGTAAAACGCGCCAGGCTGGCGGGCTTCGACCTGATCTATGTTTACGCCGCCCATGCCCTGGGCTTCCTCCATCACTTTCTCTCACGCCGCTTCAACGACCGCACCGACGAATACGGCGGCTCGATCGAGAACCGGACGCGCCTGCTGCGGGAAATAATTGCTGAAACCAAAGAGGCGGTCGGCGACGTCTGCGCCGTGCCGGTACGCATTTCCGTAGACGAGTTGCTTGGTGAAGACGGCCTTCATGTTGGCGAAGTCGAGGAGATGATCGGGCTCATGGCCGATCTGCCGGACCTCTGGGATGTCACCCTGGCAGGCTGGGAAAATGACAGCAGGACCTCCCGTTTCGGCGAGGAGGGCGAGCAGGAACCCTTCATTTCCGGGATCAAGCGGCTGACCAGCAAACCCGTCGTCGGCGTGGGTCGCTATACCTCACCGGACCGCATGGTCAGCCTCGTCAAGCGCGGTATCCTCGACTTGATCGGCTGCGCCCGGCCTTCGATCGCCGATCCATTCCTTCCCAACAAGATCAAGGAAGGTCGGCTCGACGATATCCGCGAATGCATCGGCTGCAACATCTGCGTTTCGGGCGACTTCACGATGTCACCGATCCGCTGCACCCAGAACCCGTCGATGGCGGAGGAATGGCGCAAGGGTTGGCACCCCGAACGGATCCGGGTTCGCGGCTCGGACAAGCCCGTGTTGATTGTCGGCGCCGGCCCTGCGGGTCTGGAGGCAGCACAGTCGCTGGGCAAGCGGGGCTATACGGTGAGCCTGGCCGAAGCCGGTACCGAGCTTGGCGGTCGTGTCGTACGCGAAGCGCGACTCCCCGGTCTGTCAGCCTGGGGACGCGTGATCGACTATCGCAAGGGTCAGCTCCACAAACTGCCCAATGTCTCGGTCTATTTTGACAGCCGGCTCGATGCAGATACCATTCTCGGCTTCGAAGCGCCCCGCGTTGTCATTGCAACGGGTGCCGTCTGGCGCGCCGACGGGGTTGGCCACCGCCACACGCGGCCGATCCCGATCGCGCCCGAAGCCAAAGTCTTCTCGCCGAGCGATATTCTCGACGGTCGGCTGCCCGAGGAGGGGCCCGTCATCATCTGGGATGACGACCATTATTACATGGCAGGGGTCATCGCCGAATTGCTGGCAGCCAGAGGGCTCGCCGTAACCTATGTCACCCCCGCTTCAGAAGCATCAACCTGGACGCGGGCGACGATGGAACAAGCGTTCATCCAGAAGCGCCTGCTGGAAAAAGGCATCGCCGTTGTCAGCTTTCGTTCGGTCGATGCTGTCGGCACCGCGAGCGTGACAACCTCCTGCGTGTTTACCGGAAGGGTCGAGGAACTGGCGGCAGCGGCAACTGTCTTGGTGACTGCACGACTACCGCGCGAGCAATTGGCCTTGGACCTGCTCGCCCGCCGTCAGGACTGGGCAGATGCGGGCATCGAGTCCGTCACCACGATCGGCGATGCCTTGGCCCCCGCGACCATCGCTCATGCCGTCTATGCCGGTCGACGCTATGCTGAAGAACTCGACGGCGTCCCGCTTGGTGACGATGAAGTGCCGTTTCGACGAGAGATTACGGCGCTTCTGCCTCGTTAGGACCTGGCCTTCCTTCATTTAAAGGCAGTTGCATAGATTTCAGGTTTGAAGCCGACGATCAGGCGAGGCCCCAGATCAAGTACCGGACGCTTGATCATCGATGGCTGCGCCAGCATCAGCGCGATCGCGCGTGTTGCGTCAAGATCGGCACGCTCGGCCTCGGACAACTTGCGGAAGGTCGTCCCGGCACGATTGAGCAGAGCCTCCCAGCCGACCTCTGTGACCCAGCCATGGAGTTGGAGGCGTTGGATGCCCTTGGCCTGATAGTCATGGAAGACATGGGCTATGCCACCTGCATCGAGCCAGGCCCTCGCCTTCTTCATCGTGTCGCAGTTCTTGATCCCATAGATCGTGATAGGCGTGCTCACAGTAGACTTTCTCCGGTCGATAAGGTGTTGATTGTCATCCTACCATAGCCTACGTCCAGGGGAATGCCGCCGCACGACAATCAGGAATCCCCATGTCGCTTCGTGATATCGTTACCTATCCCGATCCCCGTCTCCGCGATCTCGCCGCGCCGGTGATCGCGTTCGACGAGACCCTGCTGGCCCTGGCGACGGACATGGCGGAGACCATGCTGAACGTCGGCGGGATCGGCATCACCGCCTGCCATATCGGGGTGCTTCAGCGCGTCGTCGTGCTGGCCCTGCCCGGTGCCGGGGGCGGACGGGTCTTCGTCAACCCGATCATCACCTGGTCGGATACCGAGATCGGTCGCAACGAAGAAGGCAGTGTCTCGATGCCCGACGTGACCGAGGAGGTCGATCGCCCGGTCCGCATCCGCTTCAGCTACCGCGATCTGAGGGGCAATGAGCGGAGCGAGGAGGCCGACGGCCTGTTCGCGGTCTGCATGCAGCATGAGATCGACCAGCTTGACGGTATTTTCTGGCTCAATCGACTCTCACGGCTAAAGCGCGAGCGCGCGATCAGGCGGTTCGAGAAGATTCAGCGGGCTAAGCGGGAGACGTAGGACCTGCGCCGCTGCGGCCTTCGGGAATCGTTCGATATTCCCGCTCGCCATCCGCAGAGATATAGACCGCAATCGGCTTTCCGGTTTCGGGATCGATGAAGCGCTCCCCCGTGTCGCTCCAACCTGGTCCGGCGCTGCCAGCGCCAGGAATTTTGTAGCGCCGCTCGATCACACTCCCGAGACTGAGCGCAAGGCCCAGGAACGCGGTTAGGAAGATCGCCTGCCCAGGCGCTGCGACCCAATACAGCAGCGTCGACACGAACAGCAGAACCAGGCCAAGACCGATCACGAAATCGCGCACCCGATGCCTCACTCTGTCGCCGGCTGGATCCGCACCGCCGTACCATAGGCCACGATCTCGCTCATCGACTGGCCGATTTCGGCAGAATCGAAGCGCATCATGATCACAGCGTTCGCCCCCATCAGCGCGGCATTCTGGATCATGCGATCCAGGGCGTGGCGCCGCGCCTCTTCCAAAAGCACGGTGTATTCGTGGATCTCGCCGCCGACCAGCGAGCGCAGACCGGCCATGAAATTGCCCGCCAGACCACGGCTGCGCACGACCACGCCGAAACACTGGCCAATCGTCTCGACCACCTCCTGCCCGGCAATTGTCTCGCAGGTCACAACCAGCATGATCCCCCCCATTTCTGCGGCACACACAGTCTAGAGTAGTTTTCCCCGCGCCTAGGCCGGTTTTTTTCGCCCCGCCTATCCCGATCTCTCGACAATAGTCCTGAACGACGCCGCCATAACCCGATCGGATCGCCATTGCCAGCCTCGACAGCAATGGCTCCAAACCCGTCTTCATAACCGGGGCATCGAGAGGTATCGGGCGATCATCCTCGACGTCACGTCGCCCGTGTGTTCCACGGATTTCTGCGGCGCAATTTCGGCTGCTAGAGATGGCGTCGCGCCCCTGAAAAGCCCGGCCGGTCAGCGAAACGCCCAACGCAAGGTGCGCGCAATCCCGAGCGTGGCGCCGCGCACCAGAGGTCGCGTCAGCACTGGTTGCGGCAGGCCGTGGAGCCGACGCGCCCAATCGGGCAGCAGATCGATCGCGGCGCGGAAGGTGATCGCCTGGACCGGTTCGGCGGCGGGCTTATGGGCGCGCTGGCCGAGGAGGAAACCCATCACCTCGCGGGTCCGCGCATCGCTCAGCAACTCGCGCCGCATGCTTTCAATCAGAACCTGCGCCTCGGCTCGGCTGCGGGGCACCGGTTCTGCGCCCAGAGCCTCGGCGATTCGGGCGAATTCGGCGAAATAATCATCCTGATCAAGGGCCGACATCCCCGGCTCGCCGTAGCGCCGCCACGAGGCAAGAAAGCTCGACGCCTCGGTGACATGGACCCAGGCAAGCAGGCGCGGCTCATCGGCACGATAGGGCGTGCCATCCGGCAGGGTGCCATCGACCCGGGCATGGATGTCGCGCACACGGGCGATCACCGCCTCGGCCTCGTCGCGATGACCGTAGGTCGTCATCGAGATAAAGCGCGCGGTCCGGCGCAGCCGTCCCTGCATGTCGGCACGGAAATTCGAATGATCCCAGACCCCCGCCAGGACAGCGGGGTGCAGCATCTGCAGCAGCAATGCCGCGACGCCGCCGACCATCATCGTCGTCACATCGCCGTGAACACGCCGCACCACGGAATCCGGCGCGAACAGGGCCTGATCGGAGCGCACAACCGGAGTCTCGCCCCGCGCCTTGTCATTGAAGACAGCCCGCACCTCGCCGACAAGCCGCTGCTTGACGCGCTGCGCGATGGGCGTCGCGAGCATCATCGGGAACTCGTTGCGTGGCGGCGACATGGGGCGCGAGTTCTTCCAGTTCGATCGGGACAAAATACTGATATTAGCGCCCGAAGAGCGCGAGACTAGCGGAAAAGCTAGCCGCCGCGATTATCTGACCCGCGTCACAACCAGCGTGATCTTGCGCTCCTTGGCATAAAGGATCGCTCTTATGACATGGCGCCACTGCGACGCAGAGGTAAAATCTGGGACCGCGAGATGGATGGTCTTCTTGTCGATCACGAGGGGATCGAGATCGGTTTGCGTGCGGGGCTTGTATTTCTCTGCGGCATCCACGTAGCCCTTGATCACCGTGAAGATGCGTCGCGGGTTTTTGATATAGCTGGGGCTCAGCGTGTTGAGCGTCTTGTCGCTGATCGCCTCCCGCTCGGCCGGATAGTAGCGGTCGAAGGCTTTGGAGCCGGGGAGCAGGCGTGAGATGCCGGGAAGAACCCGGGCGAGAAACCTCTCCCACGGCCCACCCTGTTCGATTACGCCGCCGGTCCATTTGATCTGGATGATTTTGTTATCGATAATGCCGCCGACCTCGTCGAGCAACTCCGTCATCCGCAGAGGCACGGTGCCGGCAAGCGACGGCGAGAGCCGCTTGAGCCCTGCGGTGCTCTGGACGCCGTCATTGCCGATCGCCGCTGCCGCAACGTCGAGCATGGAGGGCGGCAAGGCCCCGAGATGGTCGCCGATATGGATCAATCCGCCGTTGATGGCACCCTGATAAAGCGCCAGCGCGGCGCTTCGGATATTGTCCTGGGAACTCGGCGGCTTGAAATCATATCCCAGCCAGAAATTCAGGCGATCCTGCAGAAACACATATTCGGCACGCGCGGATTGCCGCTCCGACGGCGAATAATCCCGAGCCGTCGCGCCAAGCTGATAGCCGAACTCGGTAACAGCCTCGGCATACTCGACCGGGCCGAGGTAGTCATAGCGTTCCTCGAACTCCGGCGTCCGCACCTCCAGGATACGGGCGACCTCGGGATCGAGATAGGGGTCATTCGGGATTGAGTTTGTCGGGTCGGCGTCACCGGCACTGTCCCCACCGGCACTGTCCCCATCGGTCCATTCCCCATCGGCCCTGCGCGGCTCTTCTTCGTTATATTTTTCAAGGTAGTCTGATGCTCTCGCCAACCGGGCGGCGGCGTCCCAGTCCAGCGCCGGCAATTTCAGGAGCAGGGCGGCGATCATCGCCAGGGTTTGATCGTCGCGATTGAGTGCGGCGGCGATGACTTCCAGCGTCGGCAGCCGCGACCTCGCCTCAATGCCACCCTGATAGGCGGCGGCAAAAAGCGCAGCGATCTCCGCCTCGGGTCGCGGGGCGAAACCCTGAGCGGTATGGCGAAGCAGTGATACACCCGCGAGCGAGAGACCGCCCGTCTCGCAACGTAAGCCAAGACCGCCGGGGGTAGTGTCGAGCCTGAATTTTCGTTCGATGAAGGACATGACCGATCCCTTGAAAGATCGATCGGACAATATGTTCCTATTTTGTTCTTGTCAACCCAGATTATAAGTTTATGATATATTCTCTTTATGAGAGAATTTTATAAAACCATATCCGAATACATTTTTCACGTCTTTTCGTAATGTTATGTAAAATGATTCGCCGACGGCACAATATTTAATTCTTTATGTTAAAAAATTTATAAAATTAGCTAATGGTGAATGATCATGTCGTACGAATTATCATTTGAATTTTTATCTTCGGTAAATTGGCAGAGGATTCGATCATATTTTATGAATCGACCTCACTATGATATCGATCAATATGATGTGTCTTATCTCAACATTGATACACAGGTCGGATTTGGCTTCAGGTTCATGCCGGGCGGCTGGAACCCGCTGCGCAGGACCGTCAGGGCGGGCCGGTTCGTGCTGCCCTATTGCCATCCCGGCTTTTACGGGATCGAGGCCGAAAGCGAATTATCGGCCTTCATCTCGGCCTTCGGCCCGACGATCGAGGACCCGCAGATGCGCGGCATGGAGGAAGGGCCCTATTCCGGCGAAGGCTTTCTGCGCGGCTGGAATTTCGGTAATCAGCACGCGGTCGGGCTGATGCTGTCACGGGAGCCTGACCTCGATCTCCCCACCCTGCCGGGGGAAATTCTCGCCCGGGTCTGGCGCTGGAACCATTCCTTGACGGCGGACCGCCTGCGGCTCAGGGACCGCCGCTTCGTGCCCCAGATCATGATGCTGCGGCGCGACGGCGGGGCACCCTGCACGAGTGTTGTCTGGCCGACAGCCATGCCGGTCTCGCTGCCTAAGGTGGATTACGTGATGCTCGGTCGCGGCAACCGCCCCGACGCCCAGAGTTTCGCCCTCGCGCCCTGGTCTGAAGTTGTCGAGATCCTCGCCAAGGCCGGCTTCGATACCAGCAAGGACCCGATTGAGATCGAATATTTCTGGGCACCGCCGGAAATCACCCGCTGGCTGGCGTCGGTACCCGGCGTCAACCTCGACACGCTTCAGCAAATCCAGCCGCATGAGGTCATGGATGCCGAAATCGTCGCCGCGGCAAGGGCGTCGGCGACGATCGACCGATCTTTGCCGCGTTAAGCCTTTTGCAACAAACAGGGAGGATCCTGAGCCCCATTTGGAATGGCTGCCGCCATCGGTTCGCGTTCCGTCGGCAAGGGGGATTAGGAAATGGACTCGCTCGACCTTGCCCTCTTGCAATCCCTCGCGCTCCACTTCCTCTATAATGTCGGGATCGGCCTCGCCGTCCTATCAATCGGCCTTTTCACCCTCGTCGCACTTGCCCGCGCCGCCGCGTTCATGAAATGGCGCAAATACGTCGATGCCGGACGGGCACGCTAGGTCTTAAGCCTCAGTCTATACAACTCAAAACCACGGGTTGAGTTCAGCAACGCCCATTACCTCGAAACAGGCTTCAAGGCGGATTGCTTAGCCGAAGCTACTTACTCCCACTCTATCGTCCCTGGTGGTTTCGACGTGATGTCGTAGACCACGCGGTTGATGCCCCGGACCTCGTTGATGATCCGGGTGGCGGCGCGGCCGAGGAAGTTGTGGTCGAAGGGAAAGTAGTCGGCGGTCATGCCGTCGGTCGAGGTGACGGCGCGCAGCGCGCAGACGCTGTCATAGGTGCGGCCATCGCCCATTACGCCGACCGTGCGCACCGGCAGCAGCACGGCGAAGGCCTGCCAGATGGTGTCATAAAGACCTGCCTTGCGGATTTCATCGATATAGATCGCATCGGCCTGCCGCAGGATCGCGAGCTTTTCGGCCGTGATCTCGCCCGGGATGCGGATCGCGAGGCCGGGGCCGGGGAACGGGTGGCGGCCGATCATGCGGGCAGGCAGGCCGAGTTCGAGGCCAAGCGCGCGGACCTCGTCCTTGAACAACTCCCGCAAGGGCTCGACCAGCTTCAGCTTCATCCGCGCGGGAAGGCCGCCGACATTGTGATGCGATTTAATCGTAACGCTGGGGCCGCCGGTGAAGGAGACGGATTCAATCACATCGGGGTAGAGCGTGCCCTGGGCGAGGAAATCGGCCCCGCCAAGCTTGGCCGCTTCGGCGTCGAACACGTCGATAAAGCTCGCGCCGATGATCTTGCGCTTCTGTTCCGGGTCGGTCACCCCCGTCAGGCGATCCAGGAACAGCTGGCCGGCATCGACATGAACCAGGGGGACGTTGAAATGATCGCGGAAGGTGGCAACGACATCGACCGCCTCATCCCCGCGCAACAGCCCGGTATCGACGAAGATGCAGACAAGCTGGTCGCCGATCGCCTGATGCAGCAGCATCGCCGCAACGGCGGAATCGACACCGCCCGACAGGCCGCAGATCACCTTGCCGCTGCCGACCTGCTTGCGGATTTGGACAATCGCCTCATCGCGGAAGGCGGCCATGGTCCAGTCGCCCCGGCACCCGGCGATGTGATGGGTGAAGTTGCGCAGAAGCTGCCCGCCCCTTGGCGTATGGGCAACTTCGGGGTGGAACTGAACGCCGTAGAAGCGGCGGGTATCATCGGCAATGGCGGCATAGGGCGCGCTGTCGCTGGTGGCCGCGACCTTGAAGCCTTCCGGGATGGCGTCGATCCAATCGCCATGGCTCATCCAGACCTGCTCGCGCTCGCCGGGCTTCAGCCAGCCGTCGAACAGCAGACAGTCATCCCTGACGTCGATAAAGGCGCGGCCGAATTCGCGATTATGGTTGCCGGTCACGTTGCCGCCGAGCTGCTGGCACATCGTCTGCTCGCCATAGCAGATGCCGAGGACCGGCACGCCCATCGTGAAGACAAGGCCTGGCGCGCGTGGGCTCGCCTCCTCGGTCACCGAAGCCGGTCCGCCCGACAGGATGATGGCGCGAGGCGCGAAGGCCCTGATCCGCTCCTCCGAAACCGAAAACGGCAGGATTTCGCAATAAACGCCGCTTTCGCGGACCCGCCGGGCGATCAGCTGCGTCACCTGGCTACCGAAATCGAGGATCAGCACACGGTCGTGATGGTCGAGATCGGCGAGGTGCTGAGGGGCGGAAGGCGTCGAAGCGGTCATATCTTGGTCTCGAGCTGCTGCGGCATCAGGGGTTGCCAGGTAAACAAATCCATCACGGGCTCGCGCCCGCCGGGCGGCGCAGAGATGCTCTGAGAGCCGACGAGCGTCCCGCCCATGGCGCTGAAGAAGCCGCGGGCCTGCGGCGTGTCGATCACCGTCGTCGCCATCGACCTGCAGGCATCCGCGCACATCTTCACGGCCAGATCATGAAACAATCGGCAGCCGATATTGCGGCGCTGAAACCGGGGCGCGACGTACAGCGTGTGCAGCTCGCAATCGAAGCCGGGGATGCTCGCCGTCCGCCTGCCCGCCGTCGCAAAGCCGACCAGAGTGTCGTCATTATCGGTCGCGACCAATGTGGCGTGGCTGTCGGCATGGGGGCCGAGCAGGCTTTCCCACATCGCGCGATAGCGGCCAAGCTCCACCGACTCACGCATCAGTGTCGGCACATAGGCATCGAGTGCGGCGTGCCAGGCGGCAACATGGACCTGCGCAATCGCCATCGCGTCATTTGCCCGAGCCGCCCGGATCAAGATCATCCCGCCGCGTCTTCGCCCGCCCCGCCCGCCTCGGCGTCGGGGGCGGCTTCGGCGCAGCGCTCCAGCACGGCGGCGAAGAAGCCGTCGGTGCCGTGTCGGGCCGGAGTCAGGCGCAGGGTATCGCCATCGACCGGGCAGGTGCCGCCGATGGCCTCGGCCCAGACGACATCAATCGGCACCAGCCTGAAATCGGGATGGCGGGCCAGGAAGCTCGAGACCTGACCGGTATTCTCTGCGGGCAGAAGCGAGCAGGTCGCATAAATGACGCGGCCATTCTTGCGCACCAGCCGGGCCGCGCTTTCAAGGATACCGGCCTGCAGGGCGGTCAATTCGTCGATATCATTGGGCGTAAGCCGCCATTTGGCGTCCGGGTTGCGCCGCCACGTGCCGGTGCCGGTGCAGGGCGCGTCGACGAAGACGCGATCAAAGCTCTGGGCGTGGCGCTTGACCCACTTGTCGCGCTCGCTGGTAAGGGCGCGGCGCTCGACATTGCTGACACCGGCACGACGCAGGCGCTGCGCCGAGCGCTCAAGCCGGGCGGCCGAGATATCGCAGGCGATCAGATGGCCCTTATTGGCCATGTCCGCCGCCAACGCGAGTGTCTTGCCACCGGCGCCTGCGCAGAAATCGACGACCCGCATGCCCGGCTTGACGGCAGCGAGCGCGGCCGCGATCTGAGAGCCTTCGTCCTGAACCTCGATCAGGCCCTCCTTGAAGCAGGCGAGGCTGGAGAGCGGTATCCGGCCCTTTACCCTCAGGCCATGGGGTGCAAGCGGGGTAATCTCCGCCTCGATCCCTTCGCTCTTGAGCGCGGCCAGCGCCTGCGCCCGCGTCCCTTTCAACAAATTGGCGCGCAGATCGAGCGAGGCACCCCGCTCGAGCGCCGCCATTTCCGTGCCCAGATCGGGGCCGAACAGCGTACGGAAGGTCGCATCGAGCCAGGGCGGATAATTGTAGCGCACCGGGTCCGGCATCTTCGGACTGTCGAGCGCGCTATCGAGGAGTTCGCGCATCACGCGCAACTCGGTGGCGTCAAGGGCGGGCGGGCGGAAACGGTCGCCGTCGCAGGCCTCCTTGATGTCGTCGAAGCGCCAGCCTTGAACCAGCAGCAACGCCACGAACAAACGGCGGCGGGCGCGGTATTCGGCGGTCGAGTTGGTGATATCGGCACCAAGCTCGGCAAGCCACCAGTCGAGCGCGGCGCGATGGCGCAGGACGGCATAAATATGCTCGGAAATCGCGGCGCGATCCTTGGCCCCGGCAAACCGATGGGAGCGGAAATAGCCACCGACGATATCATCCGCCGCGCCGCGCGCGCCATCGATCTCCATCAACAGCTCAATCGCGGTCTGCAGCCGCACACCCGGCGTCATGCCCGCCCCGTCGCGCGGGGTGAGCTTGCGCGGGACCCGTCGAACCAGGTCACCGGAAGGATGACGCGCCCGCAGGGGCGGCCGCGTATCGGACTTTTTCTTCCTTGCCAGCGCCAAAGCCCGACATCCCTTCGCAACTTACACTTCTTGCCGGTAGTTCGGCGCCTCGCGGGTGATCGACACGTCATGGACGTGGCTTTCCGCCAGTCCCGCATTGGTGATCTTCACGAACTGACACTTGCGCTGCATATCGGCAATCGTGGCGTTGCCGGTATAGCCCATGGAGGCGCGCAGGCCGCCGACCAACTGGTGGATCACCTGCCCGACCGGCCCCTTATGCGGCACACGCCCCTCGATCCCCTCGGGCACGAGCTTGAGCGAGTTGGTCACTTCCTGCTGGAAATAACGATCAGCGGAGCCGCGCGACATCGCGCCCACCGAGCCCATGCCGCGATAGGACTTATAAGTCCGGCCCTGGAACAGGAACACCTCGCCCGGTGCCTCGTCCGTGCCCGCAAACAGCGAGCCGAGCATGGCGACATCGGCACCCGCAGCGATCGCCTTTGCCAGATCACCCGAGAATTTGATCCCGCCATCGGCAACGACGGGGATGTTGGCGGCACGGCAGACTTCAACGCAATCCATGATCGCGGTCAGCTGCGGCACGCCGACACCGGCTACGATCCGCGTGGTGCAGATCGAGCCCGGACCAATGCCGACCTTGACCGCATCGGCACCCGCATCGATCAGCGCGCGCGCGCCATCGGCGGTGGCGACATTACCGGCCATGATCTGGGTCGCGTTGGAAAGCTTGCGGGCCTGGCGGATGATCTCCAGCACCTTGGCGGAATGGCCGTGCGCCGTATCGACGACAAGAAGATCGACACCGGCATCGAAGAGCGCCTCACCCCTCGCGATGCCGTCATCGCCCGTCCCGGTCGCGGCAGCGACGCGCAGACGGCCCTGTTCGTCCTTGGCAGCATCAGGGTGCTTTTGCGCCTTTTCGATATCCTTCACTGTGATCAGGCCGACGCAGCGATAATTGGCATCGACGACGAGCAACTTCTCGATCCGGAACTGGTGCAGCAAGCGCTTGGCTTCGTCGCGGCTGACGGTGTCGCGCACCGTGACCAGTTGGTCCTTCGTCATCAGATCCGAAACCGGCTGCGCCTGGTCGCTGGCGAAACGGACATCGCGATTGGTCAAAATGCCAAGCAGACGTTTGGTCCCGCGCTCGACCACCGGAATGCCGGAGATGCGATAGGCGCTCATCAGGGACAAAGCATCCGCCAGGGTTTGATCGGGATGGATGGTGACCGGATCGACGACCATGCCGGCCTCGAATTTCTTAACCCGCCGGACCTCATTGGCCTGCGCCTCGATCGACATGTTGCGGTGGATCACGCCGATACCTCCGGCCTGCGCCATGGCGATGGCGAGCTCGCTTTCGGTGACGGTGTCCATCGCGGCTGAGATCAGGGGGATACCAAGCTCAATCGTCCGGGTCAGACGTGTGCGGACGCTGACCTCGGTCGGCAGGACCTCGGACGCGCCAGGAACCAGCAACACGTCGTCGAAGGTGTAGGCTTCTTTGAACTTCACGGCGACGCCTCCGCTTGAAGTACGCAGGCGACCGGTCGGGTAAGACCTAGCCGCACGCGCTCTCCAGCTCTTGAACTAGAGCGGAACAGGCGCAGCGACGGTGAGAAGAATCGGAGCCTGTCCCACTTTCGGGATGGCGATGCATAATACACGCCCCAGCGCGGGGGGGAAGTGCAGAAGCCAATACCCCCACGAGCCCCTGCCCTACCCGGCGAACATTTCGCCCTATTTGCGACCGCGAAAGCCGGTCGCCACTACATAGACCTCGGCGCTGTCCGTGCGGCTTGCGGGCGGTTTGGCGTGACGGACAAGGGCAAAGTCCTTTTTCAGGCGATCAAGCAGGCTGCGCTCGGTTCCGCCCTGGAAAACCTTGGCGACGAAGGCACCGCCGGGTGCCAGTACTTCGGCTGCGAATTCATAGGCAACCTCGGCCAGCCCCATGACGCGAAGATGATCGGTCTGGGTGTGCCCGGTCGTGGGCGCCGCCATATCGCTCAAGACCACATCGGCAAGCCCGCTCAGCATCTGCTTCAGGATATCCGGTGCGGTCGGATCCAGAAAATCCAGCTGGATGGTCTGCGCCCCTTCGACCGGCTCCATTTCAAGATAATCGATCCCCACGACCTTGCCCTTGGGTCCGACCCGATCGACGGCGATCTGGCACCAGCCGCCGGGCGCGCAGCCGAGATCGACGATACGCCCGCCCTTGGCCAGCAGGTGGAACTTGTCATCGAGCTGTTCGAGCTTGAACGCTGCGCGCGAGCGATAGCCGCGCCGCTTGGCCTCGATCACGTAGGGATCGTTCAACTGCCGCTGCAGCCAGAGCGTTGAGGAGACGGTGCGCTTCTTGGCGGTCTTGACGCGGACCGTCATCAGGCGGCCACCACCCATCACCTCGGAAGGGTCCGATCCCGTCGGAGCCGAGGCTCCTGCCCGTTTTCCGCTGCTGCCGCGTGGCCCCGCCATGGTCGAACTCCGATACCGTCCAGACCCCAACACTCCGGGTCGATCTTCATTCGCACAGGCTTAGAGCAAAAGCGCGACCGTTTGAATGATCTTGACGCAAGAACTCCTCGCGCCTTGGGCTCACACCAAGGTCGAGGAGGTTGGTTGCGAAGGGCCGGGGCCGGACCGCCAGGGCCGCGTGCGGCTGTCATGCCAAAGCCCGGCAAGAATGCCTTCACGAACGCCACGATCGGCGACGCGGAGTTGACCGACAGGCCAGATCGAGCAGATTGCCTCGAGAATTGCACATCCCGCGACCATCAGATCGCTGCGACCCACACCGATACAAGGCTGCGCCGCCCGCTCTGCCGCCGTCATGGCAACAAGATCAGCGCAGATACGGTCGATATCGACGAAATCGAGATAGGTTCCATCGACCAGCGAGCGTTCATAGCGCGGCAAGGCGGCGTGTATACCAGCAAGGGTCGTGACCGTTCCCGAACTGCCGAGCATCTGAACGCCACCCCGAGCGATACGCCGCCCGATATTGAAGGCACGATCAAAGTCGCGGAATTCGGCAGCCACGAGTTCGACCATCTCGTCATAGACAGGTCGGGTTGTGTCACGGTGGCGATACCGATCGGTCAGCGAAACCACGCCGAAAGGCAATGACACGACGCCTCGAATCCAGGTGCGGACGCTGCCGCCCCGACCGCGTGCGACATCGATCCAGGAAATCTCAGTCGAACCACCGCCGATATCGAACACGAGCGCATTGCGGCGACTAGGGTCCAGTAATGGGGCGCAACCGGCCACGGCAAGCCGGGCCTCTTCATGCGTTGGGATGACTTCAAGCTCCAGCCCGGTCGCGTCATAGACCTGGCTCATGAAGTCGCCGCAATTGCTGGCCCTGCGACAGGCCTCGGTCGCAACAAAGCGACGCCTTGTTACATGATGGTTTGAAATCTTCGCGGCGCAAACGCCCAGGGCATCCACCGTACGACGGATCGCGAGTTCAGATAAGGCGCCGCAGCCGTCAAGACCCTCGCCGAGGCGAACGATGCGGGAGAAGGAATCAATCACCCGCAGGCCATCCCGGCCAGGGCGTGCGATGAGCAAGCGGCAGTTAGTCGTTCCAAGATCGAGCGCGGCGAAAGTTTCACTCCGCTCCACGAAAGCCATCTATTTCCTCCATCGGGAGCCCACCCAGCCGCATTGCGCTCCCCGTTCACGGGAAAGCACAGCAAACTTCGTGCCGCTCTCGGCGCGGCTCCCGTTTGAGAACCGTTTGCAGTGTAGCGATTCTCCACCGGCCTGTGCAATCGGGTATGCGCAGGTCGCCATCGCGGCAGAGCGGCGGCAAGGATGCTGCAAACCCCTTCACAGGGCGCCACACCCGTGCTACATGGCGCGCCTGCCGCCGGATACCCCGCCAGGGTGTTGAGGGCGTGTGCCGGCTGTTGGGGGATCGTCTAACGGTAGGACAACGGACTCTGACTCCGTTTATCGAGGTTCGAATCCTCGTCCCCCAGCCAAACAGTCTGCCGTACTGAGCCTTGTCACCGGACGTTGCAGTACTTGAACAGTCAGTCTGTTCATGTTTGACCGAGCCGATCCCAGCCGAGGAAGCCCCGCCGAACGGGGGTGCGTCATTCCTCCCGACCTTCTCTGCAGCGTGCCCCAGCGTCGGGAGAATTGTCGCAACCCCGTTGTATCCCTGCGTCCGAAGCCCTAGCATCTTCTGGCCGCACAATAGTGCTAACGCCGTTCCTGGCGAGGGTAGAAAAGCCGCCGGAACTACCTGATCAATGGCTCCAAGATGCCCCCGCAGATAACGATTCCACCGCGCCTTGTCCTGTCGTTCGAAGCCTTTACCGGCCGTGATACCGAAAATCAGATCCTGATTAAATATCTGCTCGACCAGGTGCCTTCGATGGTCTTCGTCAAGGATGCGGCGAGCCGGGTGATTTTTATAAACCGGGCCTGCGAACAACAGTGGGGCGCCACGCTCGACGAACTCGTGTTGACCGATGGCGGATCGGTATTTCCGCCCGAACAGATCGAGACGTTCGTGAAGAAGGACCAGGAAATATTTGCGAATGGCACGCCTCAGGAATTTCAGGAAGTCGTCTGGAGCAAGCATCTGGGGCGCAACATCATCGGCCAAACCACAAAACAGCCCTTCTACGACGATCAGGGAAAGCCCTCCCATTTGGTCTGCGTGACCGTCGACATCACCGATCAAATCAAGTCGCGCGCAGAAACCAAACGCGCCCACAAGGCCGCCCTCGTGGCGCTGGCGAATCTTGCCGAGTTCAGGGACAACGATACGGGCGAGCACGTCTTGCGGGTCGCCCGGATGGCGCACGAGATCTCTCGGGAGCTCAGCCGGTCTGGTCCCTATTCGACCCAGATCGACGCCACATTCCGCAAAAACATCGGGATTGCCTCAATTCTGCACGACATCGGCAAGGTAGGCATCCCGGACGGCATCCTCCTGAAACCCGGCAAGCTCAGCCCGGAGGAACGCAGTATCATGGAACGCCACGCCCTCATCGGCGGATCGATCCTGAGGAAGACCGAGCGTCTGCTGGAAACGAGCGAGCATTTCAACCTGGCCTACGACATCGCACTCTATCATCACGAATCCTGGGAAGGCGGAGGCTATCCCCACGGTCTGGCAGGGACGAACATCCCCTTGAGCGCGCGCATCGTCGCCATCTCAGATGTTTACGACGCCTTGATCTCCAAGCGCCCCTATAAAGAGGCTTGGTCGAGCGCTGCGGCTCGGGACTATATCAGGTCGAAATCAGGCACTCAGTTTGACCCGTATATCGTGGAGGCCTTCAACACCGTTCTTGCCAACCGGGATTTGAGCCGCTTTTTCGAGTGGACGGATGCCATTGCCATTGGCCATCCTTCGATCGATCACGATCACAAGGTGTTGCTGGCTCTGGTCAATCAGATCACGGCGCCCGAAAACCGCAGCGATCCGGATTCAATCGAATTTGTCCTCGACGAGTTGGTGGGCTACACGAGTGCCCATTTCGATCGCGAAGAGGAGATCATGGCGGCCTCTGGCTATACGGGGCTGGCCAATCATCAGGAGTTGCATCGCCGCCTCGTGGCCGACGTAAAGCTGTTCAAGCGTCGCTTCGAAGATCAGGCGGGTCTCGGCACCCTGGGTGAGGATCTCTGTCGATTTCTGACCGACTGGCTTATCACCCACATCATGCACGAGGATCATGCATTCGCGCCCTATGTCATCCCGCAGCAATCCCAGCAGAATCCGCATCATTCGGATTAGTCCAAGCTTCTTTCGAGTAAATTTAAGCTATGCCTAAAATACGCTGCGCAACGAGATAAGATCAGGTCCACACAAACCGGCTAGAGATTTAAGATAAAATTTTATAGCTACTTTGGTTTCGGCCGGCGTTCTTTGAAATATACAAGGCCTCATCAGCCAATGCGATCATCGATCTCAGGTCGCCGCCCTCGTCAACTGAGGTTACACCCAGACTAACAGTTATATTAAGTGGATTTTCCGGTCCAAACTCGAACTCTCGCTTTTCGACCGCTATTCTAAGTCTCTCAGCTATGTCGCACGCCACCGTATTGGAAGTGCCGGGAAGAATAATAAAGAACTCCTCCCCGCCGTATCGCGACACGACATCATAGTTCCTAAAAATTGAAAGACACAATTTCGAGAATTCAACAAGAATAAAATCTCCACAATTATGCCCATAATTGTCGTTAATGAGCTTAAAGTAGTCTATATCAATCATGATAAGCGCTAATGGGTCTCTATTTCTTTTTGAAAATTCAATTGCCGCACGCAAACGTTCCATAAAATATTGCCGATTATATAGCTTTGTCAGGGGATCCCTGATCGCTAATTCATTTAGTTCAGCGCGGATCTTCTCAAGCTGGAAGATCATTTTGACGCCGAAGGCGCTGACAATGGGCGCGACAATCAGTGGAATAAGGGCCGAGATTGCGAGGCGGTCTCGCAGATCCGGTGCGTCTCTCTCCAACCACAGCGTGAGGGCTAACGAAAGGCCAATCGATGGAATCGTGAAAAACAAAACTGACCAAACTGGTCCCGCCTGGATCAGGCTTCTTGTGAGAACGTTAGGCAACCGCCAGATCTCCAAATAAATGAGCGAAAATCAAAATATTCAAACCTTCGGGACTATCATCGCTAGCTCTGCTTCGGACAAGTGGATAGTCTTCGCATACCGTCTGTCGATTTCAGGGGTGATCAGAACATGGCCCCTCTACAATGCTCGACATCATGTCACCGTTGGCTGGACGCGCTCGACAGCCAGCTAAAGCTCGGCGCCCCTCTCACGCAGTTCTGCGAGAAGCTCGACCCGGTGCTCATCCAGCGCGGGCGCGGGTCGTCGGATCGAGCCCGGCGTCGTGCTGAATCGAGGAACGACGCAATGCATGGGAAGCCCCCCAATCCGGTCGTCCACCATTTCGACGACAGAGCCTCGTGCCATGACGTGGGGATCAACCGTCACTTCCGACGCATCGTAGATCGGTCCGCCCGTGATCTGCTCGCGTTCAAAGAATTCGAGATTGGCCGCAAGGGTCCGCGACCCGATGAACGCGCCAATAATGTCGTCCAGCGCGTCGACGTTTTCAACGCGCTTTTCGTTTGTCGCGAAACGGGGATCATTGCACATGTCGGGGCGACCAATCGCGCGCATGAGGCGCAGAGCCATGTCCGGGGTAGAGGCGGAGAGCGCAACATACTTGTGATCGCTCGTCGCGTAGATATTGCGGGGGGCCGTCAGTGGTGTGCGATTACCGGTGCGTCCCGGAACCTTGCCGGTGACGCGATGAACCGCCTGATCAGCGCCAAGCACGGAGAGGATCGGCTCCAGAAGGGAGAGGTCAATTTCCTGGCCCTTGCCGCCCCTGACCTCGACCTCGCGCAGGGCGACGAGCGCCGCGGATGCGCCGTAAAGACCTGCAATCGAGTCCGCCAGCCCGAGATTGGGCAGGAGGGGCGGCCGGTCGGGAAACCCGTTCTTGTGCGCAAAGCCCGAAAATGCCTCAACAAGGGTGCCAAAGCCCGGCTTGTCGCGATTGGGGCCGGTCTGTCCCCATCCACTGATCCGGACGACGACGAGTCCGGGCTGAAGCTCGTGGAGCGCCGCCAGCCCGAAGCCGAGCCGGTCAAGAACGCCCGGCCGGAAATTCTCAACCAGCATGTCCGCAGTGGCGACGAGAGCGCGAAAGATCGCCCGATCCGCTTCAGATTTGAGGTCGATAACGATGCTGCGCTTGTTGCGGGCATAGACCTTCCACTGCACCGCGACGCCATCAAGCTGCCATGCCCGCAGGGCATCGCCTTCGGGTGGCTCGATCTTGATCACATCGGCACCCATATCGGCAAGCACATGGGTCAGAAGATTGCCCGCAACCAGCCGGGAAAGGTCAAGAATCCGAACGCCGTCGAGCGGACATTTATCATTCGTGGCATAGGCCTGGGGCATCTTGGTTGTCTTCCCGATCATCGATAAGCCGACATTGATGTGTCCCGCGAAGGCAATGCCCTGCGGTCCTTAAAACATTCAACCAACATGTCTCGACAAGGATAAATCTACAATCGCCGCGCCGATATATTCGGACGCGGTTGTCTGGTAACGCAGGGTCAACGCCACCCCGATACAGATCAGCGACAATTCTATCAGCGAAGTATATTCTCCGGGTTCGTCATGAACCGGGGGCAAACATCCGATGGCGCGCATCGTTTTCTGCAATGGCAATGTCTTTGACGGCATCGATCCAATCGGCAGGGCCGATATCATCGTCGAGGGTGATCGAGTAGCGTACGTCGGCTCGCTAGCGGCCGAGCCGCCGCGCGCGGATGATTGCGTCTACGATGTCGCCGGCAAGACCGTGATGCCTGGGATGGTGGCGGGGCACGGCCATTTCTCGTTCCATGACCTGACATTGCCCCGCATCATGGATGCCGACATGCAGCACCCACCCGCCTATATGGGCGTGGTTGCCGCCAGGAATGCGCAACGGACCTTGGAGGCCGGCTTCACCACCTATGTCGGCGCCGGGTCGGTCCATAATCTGGATGTGGTTCTGCGCAACCTGATCGCCGACGGCCTGGTCCTGGGGCCCCGCATCGTCGCCTGCGGGCGCGATTTCGCGCCGACCGGACACGCGCTCGACTACAAGCCCGAGCACTGGAACGTCCGCCCACAGACACCGACTGGCAGTCTTGGCGCCCTCTGCGATGGCCCGGACGAGTTCCGCAGGGAAGTCCGTCGCGAGGCCAAGCGCGGCGTCGAGATGATCAAGCTCTATCCCGAAGGGGGGCACGGCCTGCCGTCACGGACCGTCCGTTTGAGCCATGCGGAAATCGCGACCGTCGTCGAGACCGCGGCGCTGTGCGGTCTGCGCGTGCGCTGCCATGCCTATTCCAAACCCGTCATCAAGCAATGCCTCGCCGCAGGCGTTGCGATCATCGACCACGGCGACCACCTGGACGAGGAGTTGGCGGCCTTATTCGTCGAGCACGGGACCTACGTCCTGCCGAGCCTGTACCTGGCGAAGATGACGGCCGGCGTCTACCACTCACAGGCTGATTGCGACGCCTGGTTCGACTATGCCCGCAAATCGCTCGCCATGGGTATCGCAATGGGCGTGAAGTTCGTGGCCGGTGATGATTTCGGCCTGCTGGAGTTGCCCCATGGCGACAATGCCCGGGAATTGTCCCTCTATGTCGAGGAACTCGATCTTCCGGCACGGGAGGTGTTGCGCTGGGCGACCTCGAATGGCGCCGCGATGGCGGCAATCCCGGACCTAGGCCGCATCGCCGCGGGCTACCTCGCCGACCTGCTCGTGATCGACGGCGATCCGCTTGCGCAGATTGCCGCGCTGACCGACGCACAACGCATCGCAATGGTCATGAAGGGGGGTGATATCGTCAAGTCGACGCTCGCGGCGGCTAGTGGCGTATCGTTTCGATAACGCCGCTCGCTTGGATCAAGTCCCGAAAGGGCCTACGGCTTGATGTGTGACGGCAGCCCGTCCAGAATGATCGTCTTGGTTTCCAGATAGGGCATCAAGCCCTCGGTGCCACCCTCGCGACCGATGCCGGATTGCTTGAAGCCGCCGAAGGCGACGCTGAAATCCGCCCGGTAGATATTGTGCCCAACAGTTCCTGAACGAAGCTGGCGTGCGACCTTGTAGGCGCGATCCGGATCGTTGGTGAAAACCGAATTATTGAGGCCGTAGACTGTATCATTCGCGATTTCGATGGCATGGGCCTCGCTGTCGGCGGGGATGACGCTCAACACCGGACCGAAAATCTCCTCCCGCGCGATGGTCGAATTATTGTCGACGTTGGCAAACACCGTCGGCTCGATGAAAAAACCGCGGTTAAGATGAGCTGGGCGACTACCACCGGTCGCGAGTTGCGCGCCTTCGGCCTTGCCCTGGGCGATGAAGCCTTCGACCCGGTCGCGTTGGCGGCGCATGGCAAGGGGGCCCATTTGCGTCGCCGGATCAAACGGATCACCTACATTCACCGCACCAAAACTGGCCGCCAGCGCCTCGACCAACTGGTCATGACGCTTGCGTGAGACCACGATCCGGGTCAACGAGGCGCAGACCTGCCCGGTCAGACGGCACGCCGGGGCCACCAGCGCCTGGGCCGCCGTTTCAACGTCATAATCATCGAGTATCAGCGCGGCAGACTTGCCGCCAAGCTCCAGCGTGAAGCGGGCGATACGCTCGCCACAAATCGACGCGATCCGCTTTCCCGCAGCGCTCGACCCGGTGAAGCTGATCTTGTCGACGCCGGGATGGCGGACAAGGAGTTCCGAGACCCCACGATCTGCCGTGACGACATTGACGACACCAGGCGGCAACCCGATCTCCTGCGCGATCTGGGCGAAGATATAGGCCATTCCCGGCGCTTCCGGCGACGCCTTGAGGATCACCGTGCAACCGGCCAGGAGTGCCGGTGCGAGTTTATAGGCGATCAGCATCACGGGCCCGTTCCAGGGAATGATCGCCGCGACGACGCCCACGGGCTCGCG
>CAIXXC010000419.1 GCA_903923205.1 uncultured Rhodospirillales bacterium | reverse complement strand
CGGAGAACCTTCGCCTTTGGCAACGTCGTCTTGATCTGCTCGTGCTTCAACAGCGCGAGCGCAAGATTCTCGAACATGGCCTTACGATGGGCCGACGTGCGGCTGAACTTCCGGCCGCTCATTCCGTGACGCATAATACTCTCCTAGGTGCCCTTAACCGCCGACGAACCGATCAATAGGGTTCTTCGAGCCGCTTGGCCAATTCCTCGATGTTTTCGGGCGGCCAATTCGAGATCTCCATGCCAAGATGGAGCCCCATATGGGCCAGTACTTCCTTGATTTCGTTCAACGACTTACGACCGAAATTCGGCGTCCGCAGCATTTCCGCCTCGGACTTCTGAACCAGGTCACCGATATAAACGATATTGTCGTTCTTCAAGCAATTCGCCGAGCGGACCGAGAGTTCAAGCTCGTCAACCTTGCGCAGCAGGTTCTTATTGAACGGCAGTTCAGCAGGGCGGGACTCTTCGGCCATCAGGCGGGGTTCATCGAAGTTGATGAACAGCTGCAACTGGTCCTGAAGGATACGGGCGGCGAGCGCCACCGCGTCCTCAGGCGTCACCGCGCCATTGGTTGTAACCTGCATCGCCAACCGGTCATAATCGGTGACCTGACCAACGCGGGTCGGCTCAACCTTGTAGCTCACTCGGGTGACCGGGCTGAAGATCGCGTCAACGGGGATCAAGCCAATCGGCGCATCCTCGGGACGGTTCTGCGCGGCGGCGATATACCCCTTGCCGGTCTCGACTGTGAATTCCATCGTCACCTTGGCGCCCTGATCGAGCGTACAGATGAGATGATCGGGGTTCATGACCTCGATATCATGGCCGGTCTCGATCTGACCCGCGCGAACTTCGCCGGGTCCGGTAGCCCGCAGACGCATCCGCTTCGGACCGTCGCCGTTCATCCGCAGGCCCATGCCCTTGATGTTCAGGACGATGTCCGTGACATCCTCCAGCACACCCGGGATCGACGAGAATTCGTGGAGGACGCCCTCGATCTGCACGGCAGTGACGGCCGCGCCTTGCAGCGACGACAGCAAGACGCGACGCAGGGCATTGCCGAGCGTCATGCCGAAGCCCCGCTCGAGCGGCTCGGCAACAACCGTCGCGTACCGCGCCGAGTCATCGCCCGGCTCGATCTGCAACTGCTTAGGCTTGATCAAGGCTTGCCAGTTTTTCTGAATCACGGATGGAACCCCATACCGAACAAGGCCGACCGGATCGCGCGGCGCGCCAGGCGGACGTTAATGGATGGACAGACTGGACGGGCCAACCCGTCCAGCGGCTCAGACGCGACGGCGCTTCGGCGGACGACAGCCGTTGTGCGGGATCGATGTTACGTCACGAATCGACGTCACCGCGAAACCCACGGATTGCAACGCGCGCAGAGCAGACTCACGGCCCGAACCCGGACCCTTCACTTCAATCTCGATGGTCCGCATGCCATGCTCCATCGCTTTCCGGCCCGCATCTTCGGCAGCAACCTGAGCGGCATATGGGGTCGATTTACGCGACCCTTTGAAGCCCTGGGTGCCTGCCGACGACCAGGAAATCGTATTCCCCTGCGCGTCGGTAATCGTCACAACGGTATTGTTGAATGACGCATTTACATGCGCCACGCCCGAGGTGATATTTTTGCGCTCGCGCCTGCGGATACGCGGAGCGGCGGCTGCTGGTTTGGCCATAAAACCGGTTCCTTAACTATCGCTGTGCCTGATGGCCGCGCCAGATTACTTCTTCTTGCCGGCGATCGGCTTCGCCGGACCCTTGCGGGTGCGGGCGTTGGTATGGGTACGCTGACCGTGAACCGGAAGCCCCTTGCGGTGACGCAGACCACGATAGCAGGCGAGGTCCATCAAACGCTTGATGTTCATCGCAACGGAACGGCGGAGGTCACCCTCTACCTGAAATTCCCGATCAATCAGCTCACGGATACGGAGGACTTCATCGTCGGTCAGCTCGTGTACCCGGCGCTCAGCCGGAATACCCACGCGTCCGCAAATCTTCTCCGCGCTTGTCGGGCCGATCCCATGGATATAGGTCAAGCCGATCAGCACCCGCTTCTGGTTCGGGATATTGACGCCAGCAATACGCGCCACGTCGTACACTCCTAAAAAAAGCTACGCGACCGACCGCCCCCAACTTTGGGAAAGCATCGGATCGACCGAGGTCGCGCAGTATATTGATTAATGGATTACGGTCAACTCGAAAGCGACCGCAGATGAGTCATTCCGCCAGAATCGCCTCGATTTGCCGGGTTACGTCGTCAATCGCGGCCATGCCATCGACATGACGCAATATTCCCCTGCTCTTGTAGTAGGGCAGGATCGGTGCCGTCTGGGCATGAAACTCCGCAAGACGCTTCTGCATCGTCTCGGCACGATCATCTTCGCGACGGATGAACTCGGTTCCGCCGCAAACATCACACACACCGGCCTTGTTCGGCTTCTTGAAGCTATCATGATAGCCTTGGCCACATTTGCCGCAGGTATAGCGTCCCGCGACTCGTTCAACCATCACGGCCTCGTCGACCACCATCTCGATGACCGAGTCGAGCTTCGCACCAAATTCCGAAAGCATCTTATCGAGTGCCTCGGCCTGCGGCACCGTCCGAGGGAAACCATCAAGGATGAAACCATTGGCGCAATCGGGCTGCTGGATCCGATCCCGGATGATATCGATCACGATGTCATCAGAAACAAGCTTGCCCTCCGCCATCACGGCCTTGGCCTTCAGGCCAACGGGCGTCCCCGCCTTCACCGCTGCCCGCAGCATATCTCCCGTGGAGAGTTGGATCAGTCCCCGCGCTTCTTCGAGCCGCTTCGCCTGGGTGCCTTTG
>CAIXXC010000418.1 GCA_903923205.1 uncultured Rhodospirillales bacterium | reverse complement strand
TGGCGGCGATGACGACAGCCTCTACCCAATGGTCGCCCGCCTGACCGATGTCGCCGACAACGTCGAATAACCTCAAACAACGACAAGAAATTCCCCAGGAGTATCGCCATGGCATCGGCAGAAACCGTCAAATCCATCCAGCAGTCCTTGCGCGAACGTGGCGTCAAATACTGTATCGGCGCCTATGTCGATATCCATGGCGTGCCGAAGGCAAAGGTGGTGCCGATCGACCATCTTGAGCATATGGCCCATGGCTCGGAACGCTATACGGGCTACGCGCTGGATGGCCTCGGCCAGGCGCCGAATGATGATGAGATTGCCTCGGTCCCTGACCTCGACCACATCATCCAGCTGCCATGGGAGCCCAAGGTCGCCTGGATGCCAGCCGACAACACGTTCCAGGGTCAGCCCTATAAGCTCAACACACGGGTCGCGCTCAAGAACGTGCTTGCTCAGGCGGCGGAACTGGGGATGGGCTTCAATCTTGGCATTGAGTGTGAAATCTACCTGCTGCGCCAGGAGGCGGACGGCAGTCTTTCAATCCCTCACCCTGACGACAAGCTGATCAAGCCCTGCTACGACGTGCGCGGCTTTCTCGATAACTTCACCTGGCTCGACAAGGTTGCGACCTGCATCAACGATCTCGGCTGGGATTTGTATTCGTTTGACCACGAGGACGGTAACGGACAGTTCGAATTCGATTTCAGCTACTGCGACGCCTTGAAGATGTGCGATCGCTTCACCTTCTTCCGCTACATGGCGAAGCACTACGCCAAGGAGGAAGGGCTGATCGCCACGATGATGCCCAAGCCGTTCGTCAACCGTACGGGTACGGGCGCTCATTTCAATATGTCGCTCTACGATCTCGTGAGTGGTGCGAATTTATTCGCATGCGATCCGAAATCCGATCCGCACGGGCTCGGCCTAACCGAAACGGGTTATCATTTCATCGGTGGTATCCTGAAGCATGGGCGGGCGCTCTGTGCAGCCTTCGCACCGACCGTCAACAGCTACAAGCGCCTGGTTCGCCAGGGCGCCATGACAACGTTTTCCTGGGCACCCGTTTTCAACTCCTATGGTTCGAACAATCGAACCAACTCGGTTCGAGTACCGGCAGGCGGCGGGCGCTGTGAATCCCGCAATGCCGATGGCGCGGTCAATCCTTACCTGGCCGCAACCCTGGCACTCGCGGGGGGTCTTGAGGGCGTGCGCAACAGGATCGATCCGGGCCAGCCGAACGAGGATAATCTCTACACGATTTCAGAAGCCGAACGCCGGGCCCGTGGGATCGACTTCCTGCCCAATACGCTGCAGGATGCCGTTGCCGCGTTTGCTGCCGATCCGTTGGTCGAGGCCACACTCGGGCGCGAACTGCGCGACGAGTTCATCACCTACAAGACGGCCGAATGGGACGAGTATCATCTCACGGTCAGCAAGTGGGAGATCGAACGCTACAGCCACCTGTTCTAGGACGCCCCGCTGCGATGGAAGAAGCCTCCCAGGTTCAAAATCGTCTGGTCAGCCGGATCAGCATGTCCTTGCCGGAGGAACTGCTGTTCGCGCTTGACCAGATGGTAACGGAGCGTGGTTTCGCCAGCCGATCACAGGCAATCAGCGAGGTCCTGCATCAATCGCTTGTCGAGCATAAACGTCAGCAAGGCGATGAGGTGATGGTTGGGACCATCACGCTGCTTTATGATAATTCGGTCCCAGGGCTGCAGAAGCAGTTGAGCGATCTCCAGTTTCGCCATATCGACGAGGTGATCAGTTCGCTCCATGTCCACCTGATGCACAATCAGACCATGGAGGTGATACTGGTCCAAGGCCCGGCAACGACGCTGCAGCGGATCGCCGATCAGATGATTACGCGCCGAGGCGTTGTATCGGGCAAGATTCAGCTGATGGCAGCATTGATTCCGCCGCTGCATCCATTCGTCCCGCCCAGAGGCTGATCAGGACGGATACAGGGAAGAAGAACAAGATCATGGCTCCGCCTGGGACGACCCGGCTGACAGGGGGCATGGCCTGGACGACCAGGTCGATTGTTGAAGCACGGAGACAAAGATGAGTGCGCAATCCACCACCCCGACGACGCCGGAGGGCTTTCGGGCGCGTTACCTCGAACTCAAGAAGACCGCCGAGGCCAAGCTGCGACAACGTCCAGCGACGGCGCAGGAGAGCAATCCCAATCCGTTGCCAAAAACGTCCATCCGGCATGAAGAGACAATTCCGGGCGGTTGGTATTGGACGGCTCACCTCAAACGGGGTCAGTCCCTGCGAATCGTCAATGATTTCGCTACGCCGGGCGTGTCCTTCCTTGCCTGGAATGCCGCCGATCCGAGCGAACGCTACAACGCTGGCGATACAGTCAAGATTCAGTGGCACGCGCTGCTGACGAAGGGGAAGGTGCTGTTCTCGGATATGGGCCGTGTTCTGGCCTCGATCACCGACGACAGCAATCCTGTCCATGACGCCCTTTCCGGCGGCAGCACCGCTGCGACCAACGCCGCGCGGTATGGCAGCACCGCAACACGCAACACCCGGGACAATTTCATCCTTGCCGTCGGCAAGCACGGCCTCGGACGCCGCGATATCCCGCCCTGCGTTACATTTTTCGCGCCCGTCCGCACCGACACGAATGGCGGCCTGACCTGGCAGGATGGTGCGATCAAGGAAAGAGATTATATCGACCTTCGCGCCGAGATGGACCTGCTGGTCGCGTTATCGAACTGTCCGCATCCGCTTTGCCCCGATCCGGTCTGGGCGCCCAAGCCCATTCGCGCGATTGTCTGGGACTCATTGCCCCCAGGGCCAAATGATTTCTGCCGCACCGCAAGCGATGAGGCCGTTCGCGGCTTCGAAAACACCGATGTGTTGTTCTAGGCGCGACAGGAGGATCACAGGATGAGCACGAACTTCACCCCCGTCCATTCGCCGCGCGAGCCTGCGACTGCCCGTTACGATTTCGTCATCCCGGCAAACCAGCCCTGGTCGGGTTTCATTGTTAAGGGCGAGGCTTTCAGGATCATCGATCTCGAAGGCTGCCAGGCCGTGGATACGCTGTTCTACAACGCCCATGATTTCGCGGAGCGTTACAGCGGTCAGGATACGCTGGTAGCGCAAAAAGCCGCCTACCTTTCGACCGGCAGCGGGATCATGTCGAACGAGGGTCGGCTGATGGCGAGGATTACTGCCGATACCAGCGGCTTCCATGACACCTCTGCCGGGGCCTGCAGCTGCGAAGCCAATACCGTCCGGTTTGGTCATCACACCAAATACATGCATGCCTGCCGCGAGAATTTCCTGATCGAGGTCAGCAAGCACGGCATGACCAAGCGCGACATCGTCGGCAACATCAACTTCTTCATGAACGTGCCGATCCAGCCCGACGGCAGCATCGCCATCGCCGATGGCGTGTCGAGCCCCGGCGATTACGTCGAGATGGTGGCGGAGATGGACGTGCTCGCCGTGATCTCGAACTGCCCGCAGGTCAACAACCCCTGCAACGGCTTTAACCCGACGCCGGTACGTGTCCTGATTTGGGCGGCGGATCGGAACTGACAGATGTTCACCAAAATCCTGATCGCCAACCGCGGCGAGATCGCGGCGCGGATTATCCGCACCGCGAAGCGCCTTGGTATCGCTACAGTGGCCGTCTATTCCGATGCCGACCGTTTCAGCTTGCCGGTCACCCTTGCGGATGAGGCAATCCGCCTCGGGCCGGCGGCGGCGGCAGAAAGCTATCTCAACATCGACGCCCTCATTGAAGCCTGTCGGACAACGGGGGCGCAAGCTGTGCATCCCGGCTACGGCTTCCTGTCCGAAAACGCCAGCTTCGCCGAGCGGCTCCATGCTGAGGGAATAACCTTCATCGGGCCGAAGCCGGAGCAACTGAGGGCCTTTGGCCTCAAACACACGGCCCGCGAAATCGCCACCCGCAGCGGTGTACCGTTGCTCCCCGGCAGCGATCTGCTTGAGGACGTCGATCACGCGCTGCGGGAGGCTGATCGGATCGGCTTCCCCGTCATGTTGAAGAGCACCGCCGGCGGTGGGGGCATCGGCATGCAGCTTTGCAACGATGCCTCAGAACTTGTCACCAAGTTCGAAACCGTGCGGCGGATGGCGACAAGCAACTTTGGCGACGCGCGGCTATATCTGGAGCGTTTTGTCGCCCGCGCACGTCATATCGAGGTCCAGATCTTCGGCGATGGCAAAGGTCAGGTTGTGGCCTTGGGCGAGCGCGATTGCTCGCTGCAGCGACGAAACCAGAAGGTCGTCGAGGAAACGCCCGCACCCGATCTGGACAACGTAACCCGATCCCAACTTCGCGACGCCGCCCTGGCACTGGGCCGCTCGGTCAACTACGCCTCTGCGGGCACGGTCGAGTTCGTCTACGATGTCGCCCGGCGCGAAGCTTATTTCCTTGAGGTCAACACGAGGCTCCAGGTCGAGCATCCGGTTACGGAATGCATCTACGGCGTTGATCTGGTCGCGTGGATGATCCGCCAGGCTGCGGGAGAACTCGTCCTTCCCGATCAAGCCGCGCTCGCCGCCAATGGCCACGCGATCGAGGTTCGGCTCTACGCCGAAGATCCCTCGCGGCAGTTCCGTCCCTCGTCAGGTCTGCTGACAGAGGTTAGATTCCCGGACTCGGTCAGGGTCGATGGTTGGATCGAGACCGGCACAGAAGTCACGCCGTTTTATGATCCCCTATTGGCGAAACTGATCATCCACGCGCCGACGCGCGAACAGGCGATCGACTCCCTGCAGATCGCCCTGCGCCAGAGCGCGGTTTGGGGGATTGAGACCAATCTTGCCTATCTCGCGGCCATCACCGACGCCGCCGGGTTCCGCAACGCGGAGATGACGACGGCGACGCTGGGGAGTTTCGCCTTCGAACCGGCGACAGTCGAGGTCCTGATCCCAGGGGCACAATCTAGTCTGCAGGATTGGCCGGGCAGAGTTGGCTATTGGGGCGTCGGCGTCCCGCCGAGCGGCCCCATGGATTCGCGCTCGCACCGCCTCGTCAATGCGATCCTGGGCAACCCGAGCGATGCGGCCACGCTAGAATGCACGATGGGCGGACCCAGCCTGCGCTTCAACACCCGCGCCGTCATCGCCCTGGGCGGTGCAGATATGGGCGCGACACTCGACGGCGTGCCGGTGCCGCTGTGGCGACCCATCACGGTGATGCCACGGCAGATACTGACGCTCGGTAAGGTGAATGGGCCGGGGCTGCGCTGCTATCTCGGTGTCCGCAACGGCTTCGATGCGCCCAAATTCCTGGGCTCTCGCGCGACCTTCTCGCTTGGTCGATTCGGCGGCCATGCCACGAGCACGCTGATGCCGGGCGATACGCTCAGAATTGGCAACGTGGCACCGGCTGAGCCGCTTCCGGCGAGCCCAGCAATCGAACTGCCGCCCCTGACGCATCATTGGGAGCTGCCTCTCATATATGGCCCGCATGGTGCGCCCGATTTCTTCACGGATGATGACATCGCGACCCTGTTCAGTGCCGAATACGAGGTGCATTTCAATTCCGCCCGGACAGGTGTCCGTCTCGTCGGGCCGCAGCCCGTATGGGCACGGGCGGATGGCGGTGAGGCTGGGCTACACCCGTCGAATATTCACGATAATGCCTACGCAATCGGAGCGATCGACTTCACCGGCGACATGCCGATCATTCTTGGCCCCGATGGCCCTAGCCTTGGCGGGTTCGTCTGCCCCGGCGTGATTGCGCAGGAACATCTCTGGAAGATCGGCCAGCTCCGCCCCGGGGACAAAGTACGGTTCTCGGCGGCAGCCCGTCCCGGCGACCCCGTGGCCGGACCGACCATCCCTGCGCAGCCGGGAGCCGGTTCGCCGATCATCGGACGCCACGATGATGGCCCTGTGCCCGTCGTCTATCGTCGCGCCGGTGATGATTATGTCCTGGTCGAATACGGCCCGATGACACTCGACATTGCGCTCCGCCTGCGCGTCCAATTGCTTTATCAGGCTCTCCAGGCGCGAGGGCTGACGGGACTGATCGACCTGACACCGGGCATCCGTTCGCTCCAGATCCATTATGACAGCGCAGCGCTTGAGCGCAGCAAGCTGTTGGCGATTCTCAAGGAGGTAGAGGCAACCCTGCCTGCGGCGGAGGAAGTCGTTCTGCCAAGCAGGATCGTCCACCTGCCCTTGTCGTGGAATGATCCGTCGGTTCAACTGGCGATGCGCAAATATCAGGAGCTTGTCCGCCCGGACGCACCCTGGTGCCCGTCAAATATCGAATTCATTCGTCGGATCAATGGCTTGGAATCGATCGATGACGTTTATCGGACGATCTTCGACGCCAGCTATCTCGTGTTGGGTCTGGGCGACGTCTATCTTGGCGCCCCCGTGGCAACGCCCGTGGACCCGCGCCACCGCCTGGTAACCACCAAATACAACCCAGCCCGCACCTGGACGCCTGAGAACGCAGTCGGCATCGGCGGCGCGTATCTGTGCGTGTATGGCATGGAAGGGCCGGGAGGCTACCAACTCTTCGGGCGGACGATCCAGATGTGGAACTCCTGGCATCGAAGCGAAGCCTTCGAGCCTGGCACGCCATGGCTGTTACGTTTCTTCGACCAGATCCGCTTCTACCCCGTTTCAGATCAGGAGCTTGACGAGGCACGCGCCGCCTTCCCGCAGGGGCGCTATCCGATACGGATCGAGGAGACGCAATTTTCCTTCGCCGAGTATGCCCAATTTCTCGCCACCAATGCTGATAGTATTGCCGCCTTTGAAGTCGATCGAAATGCCGCCTTCAATGCGGAGCGACAGGATTGGAAAGCCAAGAGCCTCGACAGCTTCGTCTCGGAAGACTCTCCCACGGTCGCCGACGACGCGCTGCCTGACGGTTGCGAAGGCATACTCGCCAGCGTCACGGGCAATGTCTGGAAAATTCCGGTCGAAGTTGGCGACGTTATTGCACACGGTGATACCGTCGTGATCGTCGAAGCCATGAAAATGGAGATGGAGATCACCTCGCCCTATCCAGGAAAGGTTCGCGAAATCCGGGTACAACCGGGAAGAACCATTCAGGCAGGGCAGATCATCATCGTTCTCGAACAGGCTTCGTAATGCTCCCTGAAACACTCGACATCGCGACGCTCAAGAAACTCTATCGCGAGCGCGCTGTAACGCCGCTCGATGTCGTCGAAGCCGTCATCGCGCGGTGCGAAGCCTATCCTGACCCTGCGGTCTGGATCAGCCGGGCAAGCCCGGCGCAGCTGCGCGAGCAGGCCAAGCAGTTGATTGCCCGGGGCAATGGCCCAGATTTGCCGCTCTGGGGTATTCCATTCGCGGCCAAGGACAATATCGACTGCGCGGGCTTCGATACCACGGCAGCTTGCCCTGCATTCGCCTATCCGGCGACGCGGGACGCGACTGTTGTCGCAAGGCTGAAAGCGGCTGGCGCGATCCTGATCGGCAAAACCAATCTGGACCAGTTTGCGACCGGCCTCAACGGCACGCGCTCGCCCTACGGCGCGCCTCGGTCCGTGTTCAACGCGGACTATGTTTCTGGCGGTTCAAGCTCCGGTTCTGCCGTCGCCGTTGCCGCTGGACTGGTCTCCTTCGCGCTCGGGACCGATACGGCAGGTTCTGGGCGCGTGCCAGCCGCATTCAACAACCTGGTGGGCATCAAACCGACCAAGGGGCTGCTGTCGACCCATGGCGTCTTGCCAGCCTGCCGCAGTCTCGATTGTGTCAGTATCTTCAGCCTCACGGTGGGCGATGGGGATATCGTGCGCCGTTGCGCTCAGGGGCAGGACGCCGAGGATTCCTTTTCCCGCGCTGATACGCCCCGATTGCTGCCGCGCAAGGCGTGGCGGATCGGGGTCCTGGCGGAACGTGACCGGGAATTCTACGGCGATCGCGAGGCCGCTGCGCTTTACGAGGGTGCGATCGCTGTCGCCCGTGAACTCGGCGCTCGTATTGTCGAGATTGACTACACGCCATTCCGGCAAACCGCCGAATTACTCTATCAGGGTCCGTGGGTGGCAGAACGGCTCGCCGGGGTCGAATTCTTCATGGCTGAACATGCGGCGGCGATGGATCCGGTCGTTCATGACATCATCGACGGCGCCCGCAATCGGAATGCGGTAGAGACTTTCCGTGCCCAGTACCGCCTGCAGGAACTGCGCAAGGTCACAGATAGTCAATGGGCTTCGATCGACGTCATGCTGCTGCCGACGGCGCCGACGACCTACAGCGTTGCCGAAATGAAGGCCGATCCTCTGCGGCTTAACAGTCGGCTCGGCGAATACACAAATTTCGTCAACCTGCTCGATTATGCAGCCGTCGCGATACCAGCCGGCTTCGGCTCAGGTGGACTGCCGTTTGGCGTCACCCTGATCGCGCCAGCATTCCATGATGGCGCCTTGGCTCGAGTGGCCGATCGTTTCCATCGCCACCACCCCTCCGGCATTGGCAAAACCCGGGACGCCTTGCTGCCCGAACTCAGCAAGCTCGACGATGCGCCTGAGCCCACGAACCGAATTTCTCTGTTCGTTGTCGGCGCCCATCTCACGGGCATGCCTCTCAACCATGAACTCACCGCCCGCGATGCGGTCCTGATCCGCCGCTGTCGTACCGCGCCGCATTACCAACTCTACGCCTTGGCCCGGACGACCCCAGCCAAGCCAGGCCTGCTTCGGAGTGCGGAACCACAGAAGCACGGTATCGAGGGCGAAGTTTGGAGCCTGGATGCAGCCGGATTTGGCAGCTTCGTCGCCGCGATCCCGGCGCCACTGGGTATTGGCAAACTCGAACTCGATGACGGAACGGAAGTCTCAGGATTCATCTGCGAACCCTATGGCCTTGCTGGCGCCAAAGAAATCACCGAATACGGCGGCTGGCGAGCCTACAAAAGCGCCGTTTGATCGGCATCAGTAATTGAACTGTAGCGACAGGTAGGCGCCGCGCTGCTGGCCGTATGTCGCAATCTTGCCCAGGTCAACGTAGCCGGCGGTAAGGGAAAGTGTCTTGTTGAGCGCATAGGCCGCGAACAGATCATAGGCTCGCTGCTCGCCCTCTGCCCCGCCGATCAGGCCATTGTTTGGTTTCTGCCGATACTCCACACCGATTGCGACAGATCTGGAGGCCAGATAAGCCGCTGAACCTTCAAACTCCGGCTGATAGTCATTATGGGTCGGACCGCCGAAGCCCAGGATGCCGAACTGATTGGCCTTGGTCATGCGTATAGTCGCATCAAGGAGCAGGCTCTGGCTCAGGATCAATTTGGTTGCCGCGACATAGTAGTCGATGCCGCTTACGGACTGTGCGCCAAGGGCGCGCAAGAGGCGGTGATCCTCGTCAACCTTGTACATGGCGCCAAGAGCAACCTGTGGCAGGAGACGATCCTGATCGTAGACCGCGTCGCCGAGGACCTTCACCTTCAGGCCAAAGACATCCTGGCGAAACGTGAAGCCGTCACGAACACCGAACGTGGATAGCGCGCCATAAAAGGGCGCGAGGCTATTGCCCGTATCAAGAGAATTCGATGCGTATGACAATTCTACACGATCATGGATACCGATCGCAAAGCCGGGGGAATACAGCATGAAATTAGGCAGAGGTACCGCCGTCATATGGGCGGTGACACCAATGCCGTCGCGGGTCTCGTAGCCGGTGATCAACGCCCACGGCACAAGCCCGCCCCCTCCCGCGCCTTCGACTTGACTGACGCCGCCCGTCAGCAGCAGCTTGCCCTGATCGGCACGGACATCCATCGGGATGAAAGCGACACCGATCAAAAAACTGCGAAGTGCGATTCGATGTAACAAACGCATCATTTCCATCATTCTGCCCGTCGAGCGATCATATGACGCCGCCTGACGCTTCGCGTAATTTTAGGCCAAACTCTCGAACGAAAAGGGGAAACCACTGGGCTCGATGCAGGGGGGACAATTTTTCTTTCGTCGTGTTGCATCCGAAACGCAGCATCATCCATATAAGAGGTGATAGGTCCGTGCCACGACGGAGGAAAAGCAGAACGGTCTTCATTCGACCGCTCCCCGACCTAGATAATAAGATGCTGGCTGAGGTGGCTGTAGGATTAGAGCCGATCATAGGCATAACAACGTCTGGATGAGAGAAACTCGTTGCTTGAACATCAGGATCATGGGGACCTGGCTTTCCTGATCGGTCGTTGTGCCAACGGCGACCGGGGCGCATTCAGGCGGCTTTATGAGCTGCGATCGGCGCATCTCTATGCCATTGCACTGCGGATTGTCCGACACCCCGGCCTTGCCGAGGACGCGGTCCATGATGCCTTCATTCAGATTTTCAAGAACGCTGGAAGCTTCGACCCCAGCCGCGGCAATCCGGAAGCATGGATGATCAGCGTCACGCGCTATCGCGCGCTCGACATTGTTCGCCGCCAAGGCCGTGAGATCACGGGTGTTGAGCTGCCTGATGAGACGGACCAAAGCCCAGACCCGCTGCGACATGCGGAAAGCCGGGTCCTCGAACGATGCCTTGAATTGCTGGAGATCGACAAACGCCGGATGGTCGTCCTGGCGTTCGTCGACGGCTATTCGCACTCGGAATTGTCCGACCTCTTCAAAATGCCGCTTGGCACCGTGAAATCATGGATCAGGCGAAGTCTGACCACCATTCGGCGGTGCCTCGACGCATGATCGACTTTAGCGACGACCCCGAAATGCTTGCGGCGGAATATGTGCTGGGTGTGCTGGCTCCAGACGATGTCGCCGTCATTCGTTCGCGCCTGGCAGATGACGCAAACCTCGCCAGTGCCGTTGCAGGATGGGAAAAAAGGCTCGCAAGACTCGCATCCGAGGTCACCCCGATTGCGCCACCGCTTCAGATCTGGGAGCAGATTACCGCAAGTCTGGAGGCTGATGACACTTTGGCAGCGTCAACGCCTCCGAAAACCGTAATGCCAGACGGACTGAGCAATTCGCTCGCATTCTGGCGCATGGCCACCGCCGCCTCCCTGGCGCTGGCAGCCGGACTGGCCATATGGCTATTTGCGAACCCGAACCGCACCACGATACAAGCGAACGTTGCCGGGCCATACATGACAGCGCTAACGCCAGGCCAGAGCAATGGCCCAAGTTGGGCGGTGCAGGCCGGTGCCGATGGGAAGATTTTTGTGACCACGATCGGCCCAGCCGCCAAGCCCGCCGATAAGGATCTCCAGCTTTGGGCGGTTGCCCGAGGTGATACGAAACCAGTGTCACTCGGGGTCCTGCCCCAATCCGGCACTTACGTTACCGGCGATGCCGGTTTGCCTCATGCGCATCTCCTGCTGCTCGTCAGTATCGAGCCTAAGGGCGGATCACGGACCGGCCGGCCGACCGGCCCTGTGCTGATCGGCGGAGAGTTGACACGAGGCGATTAAGGCAAAAGCCTAGCCGTCGTCGCTTCGATGCGGATGAAAATTCGCCGGTGGCGAGTAACTCGCCTTGCACATATCCAAGAAAGGATCGCGCGCGACCTTCCCCTTGTCACCACCCGGAAGGGAGCTGAACAATCCATACTGATATCGCAAGAACTGACCGAGGCTGACTTCGAACCGCATTTTGTCATCCGCCGCCATAACCGGATCAGGCCTGTCATCGGCTGCAAGAAGCGGCTCCTTGTCGTCGCCATGTTTTGTCGTCTTGGCATCGACTCCATAGGGCGCGCGATATTGCGCAAGCTCGCTCGGCGTCAGAATTCCAGCCTTGTCAAGATCCATCGCCGCGAATTGCCGCCGCGCGTCATCAAGGTACTCTCGTCGCTCGATACTGCCGTCATGATCGATGTCGACCCGATCAAACCATTTACCGATCGCCTCTGCGCAGGCTGGATGACCGAGCGTCCCACCCGAGAGCGGCTCCCCGGTCGGGCTGTAAATCACGAGTCGGCCGTGATCGTCGATCGTCGGCTTGGCGCAACCGGCCAGCAGATACGACACGAGGGCGAAAACTGCGCCTGTGGCGCCGAACAGACGACGCATCTTGTTCATTCAACGGCCATCAGTATCGCCAACACACCAGAGCTCGTTCCATTGTCTGCCTTCTCGAATGTCGATCTCTTTACGACAAACATGCCGAATTGGAGAATTCCGATGCGCCGACGGGGATATCATACCCCCCGAAGCGCGCATAATAGCAATTGCCTTGCGTCCAACAACGCGACGAGAGGAACCTTAGGCGTGCTCAGGGGTTTGAGGTATATTATCGGCGTTCGAAGCAATATCGGACACCGCCTGTTGCTGTCTCAATTGCTTGGGTCATTGTCGTCGTGAACGGTCGAGCCTCACCTTCTTCTTGCCTGTTTGGGCTCGTGTTCCTGAACCTGATCGCTGTCATGCTGGCACTCCTACCCGGACAAGCCCATGCTCAAACACCGTCGCCGATCGCGGAATGGCAATATTCCTCGGGGATCGAGTTGCAGAAGCGGTTCGAGCGTGATCATCCGGCAAGCAACTGGCGCGGCACAATCGGCGCGAGCATCGAAACCCAACCAAGCTACGTAGGCTCGGATCACTACCGGCTGACGGGTGGGCCTGATTTCGATCTGCGCTACAAGGACCTGGCCTTTTTGTCGACCGGTGAAGGCCTCGGCGTGAATTTCATCTTCACGGACCATTTTCGGATCGGCGGTGCACTCGGTTACGACCTCGGTCGCAGCGAACATGACGATACCCGCCTCCACGGCATGGGCAAGATAAGTGGCGCGGTCGTGCCGCGTCTGTTTGCGGCGATGGTCCTGTTTCCCGTGACCTTTCGCCTTGATGTTCGTAAGGGAATTGGTGGAAATAGGGGGATCGTCGGCGACGCCTCGGCGTACGCGCCCATCTATGGCTCGCAGCAATTCATCCTGTTCCTCGGCGGATCGGCGACCATTGCGAGCGCTCAGTACATGACGCGTTTTTTTGGCGTCAACGCGAACCAATCAGCCAATTCGGGCTATCACCTCTATGATCCCGACGCCGGGCCTGAAGCCGTCAGTGTTGGCAGCAGTGCTATTTGGTTCTTCTCGCCACGTCGGACATGGTTCGCCGATGCAACCCTCACCCTGGATAGGCTGCTCGGCGACGCCGCCCACAGCCCCCTTGTTGCATCACGCTTTTCGTCTGCGGTCGCGCTGAGCATCGGCTATCAATTCGGCGAGGGCCCCTAAAGCCGCCGCTTTGATTCACGCCGGCAGCAAGACCCGCCCAGCCAGGATCGCCGCGAGTGTTTCGACATACAGGCCCGGTTCGACGGCCCGCACCTTCGCTTCGACGTCCGCCGCCGTATCATCCGGCAATACGGGCACTTTTGCCTGCGCAAGTGTTGCGCCGTGATCGTACTCGGCATCGACAAGATGGACTGTCGCCCCGGACTCTTGCTCTCCTGCGGCCACGACGGCGGCGTGAACCCGGGCGCCATACATTCCCTTGCCGCCATATTTCGGCAGCAGCGCGGGATGGATATTCAGAATTCGGTCGCGAAACCGCGCCAAGGTAACCGGGCCAAGCTTGCGCATATAGCCGGACAGGATGACCAACTGGACTCCTGCCTGCTCAAGCGTCGCGGTGATGGCCTGATCTGCACGAAATTCGTCGCCACAGACCTTGGCGCTGAGGTGATGAGCCGCTATGCCATACTGACGGGCGAAGACGAGGGCTTCTGAATCACGGTTATTGCTGATGACGACAACGGGGGCCGCAGGTAAGCCGCCGGCGGCCGCTGCAGCCACGATGGCGCGCATGCCTGATCCCGAGTGGGAGGCAAGGAAACCAAGACGCATGAATCACTTCCAAGTCGACACGCCGGTCATTCCGACTGCCCAGTCATGGCCGCAGCAGATCGCGGCGTCAATCGGCACGAACCTGTCGAGGCTTCCTTGGAACCCGCGTTGAGTGTCGTCAAAGGTGTTACCCGGCTGCGATTGCGGGTAAAGCCGGGCGCATCGCGTCTCGCCGTCCTCGGCCGGACCCACCTCGCCGAAGACCTGGAAGCTGTCGCACTGGCGATCTCGGCACCACCCGAAGGCGGCAAGGCGAATGAAGCTGTCGTCGCCCTGCTCGCGAAGGCGTGGCGGATACCGAAGTCACGCATCTTGATCGTTGCAGGTGCTACGGCCCGCACGAAAACGATAGAGATCGCAGGCGACGTAGCCGACGTGTCCGCGACACTTGGCGCCTGGCTCGCCTCGCTTCCGGTTGTGTGACAGCGGCGTCGAGTCGGGTGCGCCCACAGGTGCAGTTGTTGCGAACGACGCTAAAACATTGGCTTGAACGCCTTGACCGGCGTGGATTTTCGAAATTTCCGGCAAACGGTGTTGACCGCTCGAAGCCCTTCCTGCATCCATGATCCGGGTCAGAGAGCCCGCGCGCGAGGTTCCCAAATGAAACAGCCCTTCGACAACGGTCCGGTGATCCCGATCCTGACCTTCGATTCTGTCGACCGTGCGGTGCCGACCGTCGCGGCGCTGCTTGAAGGCGGCATGCGCGCCGTTGAAGTGACGCTTCGCACCCCCGAAGCGCTCGCAGCGATCGAGGCCATCGCCAACGCCTTTCCGGGCCTGGAGATCGGCGCGAGCCTGGTGCTTCGACCGGCTGATGTCACGGCGGCACGGCGGGCAGGCGCGACCTTCCTCGTCAGCCCAGGGCTAACACCCAGCCTCGCCGCTGCCGGCGTCGCGAGCGGTATCGCCTTCGTACCCGGAGCCGCAACCGCCTCGGAAGTGATGGCTGCGCGCGAACTCGGCTTCCCGTCGCTGCGCTTTTATCCAGCGCAGGAGGCCGGCGGCGTCACGATCCTGCGGGCCTTTGCCGATGTGTTCGCGGGGATAGAATTCTGTCCTGCCGGCGGTCTCGTTTTCGAGACGGCGGCAGGCTATCTCGCGCTGCCGAATGTTCCCGTCGTCGCCGGGAGTTGGATCGCCAGCCGCGCTGCCATTGCTGCCGGTGACTGGAAGG
>CAIXXC010000417.1 GCA_903923205.1 uncultured Rhodospirillales bacterium | reverse complement strand
TCGCCGTGATGGCTGGCCAGCGTGGCGATCACCAACGCGCGGCCGGCTTATTCCGTCAAGCGGTTCGGCTCGAGCCGGATCAGGCATTATTTTATCACAATCTTGCCGCGTCGCTCGAGCGGCTTGGGCGCATTCCCGAGACGATTGACGTCTTGACCGATCTCGCCGCCCGGTTTCAGGCGGCAAGCCGACATGATCAGGCCGTGCCCATTTATGGGCGGATCATCGCTGTCGATCCGTGTCGCTATGCCGCCCTGGTTAATCTTGGCATGGGGCAGGCCGTTGCCGGGGATCCTGCCGCTGCCGTGCCATTTTTGCTTCGCGGCCTTGCGCTTGCCGCGCGCTCCATCCCTGAATTGGCTAATTTTCTCACCGCGATCATGCCGGAATTGGCGGGTAGCGGCTTGGCTACCCCCGCACTCCTCACGCCTCCCGGGCCGCCGACTGGTCTCGTCGATAAGGTCCCGCAAGCCGTCATCAATCTCGGCAAGGCTCTGAGCGAGATGGGGTTGGTCGATATCAGTGAACAGGCCTATCGCCTAGCCATGGCAATGGAGCCGGGTCTTCCACTCGCCCATTGGAATCTGGCCGTCAGCCTGCTGGCCCGGGAGGAATTCACCGAAGGCTGGGAACAATATGAATGGCGGATGTGGTGGGACGGGTTTTCCGAGCGGAATCGTAGTCTCGGCGCCCCGCCGTGGCGTGGCGAATCTCTTAAGGGGAAACGCATCGGTATTTGGGGAGAGCAGGGCAATGGCGATATCATCCAGTTTTCGCCTCTGGTGCGTCGTCTTCTTACACTCGGCGCCGAGCAGGTTATCCTGGAGGTCCCAGTACCTCTCGTGCGGCTGTTCCAGGAAAGCATCGTCGAGCCGGGCCTTGCCGTTATTGCCCGAACCGATGACATGCATCTGTTCAAATCTCCGGTGTCGGTAGATTACATCCTGCCGATGATGAGCCTGCCTCGGCTCTTTAAGCTGCGCCCTGATCAGGTCCCGCTTGCGCGCAATTACATGAAAGCCCCTGCGGAGGATCGTGAGGTTTGGGCCAAGCGTTTCGCTCAGCTACCTGGCAAACGTGTCGGCCTTGTGTGGTCTGGAAGAGAAAATTTTGTCGGCAATGGCCGACGCTTGATCCCTGTGGAAATGCTGGCGCCACTGTTCGAGGTGCCGGGTGTCTCGTTTGTATCTCTCCAGGTCGGGCCACGTGCCGGCCAGGCCGCGGCGGCCGGGTTTCCGATATTTGATGCCGCGCCCTATTTGAACGATTTCGCCGACACAGCCGCCGCTCTGGCAGAACTCGATCTTGTGATTACGGTCGACACTGGGGTTGCACACCTTTCTTCCGCTATCGGCCGCCCGACGTGGATCATGGTGCAGCATGTCCCTGATTGGCGCTGGTATCGTGAGGGGGACGTGTGTCCTTGGTATCCAACCGCTCGACTGTTTCGGCAAATGATCCTCGGGGACTGGACGCCGGTGATCGAACAGGTGGTTCGGGACCTGCGCGCATCATGAGAAGGATTGCGGCGGCACTGGCCTTATTTGTTGCCCTGGCGGGAAACCCGGTCGGCATGACCGCCGTGGCGGCTGAGACCTCGACATCTCCCTTTCAGCTCAAGGGATTTCGTTCCGCCCGTTTTGGCATGACGACGGTTGAGGTGAGAGCTGCCATCCACAAGGATTTCAAGATCAAGGATGAGACGATCCAGCAATCTGTAATCGCAACGGGCCGCACGCCAGTACTGGTGATTCACGTCGCCGCCTTGTTTGCCCAAAGCGGTGTGGGTCAGGTCGTCTACCTGTTCGGCTACCATTCCAATAAACTCGTGCAGGTTTCTCTCTTGCTCTCAACGGCAACCGATCCGGATCTGAACGCCGATCGGTTGGTTGTCGATGGAAAGATTCTTCAAAATTACTTTCTGGGGCTCGGCTATCCTTCCAAGAATATGGCGGTCAACCAGGCTAATTCTTCGGGACTTGTGCTGTTCCAAGGGCTTGATCCACAAGGGCGATTAACGTCGCTTCAGC
>CAIXXC010000416.1 GCA_903923205.1 uncultured Rhodospirillales bacterium | reverse complement strand
TGCCCGTCTCGATCGGGTTTTGGGAGGACGAGAACATGATGATCCGGAACTGCTCCTACAATCTGATTAATCACGACAGCTATCTGCTCGACACGACGCCGCGGCTGGAGCGCGATGTCCCCGCCTTCATCATCGGGTCGGGCCCCTCGATCGACGGCTCGATCGAGACGATCCGGGCCAATCGCGACAAGGCGGTGCTGTTCTCCTGCGGCACCGGCCTCTCGACCCTGCTGAGCCACGGCATCGTGCCGGATTTCCACTGCGAGCTGGAGAATGTCTACAGCTCGTATGCCCATCTCAAGCTGCTGCAGGATCGCTATGGCGGGCTCGACCAGATCACCCTGATCGCCGCCAACACGGTCTTTCCCGGCATGCTCGGCCTGTTCGGCAACGCCATCCTGTTCTTCCGCGATTCCGTGACATCGACCAGCCTGTGGGCGCCGGACCAGACCGGGATTTACGGCGCCTCGCCGACCGTCACCAATGTCGGCATCCGGTCCTCGCTGTTGATGGGGTTCCGCCAGATCTATCTCTTCGGCGTCGATCTCGGCACCCGCGACGTCGAGAAGCGGCACTCTAACCGCTCGGTTTACGAGACCGACAAGGACTGGGCCGATATCCACGAAGACCGCCAGCGCCAGTGGACCATCCCGATGCCGGCCAATTTCGGCGGTCGCGCCTATACCAACGACATCCTGCAATGGGCGCGGATGCTGATGATCCATTCGCTCGACCCGTTCCCGACAGCGAAGATCCATAACTGCTCCGACGGCGTCAAGATCACCGGCACGATCCCGAAACTGTCCCGCACGGTCAGGCTCGACACGCCACCGGGGCGGCCGGGCCGCGTGGTCGAGCAGATCAAGGCCGCGCTCCCCTTTTTCAAATCGGCCGAACTGATTGCCGCGGTCCCGACCGCCGACGTGATCGAAGAGTTCGAGTCCTGGGGCGACGCGGTCGAGGCGATCATCGTCCGCTGCCTTGCCGAGCAGCGCTCCTTCACCGATTTCTACGCAGAGATGGTGCCGCTGCTCCGTCCCACCGGCGAGCGACGCTTCCAGAAGACGATCCGCTCCTACTTCGTCGGCACGCTGATGATGATGTTCCAGATCGGCTATTTCTTCTGGCACCGCACTGCGGAGCAGGACCAGGCGGCGATGATGCGGGCCTATCTCGATTCCTTCCGCGATACGCTCTGGCACATCCGCGCCGTCACCCGTCAGGAACTAGAGATCGTGGACGTCTGGCTCGCCCACCACGACCGTATCCCAGAAAGCCGAAGAGGCGCGACCATGCCCAGCTTCATCACCGAGCGCATCAAGAAACCGCTCGCCGGCAATGGCCCGGAGGCCTGGCCGGCGCTTGATGTCGCCGTCGCCGAATTGTCCAGTCGTTTTGCCGCGCGCCGCGATCCAGCCCTGGTGGCCCAATTCCTCGCCGAGACCTGGACCGCGCCACGCTTCTGGCTCTATGGCGCCGGCAGCCATAGCGCTGCGCTGTTATCGCGTTTCCGGAGCGGTTGGCAGGACCGTGTCATCGGCGTCGTCGACCGCGACCCCGGCGGCCGCAGCGAATTCCACGGCCACCGGGTGCTCCAGATGGGGGCAGAGGTGATCGCTTCCGATCTACCGATCCTGGTGGCGCATCCGTTCTACGAGACTGAAATGGCCGACGGCCTCATCGCCGCCGGCGTTGCTCCCGCGCGCATCCAGTATCTCTACGGTGACCCCGGTTTCATCGCCCGGTCGAAGCGATCGCTGCCCGATTATGGCGGACCCGTGCGCGCCGTGATCCTGGGCTCGACCCGCTACACCACCGTCGCCGACAGCGAGCTTGCGACCGCGCTCGATCCGGCGACGACGCGCTACCTCGGCTTCGACCTATTCGAGGCCACCGAGGCCAAGCCGCCCTATACCGTGATCCCGATGGACAAGTCGATCGATGCCGTGGTCTCGGCGCTGACGGCGCTCAAGCCCAAGTTGGTCTATGTCCGGACCAAGATCGAAACCGATTTCCTGGTCTACCTCGTCCGGAAGACGCTGCCCGATTGCGTGATCGTCCACGAGGTCTGGGACTTCTCGGTTGTCTTCGATGACGACACGCTCCGCAATTGGCTGAAATTGCCCGAGATCCTGATCGAATCAAGCAGGTTGGCGGAATGCTGGTCGGTGAGAACCTCCAACATCGTGCTGTCAAAATGGGGAGGACCGCACTGGGCCAAGATGTTCGACAATCTTGTTGGACCCGACCTCTATTTCGGCGGGATCAGCGATCGACCGGCGCGAACCAAGCCCGCCCGGCACGATGGCATCCCGCGCCTCCTTTACGCCGGGCTCCTGCCCAAGCCCGGAGACCTTGGCGCAACGGAGTACGATTACAACTTCCTCGGTCGATTGGAGCGTTTGGCCAGCTCTGGCGCTGCCTCGGTGACGATCCTTAACAGCGCCCATGAGGGGGCCGAGCAAGATGCGCTTTATGGGGATTATCGTATTCGCTTTGCCCAGGCCGGGATTGTCTATCGATCTCGGGTCAGCTACGCGGAGCTCGGCGAGATCGCCGCAGAACACGATTTCGGGTGGCTCGCTCTCGATCAGCGCGAGCGATGGGACATGGGCAGGGACTGGATCACGCCGATGCGATTTACCGGCTACATCCAGGCGGGCCTGCCGGTC
>CAIXXC010000415.1 GCA_903923205.1 uncultured Rhodospirillales bacterium | reverse complement strand
TGGCGAGGCGGCGCAAGAGTTTGCTTTGGATCTGGACGTCGGAGACCTGAAACGTCATGCCAATCACCAGCGAAAAGTAGACGAAATCCCAATAATCCGGGTTTGGCTCTTCGGGAAACAGCAGCGCTGGCGATTTGCGGGTTGAGTAGCCCGGCCCAAAATACTCATGGGCATAAATCAGTGCCAGATTGACGTTCATGAACAGCCAGGACGTGATGATCGTGGCGCCGCACAAGGCAAGGTGAATCGGCACGGAGCCTGGCGGCAACGACTTCAATCCGTGGACGATCTGGACCGTCGCCAGCAAGGCGGCGATCGCGGCCATCGCCACAAGGGCAAGCACGATCCACCGGCCTTCCTGATACATGATCGCCCGTTTTCGCAGTCTCTCAAGGTCTGAATTCGCCATCATCGCGGCGGTCAGGCCGAGGTAGAGGGTCGCCGCGATGTTCCACGAGAGCAGAAGTCGAGTCGCGAGTTCCATGTCGCGCGGTAACATAACCATAATCGCCAGGCCAACGAGTGAACCGATCCAAAGTCGCATACGTGACCGCAGGATCGCAGCCAGTTTGTGATGTAGTGTCGATGGATGCATGTGACGAATTGCTCCAGCTCAAAAACTAAGACAGGTGGAGGAGTGGACAGTGGCGAGAGGCTACGCTACACGGCGTCAATTGTTTACGATGCGATGCAACGGTATACCTCCGGGGCGTCAATCGTAAGGGAGTGGCATCGTTCGTATGAAGATCGTGGTTTCCGCGCTCCGGCAGTTCATCCAGATCGCGATAATTGCAGGCTGGTCGCATCCTGCGGAGGCGCATGCGATCCTGATTTCTTCCACCCCAAGCATCCAGGGCACGGTCGTTACCGGCACGATCGCTTTCAAGATCAAATACAACAGCCGTATCGATCATCATCGTTCCCGGCTGACCCTGAGCGTTGACGCGGGCGCGAAATCTACCTTGGCGATCAATCCCGGGTCGCCGGTCGATGAGATTGACGCCTCTGCGACGCTGAGACCGGGTCACTATTCGCTGCGCTGGCAGGTTCTCGCGGTGGATGGCCACATCACCCGTGGGGATATTCCCTTCACCGTGACCGAGAAGTAGGCGGCGCAGGCATATGGCGCTCCTTATAGATCTCTTTGGATACCTGTCTGTTGTTATCCATGGCCTCACGATCATCGCTCAGTCGATGATGATCGGCGCCGTCATTTTTCTCGTCTTCCTCGCCAGACCTTTTGCGGCCGAGCTCGGGGATGCTGGCAGTGTGATTTTCCATCGGGTCGGTATCGTAGGTGCCTGGGCCGCTGTCGCGCTGATCCTGTCTGAGACAGCGACAATATTGCTTCAGGGTTCGGTTCTGATGGGTACGGTTGAGCTCAGCCTCGTTGACATCCTGAGCGCCGGCTTCGCGATCGCAGCCCAAATCAAGATCGTCTGCGCCGTTGTTCTGATCATCATTTTTACCCGCTTCAGTCAGGTTGTACCGGCGCCATTACTGCTGGCCGTCATTGGCTGCGAGATCGCGGCCGCGACACTCACGACGCATGCTGTTGCCAGGATAGATAACAGGCTGATCCTGGCGATCTTCGAAGGACTGCATCAGCTTGGGGCAGCAATTTGGGTCGGCGGTATTCCCTGTTTTCTGGTTGCGCTCAATCGTTGCGACCGCGGCGATCAGTGGCGGCGCGTCGGCAAGCGCTTTTCCCAGCTATCCATGGTCGGTGTTGGTTGTATCGTCCTGTCTGCACTTGTGATGAGTTGGGCCTATATCGGCGACCTCGCCGGTTTTTATGGTACCGCCTTCGGCGTCATGGTGTTCGCGAAAGCGATGATGTTGCTCGGCTTGTTGGTGCTGGGTGGGATGAACTATCTCACGGTCGAGCGTCTGCGGGCTGATCCGGGGACGTCGATTAACCGCATGAAGCGCTTCGCCGAGGTTGAAATCGGCGTCGGCTTCACGATTTTCTTCGCTGCTGCTTCGCTGACGTCAGTCCCGCCAGCGGTCGATCTGACTTCTGATCGCGTTACCTGGTCGGCGATTGTCGAGCGCAACACACCTCGGTTTCCAAGCCTTGTCTCGCCGGATCACTCAGATCTGGCAATCCCCGAGCTTCAGCAGAAGCTCGATCTTGAGGCAATCCACGACAAGGCGGGCGCGGCGCCGCCGGCGTTCATCCCAGGTGCGGGATATATGCCCCCACGTAATGCTTCTGATATCGCCTGGTCCGAATATAACCATCACTGGGCGGGTCTGATCGTCACATTGATCGGTTTGCTTGCCGCCATGAACCGCGCCGGACTGCGCTGGGCCCGGCACTGGCCTGTTCTGTTCTTGGCACTTGCAGCGTTTTTGTTTCTGCGCTCGGATCCGGAGGTTTGGCCGCTCGGCTCGATCGGATTCTGGGATAGCATGCGAGATTCCGAGGTCGTGCAGCACCGTATGTTCGTGGTGTTGATCGTGGGCTTTGCCGTCTTTGAGTGGCGGGTGAGGGCGAAGGAACTTGTTCGATCCAAAGCTGCGTTGGTGTTCCCGCTGATGACGGCGCTCGGCGGCGCGCTCCTGCTGGCGCATAGCCATCAGATCTCGAATGTGAAACAACAATTGTTGATCGAGATTACCCACACGCCGCTCGCTCTTGCCGGTGTCACGGCGGGTTGGGCGCGTTGGTTGGAACTCCGACTCGATGGCCGCGCTGCGCGCATCGCGGGTTGGGTCTGGCCCTGGGCGATCTTCTTGTGCGGTGTAATATTGTTGAGCTATCGCGAGATATAGGAGATTGCGCCGCGGGCGGCCTTGGCACCTGTGGCCAGCACCGCCTGCAGCAGGTAGCCCCCGGTCGGGGCTTCCCAGTCGAGCATCTCGCCGGCGACGAAGACCCCTGGGACACGTCGCAACATCAAGTTCTCGTCAACTTCGGAAAACGATATCCCCCCTGCTGTCGAAATCGCCCGCGCGATCCCGCCGGTCGCCAGCAGCCGCAGCGGCAGCGACTTGATCAGGGCGGCGAGAATCCGTGCTTGGTCGGGCAGGAGATTGTTGTTGGCTTCCCGCAGCAGGTTTATCGCGACCGGCGAGAGGCTGGCAGCTTTGCGCAGATGATTCGCGAGGGACTGGCCACGGCGGGGTTGCTCAAGTCGATGGACAAGTGCGTCAAGACTGAGATCGGGCCGCAGATCAATCGTTAATGTGGTGCTGCCCCCACGGGCAATATCATCCCGCAGGATGGCGGCAAGCGCATATATCGCACCACCCTCTAGCCCCTCAGCGGTGATCATCACTTCGCCGGGGGCGCGATAACCACCATGGGACAGGGCGATATTCTTGAGAGGTTGGCCGGCAAACCGGTCGCGGAAGACTGCGCTCCAACCGATGGTGAAGCCGCAATTGGCGGGCTGAAGCGGCGCGACCGTGACCCCCCGTGCCTCCATATAGGGAACCCAACCACCATCGGCGCCGAGCCGCGGCCAACTCGCACCCCCAAGGGCAAGGATCGTGATATCGGCACCCCCAGTCCAGTGTGATCCGTCCGCAGCCTGAAACAGCAATGCGCCACCCGCATCCCAGCCGCGCCAGAGGCTGCGAGTCACGATGGTGACCCCGCGTTCCACGAGGCGACCGAGCCACGCTCTCACCAAGGGTGACGACTTCATGGTCCGCGGGAAAACCCGGCCCGTGGAGCCAATGAACGTTTCTTGACCAAGAGACCCTGCCCAGTCACGGAGGGCCGAGGGAGAAAAATCCTCAACTGCGTCGCTGAGCGAGCCCATCCGGGCGCCGTAGCGCGTCAGGAAAGTCTCGAAAGCCTCGGAATGGGTCAGGTTCAGGCCCCCACGGCCCGCCATCAACAGCTTGCGGCCAACCGTTGGCATGCGCTCGTGTAGGGTGACCCTGATCCCAGCATTGCTGAGGATCTCGGCTGCCATGAGGCCTGCAGGGCCACCGCCGATCACGATAGCGGTGCGGTAGTTGTCGGCATTTAGGGTGGGGTTCATGTTGCGATTGGGCAGAGTGGGAGGTCCATGCGGTTGGTTGTGGAGCCGTTCGCGCTTGGCCGCAAGAACCCTTTGCGCTGCAAAATCATCGCACGAAGCGTTTGACAGGCTCCGGCCAAAACACCAATTTCTAAATTCTAGGCAGAGCTCTGAGAGTGAGGCGACGTGGATACCGGATTGGTGGCGGGACAGATGCATATCGACGGCGATGAACTTCGCTCCAAGTATTTGAAATTCTTTGCCGAACGCGGGCATGCGGTAATCCCGAGTGCGTCCGTTATTCCGGAAAATGATCCGAGCGTGTTGTTTACGACCGCTGGGATGCACCCGCTTGTGCCCTATTTGATGGGCAAGGCGCACCCGGCCGGTGCCCGACTTGTCGATGTGCAAAAATGCGTTCGCACGAATGACATCGAGGAAGTCGGTGATTCCACCCATCTGACCTTCTTCGAAATGCTCGGAAACTGGTCACTTGGAGACTACTTCAAGGAAGAGTCAATCACGTGGAGTTGGGAATTTCTGACAAGTGCCGAATGGCTCGGAATCCCCAAGGAGCGTATAGCCGTCAGTTGCTTTGCGGGCGGTCTTGGGGTGGAGCGGGACGAGGTCTCATATCAGGTCTGGCGCAAGCTGGGCGTGCCGGATGAACGAATCGCCTTTCTCGGCATTGACGATAATTGGTGGGCGACCGGCGACGAAGGTCCCTGCGGTCCGGATACCGAGATTTTCTATGACACTGTTGGCCAGCCTTGCAAGAACGGCCCTGCGTGCAAGCCTGGATGCGACTGCAAGCGGTGGGTTGAAATCTGGAATAATGTTTTCATGGCCTACAGCCGCCAGGCCGGCCAGGTCCTCGACCTACCAAAGCGCAATGTTGATACCGGCATGGGGCTTGAGCGGACGCTCGCGGTGCTCAGCGGCGTTGAGACTGTTTACGAGACCAGTTCCTTCCGGCCCATCGTCGAGGCGTTGATCGCCAAGTCGAAATATACCGAGGCTGAAATCCGGGCCACGCCGGATTTGCTCCGTGCTCTGCGGGTCGTCAGCGATCATCTCCGGACTTCGGTCTTCATCATCGGCGACGAACGGGGCACGGCGCCGTCTAATCAGGGCGCTGGCTACGTTCTGCGCCGCCTCATTCGTCGCGCAATACGCTTCTGCGACACGCTCGGTATCCCTGCCGAGGCTTGGGTCGCGACCCATCAGGTTGTCATTGGGCTGTTTGCAAACGCGTATCCGGAACTACGCCAGAATGCCGAGCGGATCGCGCATGAACTCGGCGTCGAACACGCGCGTTTTGACCAAGCGCTCAAGACCGGTATCCGTTTGTTGTCAAAGGATATCGAGGATCTGAAGGCGGCTGGTTCGGCAGTGTTGTCGGGCGAAAGCGCCTTCAAGCTCTATGATACTTATGGCTTCCCGATCGAGTTCACGGTCGAGCTCGTCGCCGAGCAAGGCTTCTCGGTCGATATGGAAGGCTACGAGCGTCGCTTTGCCGAGCATCGGGAGGCTTCAAAGACCGAAGCCGCCAAGAGTGGCCTTGCCGATCTTAGCGATGAATCGGTGCGCTATCACACAGCGACCCATCTGCTGCACGCCGCGCTCCGCAATATTCTTGGGCCTCATGTTTTTCAAAAGGGCTCGAATATCACCCAGGAGCGCATGCGCTTTGACTTCAGCCATCCGGCGCCGATGAGCAAGGAAGAGGTTGCCGCGGTTGAGGCCTGGGTGCAGAAGGCAATCGATGCGAAACTGCCGGTGACTTCGGAATCGATGAGCCTGAATGAGGCGCAGAATTCAGGTGCGATCGGATTATTTTCAGACAAATACGACAGCCAGGTATCGGTCTATAAAATCGGCGACCTGTCGATGGAACTCTGCGGCGGTCCCCATGTCGCCAACACGATGGAAATCGGTAAGTTCAAGATCGCGAAGGAACAGTCATCTTCCGCAGGTGTGCGACGCATTCGTGCCGTGATCTCGTGAAAGAAAACAGGGGCGGAAACTAGCCGTTTCTGCCCCTGATCGTTTCTTGATAAAAACGGGATCAGGTGTCGTCGCGACCCTTCTCGATCACTCTTCCTGCAGAAATTGTTTTACGTTGCGCACGGCTTGTCGGATTCGATCGACATTTTCGACCAGTGCCAGACGCACATGAGTATCTCCATACTCACCAAAGCCGATACCGGGAGCTACTGCGACGTTAGCCTTCTCAAGGATCAGCTTCGAGAACTCGAGGCTGGTGAGATGCCTGTAACGCTCGGGGAGGGGGGCCCAGGCGAACATCGATGCCGGTGGTGAGGGAATATCCCACCCGGCACCGGCCAAGCCTTCGATCAGGACATCACGCCGCTTCTTGTAAAGCTGGCGGAGGTCCTCAACACAATCCTGAGGGCCGTTCAGCGCTGCAATGGCAGCGACCTGAATCGGTGTGAAGGCGCCGTAATCAAGATAGGATTTAACCCGCCCGAGGGCGTTGACGAGCTTGCGCGCGCCAACGGCATAGCCGACGCGCCAACCTGGCATCGAATACGTCTTCGAGAGGGAACCAAATTCGATACAGACGTCCTTTGCGCCCGGAATCTGGAGGATTGAGGGCGGCGGCACATCGTCGAAATAGATTTCGCTGTAGGCGACATCCGACAACACGTAGATGTTGCGCGACCGCGCCCATTCGACGACCTCGCCATAGAAGCTGAGATCTCGGACTTCCGCGGTCGGGTTTGAAGGATAGTTCACAATCAGCGCGATGGGCGCCGGAACGCTATGCTTCCACGCTCTTTCCACCGAAGCAACGAAATCCTGCGGCGAGCAGGGTGGGATATGTCGGACGGAGGCGCCAGCAATGATGAAGCCGAACGCGTGAATGGGATAGCTCGGGTTCGGTGCCAGGACGACGTCGCCGGGGCTGGTGATGGCTTGGGCGAGGTTGGCGAGTCCCTCCTTGGAGCCCAGCGTGACGATGACTTCGTTCTCGACATCGAGATCGACGTCAAAGCGACGGCTGTAGTAGCCGGCAATCGCCTTTCGCAGCCCAGGAATGCCCTTGCTGTTCGAATAGCGATGGGTTCGCGGATCCTGAACTGTTTCTATAAGCTTTTGGACAATATGCGGCGGTGTCGGCTGATCGGGGTTGCCCATGCCGAAATCGATGACATCGCGCCCGGCAGCTCGCGCGGCGGCCTTGAGCCGATTGACTTCGGCGAAGACGTACGGCGGTAGACGGCGGATGCGATGAAATTCGGGATCGGACATGGACCTTCAGCTCGTTGGGTGTTTCACGGTACTTCGCGCGCTGCGACGGCGATTAGGAAGACCCCAAATCGTTCGCGGTCGCAAGCCCGACTTTCTTCACCCCTTTCGTATTTCCGAGAATGAGCCCTGAGAGCCACCGCTGGATCATGATGCTTATCAATCCGACGATCGCACCGCTGATCATATCGCAAAGGTAATGTCCGCCGCCGACGGGGATCGAGATCAGCACAGCAAGGTTAAGGAAGATGATGAACTTCGATACCCAGTTTCGGGCGCGATGGACGTAAATAAACAACAGCGCGAGTACCGTATGGAACGACGGCAGCGTGATCAATCCCTTCATCTCGGCCAATGAAAAGACGTGTCGGGTATGCTGACGCAATGCCTGCAGATCGGAAAAATAAAAGGGCGCTGCTTCGTTGGTATGGCCGAAATACGGCAGCGCACCGAGGGCGGGAAAGCGCCAGGAAATTGGCAAGGTGATGGCGAAAGCGATCAACGTCGTGAAGAAGAATTCGGCGTTTCGGTCGTTCCGGCCAAGAAGTCCAAAATAGATAATTGAGAAAATAATCTGCGGCATCAGTGTGGTATAGGCGATTGCCAGTGCGAAACGCAGCACGGGATGGCGCGTCACGAAGCCATACCAATCGGCCCAGGAAAAGCCCAGCCGCGCATCCAGAGCGACAAAGGCGGCATCGTGGGTCGCGCCGCCGTAAGCGGCCGCGGCATAGGTCGCCATGCCAGCGGTTACCGAGAACAGAACCCAAAGGACGGTCCAATGTGCCATGTCTGAAAGGATCGCACTCCGTCCGCTGACCCCATAGGCGAGGGCGACAAGGCCGATGGATATGGTGACAAAGATCGGGGGCGCGGTATCGCTGAAGCTAATACCAGTTCCGGCTGATTATAACCCATGTGCCCAGTCTCGCATTCCGATGGACATAATCGCCCACGGCTGATCGACGAGTTTGTTCCAGGCGTGGCAGCAATGATCGACGATAT
>CAIXXC010000414.1 GCA_903923205.1 uncultured Rhodospirillales bacterium | reverse complement strand
CGCCGCCTTTGCCGACGCCAAGCAGAAGGTCGAGGCCCATGTCGCGGCCGAGATGGCAAAGATGACGGGCGGGCTCCAACTGCCGCCCGGCTTCAAAATGCCTTTCTGAACAAGCGACCGGGCACGAGCACGATATGGCTGCCGGACCCGAAATTGAACGGCTGATCCAGCTCTTGGCCAAACTACCGGGGCTGGGGCCACGGTCTGCCCGCCGCGCGACCCTGCACCTGATCAAGCGCCGCGAAGCGTTGATGCGACCGCTGGCGACAGCGCTCGAAGCCGCAGCCGACACCATTCTTGCCTGCCCGGTTTGCGGTAATCTCGACACGATCAGCCCCTGCGCCGTCTGCAACGATCCGGGGCGTGATCGCAGCATCATCTGCGTCGTCGAGGATGTTGCCGATCTCTGGGCGATCGAGCGCAGTCATTCACACCGCGGCCTCTACCATGTCCTGGGAGGCATTCTCTCCGCTCTCGATGGCATCAAGCCGGAAGACCTGTCAATTGACTCACTCGTGGCCCGGGCGTCCGCCGGTGACATCGTCGAGGTTATCCTCGCAATGAACGCGACGGTCGAGGGTCAGACGACCGCGCATTACCTCACCGATCGCCTCGCTGAATCCGGCGCGCGCGTCAGCAGGCTAGCCCACGGCGTGCCCATCGGGGGAGAACTGGATTACCTCGATGAAGGCACCCTCGCCGCCGCGCTCAGGGCACGCCGTACCGTCTGAATTCGATCAGTGGTGGGGCGGTTTGCGGTCGAACGAATCGCCGGTCAACTGCCATTGCTTTTCAATGATGAAATGGCGGGCCAGGAAGCGATAAAGATCGCGCAGCTTGGCTTCGATGTCTGGCGTACGCTCAACCGGCAAAGTCGTCCAGAGTTCGATCAAATCGTCCCAGATCATCATCTTATCGTGAAGATCGTCTCGAGATGCGCGGATAAAACTGATCTGCCGCTCCATATTGCGCAGGAGCGAGATGATCTCACCGCTCTGTGCATCCACCTGCTCGAAGATGGTGTTGAACTCATCGATCGGGCGACGAAGCAGGAGTTCGCTTCGGACCAACTCCTCATAGATCGAACGCTCGCGCCTGTAGAGCTTGAGGAATTCGCCGAGCTTCGTCTGGATATTCTTGATCGACCGATAGCGCTCACGCAGCGCCTCGATATAGGCCAACTCGCGGACGACCTGATCGACCCGATCCATGACTTCCTGCTTGCGGTCCGGCGGAATGCCGAGCCGGGCGGCGATCTCACCGATCGCGGTGTTGACCTTGGCCTTGATGCTCGGGTCTTCGACCAATTGCACGAGGGCATCGTGATCGGAGATTACCTGCTCGTCGCCGCTGAGCCATGTCGAAATCTGTAGGGTCAGGCGGCCCCGCGCAATCGCGTGGTGACGTTCCTCGACCGACCACGATGCTGTACCGTCGAGGATTTCCCTGGGGATCGAATCGCCGGGATGGATGACCTTGACGAAACGAAGGCCTGCGATGACCTTCTCCAGCAACGCCCCATCGGCAGTGCCGTCAAGCTCGAACTCGGCAGCAAGGGAGTGAATGGGGACCAGGGCTTCCATCTCGCCAAACATCATACGGATCGACGGTTCGCCATTCGATGCGGGCATGAAACAAGCGCCCTGCATCTTGAACACGGCGTGCTCAAAATCGAAATGCGTGCTCCGCGGCTGCGAAGACTGCGGCGCGGCGTCGCCCGCTGCTGGCTGTTTAACTTTCATCGCGTATTATTTCCGTATTTCCCCCTCTATCCCCTGGTCCGTCGCTTCGGATTTCGGGAGGGGGTCGATTAACGCTATCATATGACGAATTGGTTAACCGACTCTAACACCAATAATAGTGACAGCGAAAAATCGGGAGCTGGCTGGACGTGAGCGCCGCAAGATATTCCAAATGATTGCCGATTCAATGCGCCTGCCCAAGCCGCTGTGGCGCGCCCTTGCGGTCGCCCTGGCAGGAATGTTTTTTCTGCTCGTCTGGGACGCTGTTGGCGCTCTCTTTATCGCGCGGCATGCCCCCGCGATGCTCGGCAACGAGTTATTGCTCTACATCACGATCAAAGCCGGCTTCGTCATTGTGATCGCGGCGCTCATCACAACGAGCCGGTCATGGCGACGACTCGGGTATCTCGGTGGCGCCGGCTCGCGATTTTGGACTCTGATGTTCCCGGCTTGGGTCTCTGCCGCACTTTCACTGAGTGGCGGTATAGGCGACCTTTCGGCCTTGCGCTGCGCGGGTTGGCTTGGACTTGGCGTCGTAATCGCGGTGGGGGAGGAAACGATCTTCCGTGGCGTCGCTTTGGCCGCGTTCATGGGCCATGGGCCACGAGGCGCCATCATCATGTCGTCACTCCTGTTCGGGGCGGCTCACCTTGTCGGGATTGGAAGCGGGATCGATATCCACATGGTCCTAGCACAGGTCGTGTTTGCGACGGGCCTGGGGCTCTGTTTTGCCTGGGTACGGATCGCGTCGGGATCGATCTGGCCCTGCGTGATCGCCCACGCACTTATGGATGGGGCCGGACTCGCTTCGGCCAACGGTGTTGCCAGCGCGCTTCGCTACGAAAGCGATAGCTACCCCCTCGCACTTGCCAGCGCTATGGGGTCTCTGGTTTGGGGAATTTTCTTGTTATGTCGACCTCTGCCGGACGACCTCAGTCACGACGCGGCGGCAGCAATGCCCGCAGCATCCGCAGTTCCTCAAGAAGATCACGCAAGATCGTTTGATCCAGGAGACTAGGGCCGGAACTCGTGCGGCGACGACGCGGGGGCGGTTCGGGCTCCTCATCGCTGAAATCATCACCAGTATCAGGTTCGGCATAATCCAGAAAGCCGAGCGGCAATGTCTCAACCGGCCCTGTCTCTACGGCGGCTAGGCGACCGGAAGATTTCAAAGCACCCTCACGCAGCAGGCGCTGAACCCCACGGATCGTATAGCCCTCCTGGTAGAGCAAGCGGCTGATCTTGCCCAGGAGTTCCACATCCTCTGGTCTATAGTAACGTCGCCCGCCGCCTCGCTTGAGCGGTCGAATTTGCGGAAACTTGGTTTCCCAGAACCTGAGAACGTGCTGGGGCACATTGAGATCATCAGAGACCTCACTGATGGTGCGAAAAGCGGCAGCCGACTTCATCGTCGGACGTTCAGGGGCGTCCTCGGAAGTTGCAAGATCATCCAACGGCAAAGGCGATCTCACAACTTAGGCCTTCTTGGCCTTGCTCTTGCCTAAGCCTTCGTTGATCTGATCCTTCAGCACATGCGACGCGCGGAAGATAAGGACGCGGCGCGGCTCGATCGGAACCTCTTCGCCGGTCTTCGGATTACGACCAATCCGTTCTCCCTTGCTGCGGACGCCAAAGCTGCCAAAAGAGGAAATCTTAACGGTCTCGCCCTTGACGAGAGCGTCTTCGATCTCCTTGAGAACAGTCTCAACAAGATCTGCCGATTCATTGCGGGACAGGCCAACTTCCTGATAGACGGCCTCGCTAAGCTGCGCGCGCGTGACGGTTCCGGTGGTCACCCCATTCCCCTCCTCATCAACTTCGTAGATGGAGGGTATCCGCGACGAAGAAATCCGTCAAAGACAAATGCTTGTCACCAACGGATGAGGGCGGCTCCCCAGGTCAGTCCGCCACCGAGCGCTTCCAGCAGGATCATCTCGCCGCGCTTGATACGCCCGTCATGCACAGCCTCGGCAAGCGCCAACGGGATGGACGCAGCAGAAGTGTTGGCATGGCGATCCACGGTAACAACAACGCGTTCTGCTGGCAGCGCGAGCTTGCGGCCGACACCTTCAATAATCCGCAGATTGGCTTGGTGCGGCACCAGCCAATCAATATCACGCGGCGTCAGCTGGTGAGCAGCGAGCGCCTCGACGACGACTTCCGACAAACGATGAACGGCATGGCGAAAAACCTCCTTGCCCTCCATGCGAAGATGGCCCGCGGTCCCGGTGGAAGACGGCCCGCCATCGACGTAGAGCAGATCATAGAGGGTACCATCGCTGTGAATATGGGTCGAAAGAATGCCCTGGCTTTGCGTGTCTTCCGCGCGAAGCACGACCGCACCCGCGCCGTCACCAAACAGGACGCAGGTCTGACGGTCTTCCCAGTCGAGGATGCGTGAGAACGTCTCAGCCCCAATAACCAGCACAGTTTTGGCCTGCCCGGCCTTGATGAAGTTGTCGGCGACGCTTAAACCATAGATGAAGCCAGAACAAACCGCCTGGACATCGAATGCGGCCCCGCGCTTCATCCCAAGACGAGCCTGGACGCGGGTCGCAGTCGCAGGAAACGTGTTATCAGGGGTGGCAGTCGCAACCACGACGAGATCAATCTCGTCGACACCGATGCCCGCATGTTCGATCGCGCGCTGTGCGGCGATGACAGCAAGATCGGAGGTCAGTTGACCATCTGCAGCAATATGGCGCTGGCGAATACCGGTCCGCTGGGAGATCCAGTCGTCACTGGTATCGAGACGCTCAGCCAGTTCCTGATTGCCGACGACGCGCTCCGGCAGATAGCCGCCACAGCCGAGGATCACGCTTCGGATTGTCATAGCAGGCTCACGTCGTCACCGAAGCTGTGGCATTTCCTGCGACGCCGTCCCGCACCGGGCGCACGGACGCCAGCTCTTCCCGGATACGATCGAGGAAACCATTGATAATAAGATCGGCCGCCACCCCTACCGCATTGGCGAAACCGACCGCATCAGAGCCGCCATGGCTTTTCACGACAATGCCGTTGAGGCCGAGAAGCATCGCGCCATTATAGCGCCGCGGATCAAGCCGTTCCTTAACCTTGCTAAGCGCGCCTTTGGCGAAGAAATATCCAATCTTTGCCATAATCGAATGCGAAAACGCCGCTCGCAAGAAATGGCTATAAAGTTTCGCGGTGCCTTCGGCGGTCTTGAGCGCGATATTCCCGCTGAACCCATCGGTCACCACAACATCGACCGTTCCGGCAGCGATATCGTCCCCTTCGACGAAACCATGAAAATAAATTCCCGGGATGTCCTTCAAACGGGCCGAAGCCTCCCTCACCGAGTCGACACCCTTCAAATCTTCCGATCCGACGTTGAGCAGCCCGATCAATGGTCTGGTGACACCAAGAACGGCGCGCGCGAAGGCGTCTCCCATCAGGGCAAATTGCACGAGGTTCTCGGCATCGCATTCGACATTCGCGCCAAGGTCGAGCAGCACGGACTCGCCCCGCTGGGTGGGCAGAAACGTGGCAATCGCCGGGCGGTCGATCCCAGGCAAGGTCTTCAGGACGATTTTGGCAAGTGCCATCAAGGCGCCGGTATTGCCAGCCGAGACCACGCAGTCGGCCCTGCCTTCGGCTACAGCGTCAATGGCAAGCCGCATGCTCGACCGCTTCCCCGTGCGGAGCGCGGCCGAAGGCTTCGTATCGCCGGTTATAACGTCAGGGGCATGGTTGAGCGTCGATGCCGCCTTCACGGTCGGCATCGCCTCTAAAAGAGGCCCTAGAACCTCCTCACGCCCAAATAATTGGAAACGCAACTGCGGAAATCGCACTAGGGCGATTTCCGCACCCCTCAAGACCATCTCTGGCGCATGGTCGCCACCCATGGCGTCCAAGGCGATGGTCGG
>CAIXXC010000413.1 GCA_903923205.1 uncultured Rhodospirillales bacterium | reverse complement strand
GGAAATCAAACCCATCTGGGGAATGCGGGTTTGGTCCTCCTAGCGTCGCGTATAAGAATATATCAAAACTCATACCGCTCCCTCGCATCCGGCAAAACGACAATAGGCTTGCAGGACAGAATAATGAGACAATTTCGTCCGACGCCGTTTTTCAACCACGGGTCAATCTGCCGGATCGAATATTGTGTATTACGGAGCATTTCTCGAATCGAGATCGATATGAGCGGTACCGATCCAGTATTGTTCAATCTGATTAAACAGGGTGACTTGAGTCAAATCGCCTGAAGCGGAAACATTCATGACGTCTACCCTGTTATTTTTGTCAATGATTACACATTCTCCGTACCGTATTTTCTCGCTTATAATGTTCCGGATCGATGTTACGTCATTTCCCCTTATCTGAGATTGCATATCCCGCACAAAATTGGAATCGTAGCATGCCAAAGCCCGGTCATGCGCATGATAGACGTATCCGATCACTGGGATCGTCGGTCTAGGTAGGTCAGCGGGGTATGACACGGCATCTAGTGATTCGTCGGCCCGAGCCGGGCTTGTCGTGGCGATGATGACGAGCATCAGCATCCCGAACAGGGACACGAATTTTGCTGTCGTCGATAGTTTTCTTGACCGATGTACCCGCACCAACATAGCACTCCATCCGAAAGTCGGTGGAGACGACGTTAGCACGATTTGTAGTGCCTATAGTATGAAAAACCATGTTTTGATTTAACCGGATCGGGACGAGCTTTCCCCTGGTGCCAGGCAAGCAAGGTGGCGAGCGCCTTGATTTCAGTATTCTCGACAGAGGTTTGGGAAGGGCGTGGCAGAGTTTCCCTACGCGAATCCCCAGTTCAGGCGCGATCGCAATTGTCAGGCAATGACGCTTTGCCGTGCTGATTTTCTGCAGACCCTATGGCGCGCGGTCCAACTCAGTCTTCAGCACGCCCAGGATTGCAGCCAATAGATCGTCCTGCATCTTCCTGTCAGTGACGTAAAAGGCGATCAGCGAGAGGGTGACGATATTTTCCGGCGCGAGGTTCAATGAGAGCGACTCGCAGACCTCGCTGACCTTGATTTGCATTTCTTTTTGTCGCTCGAACATCGAGCTGCCAGCCTCATCCACGGCGGGGCGCGACCGCGCCGGAAGATCAAATACGGTGGCCGCCCAATCGGCGACGAGGCCCCGCTCGGCGGGAAGCGGGTTCGCGCTCGCCAGCATGTCGCCTTCGCCGGTCACGATCCAGGCGACAGAGAAGCCCATCTCGGCGAGCTTCTCAAGCGTCGCCTGCTTCGGAATTCGGCCGGTGATTTCATAGGACTGCCAAGTCATGACGCCGATGCCGAGCCGACGAGACAGGCCTTTTTGTGTTTCCTTCAAATGCGCTCTTACCATGCGCAAGCGGTCTGCGATCGTCGTCATGGCGTATCTGCCTGTCTTTGCAGAAATCTTACAGCACTTCGATCAGGAACGATTAATGCCCATTTGCCGCAGGCCCCCATATTTTTCGGCACTAGTATTATAGGGCATGTTTTTTGCTGCTTTACGACACGGAAAAAACTTCCTAATATGCGTTCAGTCGGCACCATTTTCGAAATAATGCGTACCATATCGTGAACTACGTTCCTTCTTTTGATGAAAGCGTTCGGGTGTGTGCAGTGCACAGGAAAACGATACATCGCGCTTCCGAGTTTGAGCGCACGGAAATGGTTCTCGCCTACGGAGAGCTTTGGACCAAGGGTGGCGGCAAGGGCTGCCGGTGGTCGAAAGCTGCTCCGAAGATTCGGTTCAATATGGCTGAGGATAGCCTTAGTTCGTCTCGGAAATTGCAAGACTTGCTCCGCAAGCTACCAGTTGAAGTTGTTGCGGCAGTCTGACGATGTTGGGAGATTTTACGATGATCATTCCAGACTCGATCAGTTCACCTGCTGATCATGCACTTGCGCGGGCCCATTTTCAAGCCCGACTTCGCCAGTTCAGGGAAAGAAAGCGGGCGGCAAAACGAAATAACAAAATTATCCTTGAGGTATTTTGTGGAGTATTCGCGGGAATACTTATCCTTGGAACGACGGTGACGATTTCACGCGGCGCCGCTTATAAGGTTTATGTCGATTATCATTACAGTTTGCAGCCGTTCTCGGCGTCAAGCGAGCGATGAGTCTGGGGAGGGATTAATCCAATGCCCGAATTTGCCACCGGCTTCCTACTGGGCGGTCTTGCCATGTTTGGCATGTGTTCCGCACTTGTTGTGGCGATGGTGTTCTGATCGACGTGTGTTTGATCGTCACGAAATAAGCCCCAAAAGTATTAGGAGTCACCATGAACATGCAGACCCATGATTACTCGAACATAAGGGTTGTAATCGTTGATGGAATGCTTTTCTGGCGCGATCTTATCCGGAATTTTTTGAACGAGCTGGGGATTCGTCACATACGCTGTGTCAGCAGCGCGAAAAAAAGCTGGACGACAATCCGCGAGTTTCAGCCCCATGTCGTGATCTGCGATTGGAAGCTTCCGGATGGCTCAGGTTTGGAGCTGCTGCGCCTGATACGGCACGCCGATGAGAGCCCGAACCGCTTTTTGAACGTGATGATGGTGACCGCATATAATGAGCAGCATCGTGTGCATGCGGCTTTGCGGGCGGGCGTCAACACGTACATTACAAAGCCGACGAGTGCGCAGGCTTTTATGATGAAATTTGCCACGTCCCTGGCCGATGAAAGACCCTTCGAAATTGTCGGTGATTATTTTGGGCCACCCCGGAACCACGCATTCTTATTGCAATGATTGCGGCGCCGGCCCACGAGGCTTTGAGGCTGAACTTTAATATGATCCAGAATCCAGCGCCGGTCGCCACACCGAAGGTGACGACGGTTCCAATTCCTCCGCATGCAAAGCTCCCTCTCGGCCGCTCAAAAGGGGTCGATGTGGATGTCGCCGCCAAGCGGGCCGAAAAGGCATCGGTCGGCATCATCACAATGGGTCGTCAGGAATTCGGGCAGATGGTCGATGATCTCGGCGTATTGCTGATGAAATCGATCAACCCGATTACGCCAGAGATCAAAGAAAAGGTCTTTGATCTGGCGAATGACGTCCGCGGCCTTGCCGCCATGGTCGAAGCGCCGCTGATTGGAGAGATCGCTGATGCGATGTGCAAGGTAATCGACCTTGACGCCGACGTGTCGTGCGATACGGGCCAGTTGGTCATGATGATGTATTTCGGCATCCGCAAAACCTTCGAGGCATCGCTCAAGGACATGAAATTCGAGTATGAGGCGGAAATCCGCCGCGTCCTCCAGGATGTCCGCGACAAGATGCTGAGCGACCCGAATTTGCGCAATCAGATCTCCCGGTAGGAAAGGGTCACGGCACATGATGAGATATATCGGGTTGCTTCGACCCTTGGGGGCGCGCGGTTTTCAAATCACTTTCCCTGATTTTCCGATGTGTATTGGCGCGACCGGCAGGCACAGCGGCGCCAGAAGGATCGCCCAGGAAATGCTTCTCCGTCACGTCAAGGCGATGATCAAGAATGGGGAGGACATCCCTCTTCCTGCGACAACCTCTCAGATAGCGCGCATGGGCCAAAATCGTGGCGGGGTTGTGATCTCCGTATCGCTGCCCGTTTCGCGTCCGTCTCCTGTTCAACCCAGGGCAGGCTTGCCGCGGGAAACAAATCTTCAAGCTAAGATCGACTCCCTGTTCGAGCGGCGGGGCATCATGGCCTTGCCGTTACACAGCGAGGTGCAGGCGAAAATCGATGTCTTTTTCGAGACGCACGGTGTCAGGACGTCATGGAGGAGGTCATCTGATGTCCCCGGCAATACGGCGAATAACTGATCGCCGCGATGCGCCTGTCATCACCCCCTGAGGTATCGATATCAAGTGCGATGTCCGTACCGGTCGAACTGCAGTCAGCAGCAGAGGACGCCCGCCATGATCGTCTGGCCAACGACCCCTGGAGCCCATCTTCAGGCACGTGGTCGCCGCATAGCCAGTTGAAGCATAGAGGCGAGGTGTAACGATGGAGGTCCCGAAAGCGATCGAGGACTGGGCATTGATGCGTGCGGCTCTGAGAAAGGAGATTGCCTTCATGAAGGCCTCGGGCTTCGCTAGTTCGACAACGCTTCAACGGCTTGTCGAAAAATTGGCAGAAATCGAAAGCTCGACTGATCTCGGCCGTGAGCCCGATCGGGTTGCGAAGGAACCAATGACCCCAGAATAGTGGCTAGCGCGCCCTCATGGGACAGCGCAAGCCACCCTGTTCATCGACCCTCCGCCTCGCCCAATGGGTTACGCCTTATTTGCACTCAGCACGCTTCTGGCCGCGATCACCAGAAGGACGACCACGATGAACACGCTCGGCAAGCCGGGAAGGAAGGCGATCACGCTGATCAGATCTGTATGGCCAAGCTGACTATCGCCGAGGGTGAGCCCTCGATTGCCCGCAGCATTGCCAAGCCAGTAGAACAGTGTGAATGACCAGGCTACATATAGGAAACCGTATGCCGTCAGCTTCTGCATCAGCGGGCTTAGGTTCAGTTTGGGCAAGGCCAGCGCGACCACGATCACGAGTATCCCGTTCATCGTGCCACCCGAGTGAGCCCGAACCCAGCCGTCGCTCGTGCCGTATATGTGGATTGGCAAGATCGTTCCCGGCCAGATCTCGATCCCGCCGATCAAATGAAACATGAGCATGAAGCCGGCGAACATCGCGGCGAGAATGACCAGCAAGCCATTGCCGATCATGATCCGTTGCAATTGATCCATCATCTTTCCTTGTTCAAGGGTGTTTGCGGGCAGTTGTCTACTTGTCTTCAAACCGGCGCCGCGAAGGGCACGGGCATCTCTGTACTCCGAGTGTCGATCAAGGGCAGCGGCGCATTTGCCGGCAGGCGGGCATAGCCCGACACCCAGTCTTTTGACCACTGCGGATCCGTTTCCTGGCGTGGGTCATAACCGGGCATCATGGCGCGGAGCAGGTAGGGACCGACGTTCCAGACCAGGCTGGCGGTTTCCCGTACGATCTCGGCGAGCGTGCCCGCGTCGGAGAGCTTCCCATCCTTTCGCAGGGCACGGAACAGGGCAACAAAGCCGAAGCCGAGGACGTGGAACGAGCCATGGAGGACGCCGAGCGCTCGCGGCAGATAGGCGCCTGAGTAGGCCATATAGGCATCGAACGCGACCGTCTTGTGTTCGGCTTCTTCGATCATGTGCATGATCCAGAACGACGATACATAGGGGCAGGCGCCGCCGAATAGTTGCAACCGCTTGGCGACGAACCAGTTCGTGAATCCGTTGGTCATGCTTTCGAAGCCCGCATTGTAGGCAAGGCGGGTGCGAAGGCTGCGCTTTCCCAGGCGGGCATATGAATCGGCTAGTTTTCCCTCAACCGCCGCCAATTCCGGATAACCATTGCGTTTCAGCAAGTCGTTCAGGCGGCGGTGGCATTCGTAATGGCGGGCCTCCTGGCCATTGAAACCACGAATATCCTGCAACAGCCCCGGATCAGTGATCTGGGACGAGACTTCCCGCATCGTTCGGATGAGGTACGGCTCAAGGTACGGCATCGTCAAAGAAAAGCCGTTGAAGAGGTGGGATCGTACCACGTGTCCGGGCGACCAAACCGGGTTCAGATCGTCAGGAAAGTCGAAGCTAAAGGGGCGCACGAGAATATCATGCGGGCAATCGGTGCGCGCAGTATTGTCGTCTTCTTGCCGACGAAACAGTCCGTTAAACGGCTTTGTCGTGGTCATGTCGCGTCCTCGCCCAGAGCTTGTTTCTATCGGGACTGGAAAAGCCCGAACTTCTATCTAGAGTAAAAACTCTAGAGCGATCATGTCGCATTGTCAACGGCTATCAATCGTGGTTGCGAACGATTGGCTCAAACTACAGAGAGTCGCAATCTGATCGCGGGATTTTCTGCCAAACTCCTGTAGTTATAACGCATCGGCAAGCTTCCGACGGTTCTGTCGGGTCTTGGGGCGCGGTCGGCGAGCAGCGTGGAGGAGGCGCATAGATGGGGAACAGGGAGCGGATCATCGAGACGACATTGCGTCTGATGAACGAACTCGGCGCCGAAGCCGTGGGCACCAACCGGATTGCCACCGAAACCGGTGTCAGCCCCGGCAATCTCTATTACCATTTCTCCAATCGCGAGGAGATCGTCCACACCCTGTTCGACGCCCTGGAGGATGAATTCCACGATGTACTCCAGCGCGATGTTGTCAGGCCTCTACCGCCTGAACGGATCGCCGCGTTTTACCTTCGGACCTTCGATCTTGCCTGGCGCTACCGATTTTTCTTTAACGGCACGCTTGGGCTACTTCGGCGGGACCCTGTGCTGGCTGCCCGCTATCAGGGGCTCCAGCGCTGGGGCATCGCTGAGCTCGGCAGCATTGCTGCCGGCATCGCTGAGGACGGCAATCTAACCCATCCCAGGGGCGCTGCAGGTATCGCCTCGCTCGCCCTTGGAACTTGGCTGATATGGTCGAACTGGATCGGTTTTCTGCAAATTTCCGGCATAACCGACATCCAGCGCAGTGACATGACGGCGGGTATCAACCAACTCTTCGATGTTATAGCGCCGTATCTGGAGCCTGAATTCGAGGCGGCGATCCGCGAGTGTATCGCCAATCAATGGGCGCCGTGAGCGCCGATCCAACCCATGGGCGGGCGATCATATCTGCGCTATGATTTGCGCCAACTGACGGTGCACCAATCGGGAATGGGCCTCTCCTGTCGCCGTCCAATAACAATGCGAGGCCCGGGAGAACGCCATGCCCATGATGAAAGCCGCCGTTTTCGTCGAACCCCATCGCATCGTCCTTCAGGACAAACCGATCCCGGATATCGGTCCGCTCGACGCACTGATCAGGATCACGACGACCACCATCTGCGGGACGGACGTTCACATCCTGAAGGGCGAATACCCCGTTCGCAAGGGACTGACCATTGGTCATGAGCCCGTCGGCGTGATCGAAAAGCTGGGCTCGGAGGTCAAGGGGTTTCATGAGGGGCAGCGCGTCATCTCCGGCGCGATCAGCCAGAGCGGTCACAGCGCAGCCTGCCTGTGTGGCCATGGCAGTCAGGACGGGCCGAACGCCAAATATGGCTTCCAGGCTTTCGGTGGCTGGAAATTCGGCAATGCGATTGATGGCTGTCAGGCCGAATATGTCCGGGTTCCCGACGCGATGGTCAATCTTGCCGCCGTGCCGGACGACCTTACGGATGAACAGGTACTGATGTGCCCCGATATCATGTCGACCGGGTTCAGTGGCGCCGAGAGCGGCAATGTCCGGATCGGCGATACCGTCGCGGTGTTTGCCCAGGGACCAATCGGGCTCTGCGCCACCGCCGGGGCTAAGCTTTCGGGCGCCACCAAGATCATTGCCGTCGAGTCCGTTCCGGCACGCGCTGCCGTGGCGCGTCAGATGGGCGCGGACCATGTCATTGATTTCACCAAGGTCGATCCGGTGGCTGAGATCATGCGGCTGACCGATGGTCGCGGCGTCGATGTCGCGATCGAGGCGCTGGGTTCCCAGGCGACCTTTGAAGGCGCGCTCCGGGTGTTGCGTCCCGGCGGCACATTATCGAGCCTTGGTGTCTATTCGACTGACCTTAGCATTCCCCTCGACGCTTTCGCCGCGGGTCTCGCGGATCTGAAAATCGTGACCACCCTTTGCCCCGGTGGCAAGGAACGGATGCGTCGCCTGATGTCGGTGATCGCAGGCGGCCGTATCGATCTGAAGCCGCTGGTCACCCATCGGTTCAAGCTCGACGATATCGAGGCCGCCTATGATCTTTTCGCCAACCAGCGTGACGGCGTCCTGAAGGTTGCGATCACGCCCTGAGGTTGCGTCAGACGCCGGTTGCCATCGGCAGCGATGGATCGCGCGCCCATTCCCACATGGAGCCGTCGTAGATGGCAATGTGGGGATGGCCGAGGCGGGTCAACACGAGCGCATCCATCGTCGCGGATATACCGCCGCCGCAGTAACAGATGACGCGGGAGCGCTGAAAGGCCCCGGCTGCGGCGAAGAGGGGTCGCAACTCGGCATCAGGACGAAAACTGCCATCGGCCTTTAACAAGGCCTCGTAAGGGACGTTTAGGCTGCCGGTGATGTGCCCTTTGCGGCCATAGCTCGACTCGGCGGTGCCCTGAAAGGTCGCGGGAGAAAGCGCGTTGATCGTGCAGACAGAGTCATCGCCGATTGCGGCGAGAACATCCTCCTTGTCGGCCCAGGCGCCGGGCCGCGCGGACAGGCTCAACTGTGTCGCCGGATAGCTCCGGGTCCCGCTTTCCATCGCCCGACCTTCGGCGCGCCACTTGTCGAGGCCGCCGTCGAGCACCGCGACATTATCGAAGCCGCAGGAGCGCAGCATCCACCAAAGTCTGGTTGCCCACATCGGGGTCGGCCAGGAATAGAGTACGACACGGCTATCGGGTCCGATCCCCGCGCTACCCAGCGCAGCGGCCAGTCGATCAACCGCGGGCATCATGAAGGGGACATCCGAGGCGGGGTCGGAAAGCTCGGTCATCAGATCCAGGAAGCCTGCGCCGGGAATATGTGCCCCGTCGTAGGCCGCGCGACCGCTGACGATCTCATAGGGGCCCGGCACCTTCGGCACGAGGCGGACCGTGGTATCGTACAACCGCAAGTCCGCATCGCCCAGATGCGTCGCCAGCCAATCCGTCGAGACAAGTCCGCGTCCATCCCATTCGGTCATGTTTTCTCTCCCTCTATTTTTTGGTTCGATCGGTTGCCGATGACCACGCGTCTCACTTTTTCACGTGAGCAACAAAACATCTACTGATGCGATTTTGTGCCACCCGCAGGACCGCCGTCGAAGCCTGTCTCGGTAGGTAGTTATACGGATTTGAAAGAGGAGGATGTTCCCAGCAATTTTGGAATGGTATTAGGGCATCAGAAGACGGCCTGTTCGGCTAATTGTAATCGATAATAAACGGGATCAGGGAGACCCTTCATGGGCACGACAGATATCGCCAAGACCGCCACCCCCGAACTCGACGCCGTCATCGTCGGTGCCGGTTTCGCCGGGCTCTACATGCTTCATTTGCTGCGTGACAAGCAGGGGCTGAAAGCGAGCGTGATCGAGGGTGGCGATGGCGTCGGCGGCACATGGTACTGGAACCGCTATCCTGGCGCGCGTTGCGATATCCCGAGCATGGATTATTCGTATTCCTTTTCCGAGGAATTGCAGCAGGAATGGGTATGGTCCGAGAAATATGCGGCCCAGCCGGAAATCCTGTCCTACCTCGAATTCGTCGCCAAGAAGTTCGACCTCAAGAAGGACATTCGTTTCAGCACCTGGGTCGCCGCCGCCGATTACGACGAGGCCGGCGCGTTCTGGCGCGTCACCACCCATGACGGCAAGGTCGTCACGGCGCGCCATCTGATCTCCGGCGTCGGCGTGCTGTCGACCGCCGCGACGCCGGTATTCCCGGGCGCCGAGAGCTTCAAGGGCGATGTCCTGCTGACCCACAAATGGCCGAAGGAAGGCTATGACTTCAAGGGCAAGAAGGTCGGCATCATCGGTACCGGCGCCACGGGAATGCAGGTGATCCCGGTCGTTGCCGAGACCGCCGGCCACCTCACCGTGTTCCAGCGTACCCCCGGTTTTGCTGCGCCCTTGATGAACGAACCCCTCACGCTTGAGGAACAGGGCAAGGTCAAGGCGAATTACACCGAGTACCGTCGCGGGGCCTGGGGCTCCTTCGCGGGCGTCGAGTTCCATCGCACCCGTCCCTCGGCGCTGGCCGACACGCCGGAGCAACGCCGGGCGCATTACGAGGCATGCTGGAACGATGGCGGTTTCAGCATCTGGCTGGGTGCCTATAACGATATCCTGCTTGATCTCAAGGCCAACGAGACCGCCGGTAATTTCGTCCGCGAGAAGATCCGCGCCAAGATCAAGGACCCCAAGCTTGCGGACAAGCTGGTGCCAAAGCCGGGCGTGGTCTTCGGCACCAAGCGCCAGCCTTGCGAGACCAACTATTTCGAGACCTATAATCGCGACAATGTCGGCCTGGTCGATATCAAGGCCGAGCCGATCGAACGGCTGACAGAAAAGGGGATCAGGACCGCCGGCGGCGAATACGAGCTCGACGCCCTGATCTACGCCACCGGCTTCGATGCCTTCACCGGGTCGCTGTTCAAGCTCAATGTCCGTGGTCGCAACGGCAAGCGGCTACAGGATCATTGGGTCGCCGGACCGCATACCTATCTTGGCCTGATGAGCCACGGTTTCCCCAACTTCTATACCGTGACCGGGCCGCTCAGCCCCTCGGCGCTGTTCAACATGCCGCTCAGCATTGAGCAGCATTGCGAGTGGATCGCCGACTGCATCGCCCATATGAACAGCAACAAGATCGCTGCGATCGAGCCGACCCGGGAAGCTGAGGTGAAATGGGTCAGTCATGTGCGCGAGATCGCGGACGAGACCCTGCTGCCGGCCGCCGAGTCCTGGTATCTCGGCGCCAATGTTCCGGGCAAGGCGCGCGTGTTCCTCGTCTATCTCGGCGGCTTCCAGCGGTACAAGCAGGTCTGCGATGAAGTCGTCGCCAAGGGCTACGAGGGCTTCATCCAGGAGCCCATGACCAAGGCGCAGGCCGTCGCCTGAAACGGATCGACCCCGCACCGGTCTGGTGCGGGGTCGATGTTCTGCGAGCACATCAGGCTTGGACGGTAGGGATCGTCCGGGCCTGATCGCATTCAGGTACCGAGGCGGCCGATCGCCTGGGCTGTCAGATATTTTTCGTACAAACCTTCGGTGTTTCGCGACGACTTGATGCCGTCGATTTCCTTGGTCTGGGTGAAGCGCGTCATCCGGTTGGTCTGGACGTCATGGCTCATCACCTGGCTCCAGGTCCATACGGGGGAGCCGTCATTCTCAGTCTCGATCAGATCGCCCTTGACGTGCTGACCCCAGGACGGCTCGAAGCTCTTGAGCGAGGCGCCGCGACGATCATAGGTCTCGTAGCCGACGACCTGGAGATTCCGGGTGTCGAGCCAAACACGCTTTTTGCCGACGGGCGCGCGCGGGTAGCCGGTTGGCTCGGCCTCGACGATGATCGCCTCCGGCACCATCTGCATGTTGTACTCGAAGAAGGTCAGACCCTTCGGCCCGCCATGGGTCGGGGCTACCCAGTTGTCGAGATCGCCGTGCCAATTGTCGGAAACGCCGGAAAGCATCGAGGTGCGGCCGACGACGCGGTAATTGCCCCATGTCAGCGCCGGATCGCCGGCGGCCCAGGCGTCCGACAGATAAAGCGTCATGCCCGCGACGAGCGGCTCGAAACGCTGGTTCGTCGGGAATTTGCGTACCCTCTTGAAGGCCGGGACATACCCGATCAGATCCGGATATTTGCGCTGATCATAATACCAGCTGTTCAGATAGGCCGTCCCCTTTACGTCCGAAGGCCCGGTGAAAAGCACTGTCTGGTAGCGCAGGCGATCGGCATGCTCGGAACCGGCGTAGGGACCGATACCGCCCAGGCGGCAGGCAACCTGCTCCTCGATCCAGGCGAATTCATAGGCGTAATTGACGTTACCGTATTCATCCAGGTCGTGATCCTGGATCGCGTAGACGGCATTATCGTGACGACCCCAACTCAGCGTCAGGTTCGCGAACGCTTCGAGCGCGCTCTTGGGGTCCGGGAAGGGCAGTCCACCGATCCAGGGCTTGCCATCGGTCGTCCAGACATTGCCATCGGCATCCAGCTTGCTCTTGCCGGTATTGCGCAGCGTCGCGTCGAGGTAAGCGTGCGGGAACAGCTTCGAGACATCCGTCGTCGTCGGGACGATCTTGAAGCGGCGGCCCATCGTCTTGACCTGCATGTACTGTACCGGCGTCAGCAGGTTCTTGACGTGATCGACGTTATTGGCGTCAACCGTGTCGCCGGTTTTGATGGCACCCTTCGTATAGGCATCGACCGAGAGCAACTCATCGGGATAGGCCTTGGAGATGTCGGCACCCTTGGCCACGAGCGGCCACATCGGGGCGAGCAGGCCCGCACCCACCATAGCGCCACCGCGGGCGAGCAGTTCACGTCGGCCATAATTGAAATCGTATTTTCTGATCCGCATCTCTAGGGTCCTTCCCAAAATTTTGTTTTTGCCCGGATGACGATCATTCGGGATCCGCGCCCCCCCGGCGCCCAGATGATCAACTTCCGACCGTCCGTTCTAGTTCCCGTGAAGACACTGCCGTGGACTGATGGCAGCATCTCTTTTCCCAGCCGCTGCGGCGTTGTTATCGCGCTACCTTCAGGACAGTTTAGTGATTAATTGAGTGACGTATTCTGCTGTAAGTTCACCAAAGCGGCAACTTAAAAATCTCATCTTCCTGTTTCTCCAACCCCCATCTTCAGCGCAATCCCCGTGCCGCACCACGTCTCGACTCTACGGTGTTCATGGCGTCGCGGATGCGTCTCAGATTTCTCTAACTCTTGCGGCCTCGGGTCATTTGAAAGGTTTGGTGGATCTGATTGCCATTGAAATAGGTTGCAGCGATTGCTTCAAACTCGTTGCGGAATGTCTCAAGTTGTTCCGGTCGATCAGCGAATTGCTCCGCAACCTTCCGGATTGGCGCGGCCGTCGCGGCCATAAGAGAGAGGTAGTGCCGGGTGCTGAGGGTGGGCACGACCATCTCGGCGGTCTTGAACTCCAACTCCGTAACCCGGTCGCCCAGCCGTTCGCGTATGACCGCAGTCTCGCCCCAGGCGGTTGGGGACGGCACGCCCGCCGGAATTGGCAGGTAGCGCTCGACCAGCCGAAAAATCCGTCCGATCGCCAGTTCCGGTGGCCAGGTCGAGAACGCAACACGCCCACCGGGCTTGAGCACGCGCAGCATCTCCGCGATCACGACGTCTGGTCGAGGCGCAAACATGTGGCCGAATTGGCTGAGCACGGCGTCGAAATGCCCATCGGGATAGGGAAGTTTTTCGGCATCGCCGGTCAGGAAAGCGATATCGGCGTCAAGCAGGGTCGCGTTGTTTTTCGCCTCCTCGATCAAGGCAGGCGACAGGTCAAGCCCGCTCAACCGGGCGCCAAGCCGTGCCGCCGTGACCGCGACGACGCCGGTGCCGCAGGCGACATCGAGCACCACCTGACCAGAGGCGATGCCGGCGAAATCGACGAGATGGGCCGCTGCCGGCGTCGTAAAGGCAGCGATCGGCGCGAAGCTGGACCAACCCTCCCGCTGTGCAGCCTTGAAATCACTCAATGGATCGTCGGACATTGCTTCATCTTTCTGGCTTGAGCGCGTCGTTGTCAGGGCGACGACTAGCGTTTGACGCGTCCCATGAGATAGAATTCGTCGTTGGGGCGGAGCGTGATCAGGCTCGCCATGCGGTTCGACATCGCGAAAAATGCGCTGATCGCGCCAATATCCCAGGCATCCTCGTCGCTCCAGCCATGGGCCTTTAAGACCGCGTAATCGGCCTCTTCTATTGCTTCGGATTGGCGCGAGACCTTCATCGCGAAGTCCAGCATCGCCTTTTGCCGCGGCGTGATGTCGGCTTTGCGATAATTGATGGCGATCTGGTCCGCGAGCAACGGATTCCGGGCCCGGATGCGCAGGATCGCGCCATGGGCGACGACGCAGTACTGGCACTGGTTCATCGCGGAGGTGGCGACGACAACCATTTCCCGTTCTGCCTTGGAGAGACCGCGATCACCCTCCATCAACGCATCATGATAGGCGACGAATGCGCGGAACTCGTCCGGGCGGCGGGCGAAGGCCAGGAAGACGTTGGGGACGAACTCCAGCTTTTCCTGGATTCCAAGAATGCGGGTACGGATATCATCCGGCAGGTCGCCGAGTTCCGGAACGGGATAACGGCTGATTGGCTTGTGCTCCAAGGTTGGTTCCTCCTCTTTCCGGGAATCAAGTCATGCCCGCAATTGACCTCCCGAACGGGTGATAATGTCCAGATCAAATCGTCGTTGCAGGTGTTTCTGGTGTTCTATTGCCGGGTCGTGGAAACTGGCGGACGACCGTTCGTTCTTTGTTGGGCGGGGAAGCGACCTCACAGGAGTTGGAAAGCATGGCTGAAGACCGCATTCCCGTTATCATCGGTGTCGGCGACGTTCTTGACCGCCCAGACGACCCCTGCCTCGGGCTCGAGCCGCTGGCGCTGATGCAGGCGGCATTGCGCCTGGCCGAGGACGATGGCGGCGGTAACCTCATCAGCGAAATTGATTCGCTCGATATCGTCAACTTGATGAGCTGGCGCTATGCCGATCCAGCCAAACAACTGACCGCCCGCCTCGGCATCGCTCCACGCCGCGCGGTCTATGGGCCAATCGGCGGGGAGAGCCCGGTGCGGCTTGTTCACGAAGCGGCGTTGCGGATTGCCCATGGTGAGAGCGCGGTCGCGGCGATCGTGGGGGCCGAAGCACAGAGCACGGTCGCGAAGGCCCAGCGCGCCGGGATCGCGCTGCCCTGGACACCGCAACTCGACGGTGGCCCGCCTCCGTTGCGCGGCGACGATTTTCTCCACCCGCTCGCAGCCCGCCTTGGTGTGACCCAGCCGACCAATGTCTACCCCTTCTACGATGCTGCTTCCGCTGCCTATTGGGGCCAGACTCCGGTAGAGGCGCTGGCTGAATCCGGGTTGCTGTGGTCGGAGTACGCCCGGATCGCCGCAGAAAATCCCAACGCGTGGTTGCGCCACTCGTTCAGCCCGGCCGAGATCACCGAGCCGACGTCGGAAAACCGGCTGATCGCCTGGCCCTACACGAAACGGATGGTTGCCAACCCCACGGTGAACCAGGGTGCTGCGGTGATCGTCACCAGTTTGGCGCGGGCACGCACCGCCGGCATTGCCGAGTCTCGCCTGGTCTATTTCTGGGGTGGCGCCGCCGCGAATGAGCCGCGCGACTATCTCGATCGCGACCAGTACTACCAGAGCTACGCTCAGGATGCGGTTCTCGAGGCGGCGCTGAGAGTGACCGCTGGCAGGGGATTCGACGCGCTCGAGCTCTACAGCTGTTTTCCCTGCGTGCCCAAGATGGCGCGGCGCACCTTGGGGCTCGACGAGAATGTCCAGCCGACGGTCACGGGTGGCCTCACCTTCTTTGGGGCGCCCCTCAACAATTATATGACGCATGCGATCTGCGCGATGGCGCGCCGGATTCGCGGCGACGGCGGATTGGGGCTTGTCTATGGCCAGGGGGAGTTCGTGACAAAGCACCACGCCATCGTCCTGTCGGCGGAACAGGCCGATCATCGTCTGGCGCCTGTCGACAGTGCTGTCCAGGCCGAAGCCGATATCCGACGCGGCCCGGTTCCGGCCTTCGTCGAGGCGACGACAGGTCCTGCGGCGCTGGAAACCTTCACGGTGATCTATGATCGGGACGGTCGGCCCGCACATGGTGTGGTCCTCACCCTGCTTCAAGATGGGCGACGGACCATGGCGCGGGTGCCGGCTGATGACGAGGACACGATCGAGCGACTGGTCTCGCTTGACCGTTCCCCCATCGGGGATGGCGGCATTCTAAGGGCGAGCGCCGATGGTATTTCGCACTGGCAGGCGGTCTAGGCGGTTCGTTATGCCCGCAGCGTGACGGGCAGACTGGTGAAACCGCGGAAGCGCACGCGGCCGCCACGCTGGGCCGGTGCCCGCAAGGCGTAGTTGGGAAACCGCCGCAGGAAACCCGCAATCGCAATCCGGCCTTCCAGACGGGCGAGGTTCATGCCGAGGCAGGTATGTGCCCCCGTCGCGAAGGCGAGGTGCCGATTGGGATTGCGCCCGATATCAAGCCGATCAGGGTCAGGGAAGCGCGCCGGGTCGCGATTGGCGGCACCGATGCACAGGGTAATCAGGGTTCCAGCCGCCAGTGACGTGCCGCCAACGACGCAATCTGCCATCGCGCGGCGATTGCCAAGTTGATTGGAGCTTTCGAACCTCAGGAACTCGTCGATGGCGGGGCGAATAAGCCCGTCGATATCGACCGTCAGGCGGCGCCGTTCGTCCGGCCAATCAAGGAGCAACGCAAGGCCGTTGCCGATCAGATTCGTCGTGGTTTCGTGGCCGGCATTCAGCAGGAAGATACAGTTCTGCAATAATTCACGGTGGCCCAATTTCTCGCCATTGGCCTCGCCGACGATAAGGCGAGACAGAACATCTGTGTCGGGACTGCCGAGATGGATGCGGCGATCGGCCACCAGGATTTCAAGATAATCGAGAAATTCCGCGATAGCGGCATTGGCGGTGTCGAGCGCCGCTTGCGAAATTGCGGGTTCGAGCGCGCCCAGGATGGTCAACGACCAGCGTCGCAGCGGGCCGCGATCGGCCTGCGGTACACCGAGAAGATTGCCGATGACCTCGATCGGGATCGCTGATGCGAAATCCTCGATGAGATCGCCTTCGCCCCTGGCCTCAAGCCCGTCGAGCAGCCGCTCGACCAGGACGACGAGGCTATCTTCCATTTCGGCAATTGCGCGTGGGCCAAGCGCGCCTTGAAGGATTCGCCGAACCTGGGTGTGGAGGGGCGGGTCGTTGAAGACGAGGCTCGTGGTATGATGTTCATAGGTCAGCGACTGGCCGAACTTCGGCAGGAATTCCTGGCGTTTGTCGGAGCTGAACCCGATCGGGTCCTTGTAGACATGGTCAAGATCGGCGTATCGGGTCAGAAATACCGAGCCATCGGGCATGGGCTTGACGGGGGCGTGGTCGCGCAGCGCCCGGTAATAGCGATACGGATCGTCATGAAAATCGGGCGGCAGGGATCTCAGTTCGAAGTCGCGGGCAATTGCGACCGGGTCGAAAGAGCCGGGCACTTCAGGCCTCCTGCCTCTTTCCGGCAAGCACGAAATCATAACGAAGCAGGGAACTGGGCGCGTCGACCGGATGGCCTGCGGGCGTGAGCCCTGCCGGTTGCGTTTCAAGCGATCGTACCAGGGAGTCCTTCACGCCGAAGACGACATCGGAGTCGATATAAGGGCTGTCCGCAATGAACAAATGGGTAACCAGGGTCTCGAAACCCGGGGCGCCGATCATGAAGTGGACATGGGCCGGTCGATTGGCGTGCCGGCCCTGGGCTTTCAGCATTTCGCCGACCGGGCCATCATCTGGGACAGGGTAGTAGCACGGGGCAATGCTGCGGAACCAGAACTGACCTTCGGCGTCTGTCCGGAACCGGGCGCGCAGATCGAGTTCCGGCGCCCCGTTGGTGGTGCGCTGGACATCGTACACGCCATCGGCATCGGCCTGCCAGGTATCAACCCAGGCGCCAGCGATCGGCGCGCCGGTCGAATCGCGGACGGTGCCTTCAACGATCATTGGATCGCCCTTGCCTTGCGTGGATATATCGGTGCCGAGCGGCATCTCGGGCGGGCCGGAGAGATAGAATGGCCCGAGCACCGTTGTTTCCGTTGTGGTCTCCGCGTGGGCATGATTGATCGCATCCACAAGCATCGAGACGCCGAGCGTATCGGAGAGCAGGATAAATTCCTGACGTGTGTCGGTGCACATATGGCCGGTTCTTGTCAGGAATTCGATCCCGGCCATCCATTCGTCCTGCGTCGGGCGGACCTCGCGGATGAAGGCATGCAGATGGCGAACCAGGGCTTGGCTGATTTCGCGGGCGCGTGGCGAGGTGGCGAAAGCGAGCCGTTCGATGACAGCATCGGTGATCGTATTCTCGTTGAAATTCCGCATGACGGGTCCCCGATCCCTGTTTGATTTTGTCGCTCCGCCTCTATTGCCGACGGCACGCTTGGTCATAGGCTGCCTCTGCCAGCCTGCGCAACTGTGCTCTATCGGATTGCCGCTGCGCTCTATCGGCAGCAACAGGAATGGGATACCCTGTTCCCGGTGGCATTACGTTGCTGACCATCACTAACGATGGCAGGCCCGACCCCACGAGGCGGTCGAGTTGCGCTCTCCAGCATTCTCAAGAAAATGTTCGACCCGACGATACGATCCGCCCATCTGATAACGCTCTACCATTTGTGGAATGAAAAGCGGGGCACCCGTGTCATGCCGACGCGCGCCGATTTCGATCCCATCGAGATGGTGCCGCTGCTTCCGCATCTTTATCTCGTCGATGTCGCGTCGGGGCCCGGTGTGGATGAGTTGCGGTTCCGCTATCGCCTGATCGGAACCTCGATCGTCGCGCTTCTCGGCCGGGATTCGACCGGGAAATGGGCGGACGAAACCCTGCACGGCGACAAAGCTCCCGGTATCAGGGATCTGTTTACGCTGCTGTTTGAAACGAAGGCTCCGGTCGCGATCAAGGGATTTATCTTCTTCATTCGCGATAAGAACTGGGTATTTGTCGAAGGACTGCTGCTGCCATTATCGGCCGATGGCGAGACTGTGACGATGATCCTGGTGGGCCTGATACAGGTCCCTGCGATCGTTGATCAGAACGCCAAGGAATCCGATCGCAGCGTGATTCAGGTATTTTCTGACCCGAAAATGTATGCCTATCCGGACCCGGTCATAGACGACCGACGCCACAGTGAACGGTCGAGAGGCTGAGGCGGTGTCGGAAACACCCCGCAGAACGCCGCGCCAGGCACCGCCGATGACACCGGAGCGGCTCGAGCAGGCGGGTTTGAACTACCTTGCGCGTTTCGCCGCCTCCGCGACCCATCTGCGCCGGGTTTTGATGCGTCGTGTCAGGCTTTCAGAGGCCGTCCATGCAACGGAAAGCCCGATCCTGGTTCAGGCGATCACGACCCTGATAGAACGCTGGATCGCCGCAGGGTTGCTCAACGATCCCGGCTATGCCGAGGCGAAGGCGGCGAGCCTGCACCGGCGTGGCCTGCCGCGCAATCGTATCAGGGCAAAGCTGCAGGAGAAGGGCATTGCCGCGCCGGTGATCGATGTGGTCCTCGGCGATGGGTCGGAAATCGGCGACGATCTCGCGGCCGCAGCGGCTTTCGTCCGACGCCGCCGTCTTGGCCCCTACCGACGGTCAGAATTGCGGGCGTCGTTCCAGCAAAAGGATCTCGCGAGTCTTGCCCGCGCCGGCTTCGATCGTCGTATCGCCGAGACGGTATTAAGGGCAGAAGATCCCGAAGCGCTCAACCTATTATTGGACGACGCTTAGGGAAACATCCATGAGATACATGCCGCTATCGATGGAACGCGAGCCCCTCGTTGATTCATCCGATCGCTGGCGCCGCTACGAAATGGCATCGATCCGGGTATCGTAATCTGCTCTTGATCGTTCGATATCAGGCCAGCGTTGTTCAATCCATTCGACGAGGGCGCGTACCGGCCCAAGCAGGCCCAGACCCAGTTCCGTTAAAGTATATTCGACCCGAGGCGGAACTTCGGGGAAGACACGGCGGGTCAGGATGCCATCTCGTTCCAGATGCCGCAGGGTTGTCGTCAGCATGCGTTGCGAGATCCCCGTGACGTTCCGCATGAGATCGGAAAAGCGCGCGCGATGATCCGGACTGCCTGCCAGGGTCACAATGACCAGGACGCTCCACTTGTCCCCCAATCTCGCAAGCAGATCGCTGATCGGGCAATTCGTGTGGTCCGGGCCTTTGAAAAAGCCCTGTTTTGCAAGGGGATCAGCCATAACGTCTCTCCGGGTAACTCACTGAGAAATTTGTGCCTTATTTTCAACCCGAAAGTATCCATCTATTAGTTAGTATATTGTTTATACCAAGCTTCAGGAGTCCTCATGTCCGTCAAAATTCTCCAAGTCGACAGCAGCCCACTCGGCGAGCGCTCGGTCAGCCGCAAATTCACCGCCGCCGTCGTCGCAGGATTGCTTGCCAAGCATCCGGGTGCCACCGTCGCCAGCCATGATTACGGCACGGCGCCACTGCCGCATCTCGATGGCACCACGATTGCCGCCTTTTTCACCCCCCCGGAAAAGCGCAGCCCCGAACTCGCCGAAGCGATCAAGCGTTCCGATGCCGCCGCAGCGGAGCTTCTGGCATCCGACATTATCGTTATCGGTGCGCCAATGTGGAATTTTGGCATTCCCTCGGCTCTTAAGGCCTGGATCGACCATATTGTCCGTGCCGGTATAACCTTCCGCTATACCGCGACGGGCCCCGAGGGTCTGGTGCCAGCAGGCAAGAAGCTGATCATCGTTTCCGCCCGTGGCGGGATCTATAGCGAAGGACCGGCATTACCCTATGACCACCAGGAGACGTATCTCCAAGGCATATTCGGCTTCCTCGGTTTCCGCGATATTTCTGTCGTTCGCGCCGAAGGTCTCGCACTTGGTGAAGCCGCTGTCGCCCAAGCCATGCAGACGGCCGAAGGTCAGGTAGCCCAGGCGGTAGACGCGGCCTAATACGACGATTACCTGAATAGTCCGGCTACACGCCGGGCTGTTCGGGAACCGTGGTCGTCGGCACCTGCCGCAAGCGATCGATCAGGGGAGCGACATCGTCACCGAAACTGATGATGCGCTGGGAACTCGGCAGGTTGATGCCGGCCTCGGCGAAGGCGATATCCAGGCGGCGGTAGTACTCTGCGCCGACGGCGGTGTTTTTAAGCGGCAAGGTCTTGATCCTGCCGCTCAGTTGGACGCCATTGCTGTCGAAGACCGAAATGCCGGACAGATCGATGGTGTTCAGCATGAAGGCGCCGACGATGGGATCGTCCCTCATCCCGTCGGCAACCGCCTGCATGATGCCGAGCGTCTTCTCAATATCGGTGCCGCGCGCGACCGTTACCGCGATCACCTGATGGGCGAATTCCTTACTGCGGTTCTTGACCGTTGAGATGTCGCTGAACGGCACGGTGTGGAGCGCCCCCTCGACATCGCGCAGCTTGATGGTGCGGATCGAGATCGCCTCGACAATACCCGCGCGACCGCCGAGATCGACAAGATCGCCGACCGCCACCGTGTTCTCGATCACCATGAATAATCCCGTGATGACGTCCTTGACGAGGGCCTGGGAGCCGAAACCGACGGCGAGGCCGACCACGCCAGCACCGGCCAGCAGCGGGGCAATGTTGATGCCGAGTTCCGAAAAGATCAGCAGACCGCCGATGATCAACAGCACGACCAGAGCCGCATTCCGGAGCAATGGGAGCAATGTTCGCATCCGCGCGGTTCTGGCGATGCGAACACCATTGTCGTCCACGGTCTCAAGATAGCGATCGATCGTCGCGTTCATCGTCTCCCAGATCAGAAATGAGGTGCCGATGACGATCGCGATATCGATCAACTTGGCCGTGACCTGTTCACCAAGCGTGGTGGTGAACCAGCCATAGGCCCCAATGCCCCATATCTCGAAGAGGTTGATGACGACAAACAGCCGGATCGCCATGACCACGAGTGAATTGAGGAACGGCACGTAGCGGTTGGCGCGGGCTTCCAGGGTCGGGTAGACCCGCTTCATATCTTCCGGGATTGCGAAACCGCGTCTGGCGGCCTGACGGGCGCCCTGGATGGCTAGTCGCGCGGCGATGATGACGGCGACGGTAAGGACCGAAGCTCGGAACAGAAAGCTGAATCCACCCTCGATCTTGAGGGCATAGACGAAAAATATCCCGGCGATATAGACAACCGCGAGGCCATGCCAGATATCGGCGATGCGATGGCGCAGGAAGTCCAGCGCCGGGTGCCGCGGTGTCAGGATGGCCAGCGCCGGCGCTTCTACCGGCGGTGAGTCGGCTGCATCGCTGTCACCGGAGACATCGATCTCTCCGGGTGCCTGGAGCGATCTGGGACGGAGCCATTGCGCCACGGGAAGACGATTCTGAACGACGAACATGATCGCCAAAATCGCCATCGCCATCGCGACCAGCTTGTTAAGCGTCTGGACCACAGGCTCGGGCACCTCGAGCAAGGGCGCAATGGTCCCGATAGAAAATCCGTAGACGCCTAAATTGACAAAGCGCCGGGTCCAGATGAAGAGATAGGACGCCGATTCGGCTGAGATTGGCGGAAATTCCCAGGAGATCTCACGCGGTGTGATCAATAAGGTGCGCGCGGCGACGATCAACAGCCGGGCTGTCAGGAATGCCTCGATCGCGATTGTGGTAACGCCCGTCGTGGTCTCACGCGCGCTCACGAATGGCAGTGCCAGCAGCGCCACGCTGGCAAAGGCGAGCGGTGGCATCAGATCCATAAACAACTGTACCAGCAAGAGTGCCGAACGACCGTACCATGAATGGTATTTCCAACTGAGACTGACCCGCCGGAAGCGGGCCAGACCGCCGCGAACCAACCAATCGGCCCCCACTGCCGCCGCAAAGATCACGCCGAGCTTTTCAGCCACGACCATCCAGAACTGACGCGTCTCTGGATCTGCCATACCGGCGCGAAACCATGTCCAGAGTACGGGGGCATCGATGAACACACCCTCGGCGGCTGTGAGCTCGGCGATCATGGCACGGAAATGACTCGTGACCTCGCTGACAAGCCCGTTCGCCGGCAAAGCAATTGCGGGTGCGGCCGCCGATTGTCTGACGGCCACCAATGCCTGGATTTCGCGCACCAGCTCCGCGCGCTTCTTGTCGTCCTGCAGCGTGTCGATAAGATGATTGAGGTCTTCGGTGCTTGGCTTGACAGCGACGTTAGCCGGTAGCGGCACGTTTGGCTCTGGCCGTGGTTGCGGTTTGGCGATGACCGTTGGCGGCGTGTTCGACATCGGTGCCGGTGTGGCTGCATGCCCAGCGCCGGCAGACCCCGCGAAGATAATTGCAGCTGCTACCGCGCGCACCCATCGCCACGGCCTCCGCCACATCAGTCGTCGCCCATCCGCAGCGCGGCGAGGAAGGCGGTCTGCGGGATATCGACCTTGCCGAACTGGCGCATCCGCTTCTTGCCTTCCTTCTGCTTGTCGAGGAGCTTGCGTTTGCGCGAAATGTCGCCGCCATAACATTTCGCCAGCACGTCCTTGCGCAAGGCCTTGATCGTCTCGCGCGCGATCACGCGGGCACCGATGGCGGCCTGGATCGGGATCTGGAAAAGTTGCTGTGGTATCAGGTCCTTGAGCCTTCCGACCATCGCCCGGCCGCGCATGTCGGCCTGGCTGCGATGGACGATCGTCGATAGGGCATCGACCGGTTCGTGGTTGACCAGGATGTTCATGACGACAAGATCGCCAGGCTCGTAGCCATCCATCTGGTAATCGAAGCTGGCATAACCCCGGCTGACCGATTTCAGACGATCGTAGAAATCGAACACGACCTCGTTCAACGGCAGGCGATAGACCAGCATCGCCCGGTTGCCGGCGTAGGTCAGGTCGATCTGTTGGCCGCGCCTCTCGGTGCAGAGCGCTAGAATCGTGCCGAGATATTCGTCCGGGACAAGGATCGTCGCCTTGATCCAGGGCTCCTCGATCCGTTCGATCTTGGATGGATCCGGCATGTCGGCAGGGTTATGGAGCTGCAGCATCCCGCCGTCGTGATTGAGGTAGATGTCATAGACGACACTGGGTGCCGTCGTGATCAGGTCCAGATTGAATTCCCGCGTCAGCCGTTCCTGGATGATCTCAAGGTGCAGCAGGCCCAGGCACCCGACGCGAAAGCCAAAGCCGAGCGCCGCCGAGGTCTCGGCTTCTGCCTCGAACGATGCGTCGTTGAGGCGCAGCTTGCCGAGGCTTTCCCGCAGGTGCTCGTAATCCGCCGCATCAATGGGAAACAAGCCGCAAAACACGACCGGGATGACCGGCTTGAAGCCGGGCAGGGGCTCCAGCGCCGGGTTGCGTTCCTCGGTCAGGGTGTCGCCGACCTTAGTGTCGGCAACGGCTTTGATCCCCGCCGTGATGAAGCCGATTTCACCCGGCCGCAATTCGCCGGTCGTGATCGGCTTTGGCGTGAAGACACCGACCCGTTCAACGGTGTGCGAGGCACCGGTCGCCATCATCCGCAGCTTCTGACCAGACTTCAGCACGCCATCCTTGACCCGCACCAGAATGACGACACCCAGGTACGCGTCGTACCAGGAATCGACCAGCAAGGCCTTCAGCGGGGCTTCATCATCGCCCACAGGTGCCGGAAGTCTAGCGACGAGGGCTTCAAGGACGCCTTCGATGTTCAGGCCGGTTTTGGCGGAAATCTCCACGGCGTCGGCCGCATCGAGGCCGATGACATCTTCGATCTGCTGCTTGACCCGGTCAGGCTCAGCCGCCGGAAGGTCGATCTTGTTGAGGACGGGGACAATCTCGTGATTGGCGTCGATCGCCTGATAGACATTCGCGAGGGTCTGCGCCTCGACGCCCTGGCTGGCATCGACCACCAGGAGCGAGCCTTCGCATGCGGCCAGAGAACGACTGACCTCATAGGCGAAGTCGACATGCCCGGGCGTGTCCATCAGGTTGAGGACGTATTTCTGGCCATCCTTGGCGGTGTAGTTGAGGCGGACGGTCTGTGCCTTGATGGTGATGCCGCGTTCGCGCTCGATATCCATGCTGTCGAGCACCTGTTCCTTCATTTCACGGGCTTCGAGGCCGCCGCAAAACTGGATAAGGCGATCGGCCAGCGTGGACTTGCCGTGATCGATATGGGCGATGATCGAGAAGTTACGGATATGCGAAAGATTGGTCATGGAGTCGCGACTGGCTGATTGAGCCCGGAACATAGGTCGCAATGCGCTGCGGCGCAACAGATGGCGGATCTGATGGCCTCACCAAGACCCGCTAATATTCTTTCGAACCTTGGAACGGCGAGCGGTTGACTACGCCGCGCCCGCCATCCGCTCAAGCGCAGCGTTGACCTGCGATCCCTCCATGAAGTCGAACAATTTGCCGACGGCCATGGGCTTGCCAAGCAAGAAACCCTGGAGATGGTCGCAGCTGAGCTCGCGCAGGAAGCCCAGTTGTTCCTGAGTTTCAAGACCCTCGGCGGTCACCGTCATACGCAGGCTGTGGCCCATGGCAACGACGGCGCGCACGATCGCCATGGCTTCGCTATCTTGTTCCAGCGCGGCGACGAAGGAGCGGTCGATCTTGATTTTGTCGAAGGGAAAACGGTGGAGATAGCTCAGGCTGGAATAACCGGTACCGAAATCGTCAAGCGCCAGGCGAAGTCCCATTTTCTTCAAGCGCTGCATCGTGACCAGGGCGTGGCCGGTTTCTTCGATCAGCACGCTTTCGGTGACTTCGAGTTCGAGCCGTTCCGGCTCCAGACCGGTGCCGTCAAGAACCGCGCGGACAGAATCGACCAGGCCGGGATGGCGAAACTGTGCCGGCGAGAGGTTGACGGCGACGCGCAGTGGCGCGGCCCAGGTCGCGGCTTCGGCGCATGCCGCCCAAAGCACGGCCTGACCGAGAAGAATGATAAGCCCGCTCTCCTCGGCGACGGGAATGAAGTCTGTAGGCGGTATCTGGCCGTGCTGCGGATGGTTCCAGCGGGCCAATGCCTCGAAGCCGATCAGGCTGTTCTTTGATGAGGAGTAGAGCGGCTGATAATGGACTTCGATCTGGCGGGTTTCGATCGCCTGCTTGAGGTCACGCTCCAGCATCCGTCTGGCGCGCAGGCGGTCGTCCATCGATGCTTCGAAGAACCGGAACACGCCTTTGCCGGCTTCCTTCGCTTTTTGCAGGGCAAGGCTGGCGTTGCGCAGTATCTGTTCGGGCGTCGTGCCGTCATCGGGCGCAATGGCGATGCCGATGCAGGTGCTACTTTCAAGGTCGAGCCCGACCACCTCAATCGGACGGGCAATTGCTCTGATCAGCGCTTCAGCCACCTGGGCCGCCGCCTCCGGGCGATCGATATCGTTCAGGATCACGGCATATTCATCATTGCCGATGCGGGCTACGTAGTCATGACCGCGCAGGCATTCGTGCAGTCGCTCAGTGATCGTGCGCAGCACCCGGTCGCCAACAGCGGTGCCATGAATTTCGTTGGTCTGTCGAAAACGGTCGAGATCGAGATGCAGCACACCGACCTTGTCGTTGCCAAGGTCGAGATCGTTGAGCTTGGCGCCAAGGAGGTCGTTGAGAAGCACACGATTGGGCAGTCCGGTCAGCATATCGTGATGTGCTAGGTAGCGGATACGCTCGGCCGCGAGCTTGCGCTCCGAGATGTCGCGGATCGCGATCACACCGGTGCTACGGCCCTCGAAATCAATCTCGCGCTGCAGGATTTCGATCGGAAGCCGGTCACCATTGGCCACAATCAGTGAAAGTTCCTCAGGCTCGAAGCTGGTGTTCTCAAGCACCTGGTGCAGGCGATTGCGGAACTCCTTCGGGATGAACATCTCCATTTCCACGCCGATGATCTGGTTCGGGTTCAACCTCATCAGCGCACAGAAGGCGGCGTTCGTGTTCAGAATTTTGCCGCCTTCATGGATCACGATCCCCTCGAAGGTGGCGTCGGCAAGAAGGCGGAACCGGCGTTCACTGTCGCGCAGGCGTTGCTCCTCGCGCAATGCCCGGGTCGCCAGCGAATGATCGAGGATCGCGCCGAAAAGACCAAGACCGAGAAAGGCGGTCGCCACCAGCGTGATCACGAGCGCCAGGCTGTCGCGATCAACAAGGAGTTCCGCCGTCGTGGTGAGTGGAGCGCCAGATGCGACAGCCTTGGCCAGCACGAGATTGGTGACAAGGATCGCAAGTGCGAGTGCGATCGACGCCGTAAAGCGGTCGAGCAGGGAGTGACGACGCCGTACGAGGTAAGTTGCGATCGCGCCCAGAAAGATGGAAATCGGCCAGATCAGCAGCGGTTCGCCCACGGCAAGGATGGCACGCGATTCGGGATAAAGTGCCATCAGGCCGACCGCCGCACTGCCAGCCACCCCCAGGCCAACCAGGCTGCCGCCGATGATCGCTCCCGGACGGCGGAAGCGGATTGCCAAGGAGAGCCCGGCTGAAATCATCAGGATCAAGATCGCCGTGCTGCCGATCATGACATGGAGACTGCGCGACAACTCCGCTGCCGATTGTCGGGACAGGATATCAATATAATCGGAGGTACTGAACCCGGCCCCGATTGCAATTGCGCTTCCGGCGACCCAACCACGACGCAACAATCCTGAGGTCATGGTTGCGCGTTCGAACAGGGAAAAGCCCGTAAACGTCGCGAGGATGCAGACGAAGCACGCTAGGGCAAGGGGCTCAATGTCTTGCTGGGCAGCGATCAGGTCAAGGTATCGGGTCACGTCGCGACCCCCAACGACGATGGGGCGAACTGCAAATCACCCAGGCGGGGCATCACAGCAGGAACTCGGAAAAGATAACGCCTGTTTGATGCATCTGAGAATCAAGTCGGATAAGGAGATTCAGGGCGAAGCTAAGGTGAGATCTTAATAGCATCGCCAGTTAACAAAGTACATACGCTGAACCTCGGAACTAACTCAGAAATATATGAATTATTGCAAATTGAGACCTAATCGATTGAATTCTTGAGGAGCCGTGTTCCTGAAAGCACAGCGCGACCGCGCCGGTCGCTTCAAGGCCGATCGAGAGGTCACTGTTTTCTGAGGATGAAATGCGATTGGGCGCCTAACGGCGCGCAAAGCCTTGAGATCAGGCTTGTTTTGCCTCAATCACGCCGCGGCGGATGGCGCGGGCGCGGCTGAAGCGATCGAACAGTACATCGCCTTCGCCCCAACGGATCGCTCGCTGCAAGGCCGAAAGGTCCTCGGTCAGGCGTTGCAGCATTTCAAGCACCGCCTCTCGGTTATTCAGAAAGATATCGCGCCACATTGTCGGATCCGAGGCTGCGATACGGGTAAAGTCGCGAAAACCGCTGGCCGAAAACTTAATTACTTCCGAGCGCAGGCTATCCTCAAGATCAACGGCGGTACCGACGATCGTGTAGGCGATCAAATGCGGCAGATGTGAAGTGATGGCCAGAACCTTATCGTGATGGGCTGCATCCATCTCGACCACGTTGCTGCCGACAGCCCGCCACAGGCCCGCAATCGTCTCGACTGCCGCACGGTCGGTGTCCGGGGTCGGCGTCAGGATTGTCCAGCGACCTTCAAACAAGTTGGCAAGGCCGGATTGAGGGCCGGAATTCTCGGTTCCCGCGATTGGATGACCCGGGACCAGATGGGCATGGGCTGGGGTGACGTTGGCGAGATCGCGCAGCACCGACGACTTGACCGAGCCAACATCCGACAGGATCGCGCCGGGTTTCAGCAAGGGTCCGATGACCGCGCCTAGTGGCTCGACCGCGGAAATCGGCGTGGCGATGATGACGACATCGGCGTCTTTGACAGCGGCCGCGACATCGTCGGTTGCATCATCGGCAAGACTAAGTTCCCGGATCACCTTCAGCGCTGCCGGGTCCCGATCGACTGCCGTGATATGGCCTACAAGGCCTGGGTGGTTACGGATCGCTCGCGCCAACGATGACCCGATCAGTCCGAAGCCGGCGATGACGAGCCGATTGATGAGGGGGGAGGTCATGCGCGGAGGAACGCAGAGATGACGGCAAGGGTCGCCTGCATCTCTTCGGCCGTTCCAATCGTGATCCGAAGATAGGACGGCAAGCCATAGCTTGTCATCTTACGGGTCAGAATGCCTCGGGTTTTCAGGGCCTCCCAAGCATTCTCGGCGTTGTATTCGATGGCGTCAGGAAAACGCACCAGCAGGAAGTTCGCCACGCTGGGCGTGACAACGAGTCCAAGATCCTCCAGGGCCTTGTGGGTCCAGGGCCGCCACGTCTCGTTGTGCGCGCGCGAACGGTCCAGGAAGTCCCGATCCGCAATGGCCGCAGCGCCTGCTGCCTGCGCCGCGCTGCAGACATTGAAGACGCCACGAATTCGGTTCAGTACGTCCACCATCGTGGCGGGCGCATAGCCCCAGCCCAGACGCAGGCCACCGAGAGCGAATACCTTTGAAAAGGTCCGCAGCATGATGACATTTTCCGCGCTGTTCACCAGAGCCACGCCGGCTTCGTAATCGTTTTCAGCGACGTATTCGGCATAAGCAGCATCAAGCGCGAGCACGATATGGGAGGGAAGCCCTCTGTGCAGGCGCTCGATCTCGCGCGCTGGGAGATAGGTCCCGGTGGGGTTGTTCGGGTTGGCGAGGAATACCAATTTTGTGCGCGGGGTCACCGCAGCCAGCAGGGCATCGACGTTTGCCGTCAGGTTGACTTCAGGTGCGGCGACCGGGGTCGCGCCGACACTCTTGGCGGCGATGGGATACATGAGGAAGCCGTGCTGGCTGTAGAGCACCTCATCGCCTGGACCGGCATAGATACGGGCAAGCAAGGTGATGATCTCATCCGACCCCGTGCCGCAGACAATGCGGGCTGGATCCAGATCATAGGCTTCGGCGATGGCTTGGCGCAACGCGCCGGAATGGCCATCGGGATAGCGGTGAATTTCCGTCGCAATCGACTGATACGCCGCGACCGCCTTCGGACTGGGGCCGAGCGCGCCTTCGTTGGAGGCAAGACGGATGACGCGATCAACGCCTTCGACCTTGGATTCACCGCCGACATAGGCGGCGATTTCGAGGATCCCGGGGCGGACAACCGGGCCGGGCTTGACGGAATTGGACACTGCGGCCTCTTCAGGTTCGGCGGTGGGCGCGGCCAGACTGTCGTCGCGCCGCCATCCTTATCCCAACGCTAGGGGTTCTGGATGACCGCCCAAGTGGTATAGCCGGGAGAGCGGTTCGGCAAGCCCGCCGGCGACCTCTGCCAACCTTGGGTCATCAAGCGGTACCGCGCCAACGAATACGGCCAGCGCCATCGACAGCCCCTCGCGGCCACAGAAATTGAGCACAAGGCAATTAAGACCTGCTGCCGCAAAGCTGGCGCGCAGACGCGCTCGGCTGGTGTCGGTCGGGAGTTCTATGGCGATATAGCTGCGTTCAAGCGTCTCGATCGCCGGATGCTGGCAGGAAAGTATGTAGGCTTCCGGCCCGGTCGCCGTCCCGATCGTGACCGGCAGTTTGGCAACGATGCGTGGCGCTGCGGGGTCATTCGTGGCGAGTTGTCGCCACCACGGGTCGATATCGTCCTCCGCGATCTGCGGCAGCACGGCGAAGGCAGCCTGGTGTTCGGTGAGGGTTCGCAGAACCTGACTGGGTGTTTGGTGCATGATCAGCGGCGTCATGGCGCCGAAATAGTCGCGGGCAAGCGACCAGGTCTGTTGCTGGTCGATCATGTTCAGTGCCGTCTCCGGCGCGTGAACTGCGACCGAGAACGGAACTTGCAGGGTCGTGAAGGCAGAAATGATCTCACGCCAGATCGCGGCAATGGCCCGGAAGGGCAGGGACGAATGATGACGCTGGAACAACCGGCGCAAAATGGCCGCTTCACGCGCAGGATGCACGGTCGGCGTGCCACCCGATGCCTTGACGCGGCCGATCGCATCGACGATCCCGGCCCGCTCCATCAGCAAATCATGGATCCCGTTGTCGATCCGATCGATCTCCTGGCGCAGTGAGACAAGGGTCGGCAAGGGCTCGGTCATCTAGAACAGTCTGCCTCGGGTCGGATCAGCCAGGAAAGAGTGCCTGGGCGAGTCGACCTCGCTTGGGCCATCGCCAAAAACTGAATCACGGCGATGGCAGAGTGGATCAAATGGTCAGTTCAGATTGTTACCAGTGATTGGCGTAAGAGTGGAAGTGTCTCATGCGCGCCCATGAGATAAGGGGGCGGATAATTCCGTTGACACGTCGACTTATTGTGAAACAGGTATCGCGACTTAAATCGAGAGCGATCCGGGTCATGAATTCATCAGCGTGCTGGTTCCTCAAGGAAAAGCCGGTACTGTCCCGACGTGATGTCCCTGTAAACTGGATTCCGTGATGTCGATGCGTGAGCCGATTTCCCTACGTCCTCTAGGTGACGCTCCACCGACGCCGGGAGCACTGCCGGGACATTTCTTCGACCTTAAAGAGCCGATGACGCTGGAATCCGGTGTCATCCTGCCGGGTATCCGCGTCGCCTATCAGACCTACGGCACACTCGATTCTGAGCGCTCGAACGCGATACTGGTCTGTCACGCTCTTACGGGCGACCAGTTTGTGGCCGACATCCATCCCATCACGGGCAAACCTGGCTGGTGGACCACGCTGGTGGGTCCGGGAAAGATCATCGATACCGACCGTTATTTCGTGATCTGTTCCAATGTGCTCGGCGGTTGCCTCGGCACCAGTGGGCCGATGGACGTCAACCCGGCCACGAATGAGCCCTGGGGTCTGAATTTCCCCGTCATCACGATCGGCGACATGGTGAATGTCCAGCGTCGCCTGATCGATCACCTGGGGATCGAATCGCTGTTTTGCGTTATCGGTGGCTCGATGGGGGGGATGCAGGTGCTGCAATGGGCCAAGGCCTATCCTGAGCGGGTTTTTGCCGCCGTGCCGATTGCGACCGCAGCGCGCCATTCGGCCCAGAATATTGCCTTTAACGAGGTCGGTCGTCAGGCAATCATGGCCGATCCGGATTGGTGTGGCGGCGATTACCTGCGGCAGAGCCGTTCGCCTGAGCGTGGCCTCGCGGTCGCTCGCATGGCGGCGCACATCACCTATCTCTCGCAGCAGGCGCTGCATCGCAAATTCGGCCGAAATCTTCAGGACCGGGCCAAGATTACCTATGGCTTCGAAGCCGATTTCCAGGTCGAAAGCTATCTTCGCCATCAGGGCACCAGCTTCGTCGAACGCTTTGATGCCAACGCGTATCTCTATATCACCCGGGCGATGGATTATTTCGATCTGGCCGCCGATCATGGTGGCCGTCTCGCCGAGGCGTTTCGCGGCACCCGGACGCGCTACTGCGTGATTTCCTTCACCAGCGACTGGCTATTTCCGACATCCGAGAGCCGTGCCATCATTCATGCCCTGAACGCTGTTGCGGCGAATGTCAGTTTCGTCGAGATCGAGACCGACAAGGGGCATGATGCCTTCCTGCTCGATGAGCCCGAATTCCTGCGCACTTTAGGTGGTTTCATCGATGGCTGCGCAACATTGCGGGGGTTTGTGTGGGCGTAGCAAGTGGCCCGGCGCTGACGCCGCTCCGCGCTGATCTTCAGCTCATCGCGGATATGATTCCGGCGAACAGTCGTGTGCTGGATATCGGCTGTGGCGATGGTGCACTGCTTGATCACCTCTCGCGCACCAAAAAGGTCGATGGTCGCGGCATGGAGTTGAGCCAGGAGGGCGTCAATGCCTGCGTCCGACATGGTCTCTCGGTGATCCAGGGCGATGTCGATAACGACCTTGATCCCTATCCCGATGCGGCCTTCGACTATGTCGTGCTCAGCCAGACATTGCAGGCGACGCGGCATCCCAAAAAAGTCCTGGAGAGCCTCGCCCGGATCGGTCGCCACGCGATCGTCTCATTCCCGAATTTCGGTCACTGGAATATCCGCCTCGACCTGCTTTTGCACGGACGGATGCCCTATAACCCGATGCTGGCCTATGCCTGGTACGACACGCCCAATATTCACCTCTGCACGATCCGGGATTTCATCGGCCTCGCCAAGGAGCTCGGCCTGGTCATCGAACAATCATTGATCCTCGATCGTTCGGGTCGACCGTGGCGGCTACCGGCAGAAAGCCGCGCGGCCAACTGGCTCGGCGAGCAGGGGATTTTCACACTCTCGAAGAGCAACCGCTAGATCGGCGTCGCCGCAGGTCTGTAGGCGATGCGGCGGGTGCGGGCGGTTTCAACCTTCGTGTGGGCGTAGAGCTGTTTTGTCGCTTCGACCATGACGACGCCGGAAAATCCGGGAAACCAGCGCGCCCCGATTTTTTCCCAGGCCGGGGCCGCACGCAGCACCATCCGCGACTTCGACGGCGGTGCGTAGAGCGCGTGCGCATGCGCCAGTGGCGTGAACGCGTTTTGTCGAAGTACCCGGGTCAACTGATTGAGCGTGAAGGGCGAGCCGGCACCGAAGGGTGTTACGTCGAGCCGTGCCCATATGCCACGACGATTGGGGACGACGACCAGGGCCTTGCCACCGCCCGCCAGGACACGCCAGACCTCGCCAAGCATCGCGTCGGCATCGGCGGCGCCCTCAAGGGCATGAACCATCAACACACGGTCGATAGAGAAATTCTGTAGCGGCAGTTCCGCTTCGTTTACCAGGGAGACGATGTTGGGGGCATCCCCGGGCCAGTGCAGTACGCCCTGACGCGCCGGCATCACCGACAACACCCGTTCCGCCTCGCCTAGGAAAGGGCGCAAATAGGGGTTGGCATAGCCAAGCCCGAGAACTTGCAGGCCGGAGACATCCGGCCACAGGCTTCGGATACGCTGGCGGATCAACCGCCGTGCGACCTCACCGAGTCGGCTTTGATAAAAATCGCGCAGGTCGATGACGTCGGAATACAAGGCGCTCGCGGCTCCGCTCTCGGATCTGATCCCGGTGTGAGCCGCTTGCGCGCCCGTTTCAAGCCCGCATCGTGGTACGACCCTAGAATTCTGATTCGAATTCCTCGATCTGCTCCGGCTCCGCAAGGGCGTCAGCGGTCCATTCGATCATCTCGGGCAGGGCGAGAATGCGATCGACATAGCCCTGTGCCACTGGCCCCAATTTGACGTCATAGGTCCTAAAACGGGTAGCGACCGGCGCATACATTGCGTCCGCGATGGTCAATGTTTTACCGTAGAGATAGGGTCCCTCGTAGCGCCCCAGGCAGAATTCCCAGATTTCGACAATGCGGCTGATATCGGCCTTCACGTCGGAATAGATGCGGTAGCCCGGATGGCTCGAGCGCAAATTCATCGGCAGGGCGGAGCGGACCGCGCGGAAACCGGAATGCATCTCCCCGCTGATGGCCCGACAATGCGCGCGGGCTGCACGATCCGCAGGCAGCAGTCCAGCATCAGGCCTGATCTCGTGCAAGTACTCGGCGATTGCCAGCGTATCCCAGACCTCGATGCCGTCATGGATCAATTTCGGCACGAGGAACGACGGTGACAGGAGCAGCAATTCGGCGCGGGCGGACGCGTCGTCGGGGGAGACCGATTCGGCAACAAAATCGAGCCCGGAGAACTTCGCAGTGAGCCATCCGCGCAGCGACCACGACGAATAATTCTTGCTGCTGATGATCAGTTTCGCCTTGGCCATCAAATTTTTCCTTCCCACTTAATCTTCGCGAATTCGTGCAATGCACGCTCACAATAGTGGATGATTGTGAAGCAAACATTGTGCCGCCAGCCTTTGTCGGATCACAATTTGCCAATTGTCGCATGGGGACGTTGCGTCTTTTCAGCCATACTTGAGCATGGAATATTGGTTCGTCCGTCATGGTGAATCGTTGTTAACGATTGGTTTCCATGATCGAGTTTACTGATAAAGGCACATAAGGTCCGGAATTAAGTGCCGGAGACGCTTTTGCGCCTCGATCAGGGGCCATAAATGAGGGGGTGAGGATGACGAGCGAGACAAATCCGACGTCGGCGACACTCCGCCTCGGTGATCCGGCGCCCTGGTTCAGTGGTGCGACCATAACCGGAGGACGGGTCGACCTCCACGTCGATGCCGGCCGTTGGGTTGTCCTTTGCTTTCTCGGGTCGCTCGCGAGTGATGTCTCTCAGCAGGTATTGGCCGAACTCCTTTCGGAAGGCGCGGCATTCAAAGAGAACCATCTCGTTTTTTTCGGGGTCCTGCGTGAGCCGCCGCCACCCGAGGTCTTTCAGATGCTGGAGCCGATTGTCGGGCCGTGTCTGAACTTTATCGTCGATGGTGACGGCGCGATCAGCCGCCAATACGGTGCTGAAGGCGTAAACCGGACGGTGGTGCTCGACCCGATGCTTTCCGCCGTCGCCGATGTTCGCTTTGACGATCCGGCTGGGCATACCGACATGATCCGAAATTTCATTCGCACCCTTCCCGCTCCAGGTGATTCCGTCGGCGGGCCCTTGGTGGCGCCGATTCTTATTATCCCGCGCGTTTTCGAATTCGACTTCTGCGATTATCTGATCCGCCTGTTCGATGAAGTCGGTGGCGAGGATTCCGGCTTCATGCTCGATATCGACGGCGAGACGCGGACGGTGATCAATCCTGCCTTGAAGCGCCGTCAGGACATGGTCATCAGCGATCCCGGATTGAGAGAGATGATGCGCGATCGGATCGCCCGCCGGGTCGTGCCGGCGATGGAGCGCTTTTTCCGTTTCGCGCCAACACGTGCCGACCGCTATCTCGTCAGCGCCTATACCGCCGAGACCGGCGGCCATTTCTTTCGCCACCGCGACGATGTCAACGCCGGCGCCCGGCATCGACGGTTCGCGATGTCATTGGGCCTGAACAAGGATTACGAGGGCGGCGGCGTTGTCTTCCCGGAATTTGGTCCACAGGCTTATCACCCTCCCGTTGGTGGGGCCGTCATCTTCTCCACGGGAATGCTGCATGAGGTCCAGGAAGTGACGAAAGGCCGCCGCTTCGTCTTCGTGCCCTTTTTGTATGGCGAGGCGGACGTCGCGATCCGGGTGCAGAACAATGCTCATCTTGCCTCGGGTGAATCGGCCTATACGCCGGGCAGCGATCTGCTCGCCGCGCTGCCCCAGGCAGAAGGGTAGGCAACGTGGAAGCGATCGACCTTGCGCATTGGACGCCTGTCAGCTTGCTGATCGAACCGCCCGCGCCAACCATCGACTGGTGCAATCTTTCGGATCTGACTTTTTCCGAGCCGTTTTTCGGCCAGACCCTGATCCGCGTCGGTAACGAGCCGGTTTCGCGAGAGTTGGTGACGACCGACCTCGGGGCTCTAAGACAGATCGATGCCGTCGCGCCGGGACGAGATCCCGACGGTTTCATCTTTCATATCTCGCGCTGCGGCTCGACCCTGGTCTCGCAGCTTGCAGCAGCCCTCGACGGGGTCGCGGTACTGGCTGAGCCCGATCCGATCAACACGCTGCTTGGCCTCGATCCTGCCTCCGTCGATGTTCAGCTACAGGTCGATTGTCTGCGCTTGCTTATCCAGGCCTATGGAAGAGGGCGGGCGAACGCGCGCAGCTTCATTGTCAAGTTCTCAAGTTGGAACCTGCTCTATCTTGATGTCCTGCGGCGTGCTTTTCCAGATGTGCCCTGTGTTTTCATCGCTCGTGATCCGGCCGAGGTCGCAGCCTCGATCCTGGGCGGTCGCACCGGCTGGATGCGACTGCGCGAGGTGCCGGAGCGGGCACAGAGCCTGCTTGGAATTCCGCTGGAGACGATCGCGACCCTTGATGATCCTGGGTTCTGCGTTGCCGTGCTCGAACAATTCCTCAGTGCCGCGATCGAGGCGGACATCCCAGAGGCCTTATTTGTGGATTATTCAGCGCTGCCGGGGGTCGTGTGGGAGCATGTCCTGCCTGGTTTCGGCATCCAACCGACGGAACCCGAACTGCAGAATTTGCGCGGCGTCGCCAAGCGTGACGCCAAGACGCCCGGCAATACCTTCACCCCCGATGGGACGCGTAAACGCGCGACATTAAGCCCGGCAACAGCACATTTAGTAGAGCAGAGACTACGCCCCCTCTATCAAAGGTATTTGGCTCGCTGCATTGGCTCATGATGGCAAGAGCACAGTGCAATTTATCTATCGTCGCAATGTTGCCGATATGCCGCGCTTGAACATTTGCGAACAAACTCAGATAGCTACGCGCTTGACTTGATCTAGTTTCGAGATCAAGTTCGCTAAGTCATAGTTCTACCTGTATTTCATTGGGGGCTTGCATTGCCGTTTGGGGAAGAATCTGACGAGCCGAAGAAGATGCTTGGCCGGCGCGAATTGATGCGTCTTTCCGGCCTGATGGGGCTCGGCTTGTTCTCCATGAACGTCTCGTCCGCGGCTCTAGCGGCGACCCGCGCAAAGCCAGAGCGCTTTCGACCGGTGATCGTGCTTGATCCTGGCCATGGCGGGATTGATCCTGGTTGCATTGGTCGCAGCGGCACCTATGAAAAACATATCGCCTTTTCTATCGCTTATCAGGTCGCGGGCCTGCTTGAGGCCTCAGGGCGCTATCGTCCGGTTCTGACGCGATCGCGCGATGTCTTCGTGCCATTGCCGCAGCGGGTCTCGCGGGCACGCTCGGCGCAGGGCGATCTGTTTCTGTCCATCCACGCTGATTCGATCCCGAACCCCAGTCTGCGCGGTGCTTCGGTGTTCACCCTGTCGGAAAAGGCCTCCGATCGCCTCTCCGCCGAGATTGCTGCGCGGGAGAACGATGCCGATCTGATCGCCGGTTTCAACTACCAGACACAGTCTCCCGAAGTCAGCGATATCCTGCTGGATCTGACACGGCGTCAGACTGCCAATCTCTCGATCGGCCTCGCGCGGGAACTGGTGACGCATCTAAGCGGCATGGTGCAGATGCTCCCGCACAGCCACCGCTCGGCAGGCTTTGCCGTCTTGAAGGCACCGGATATCCCCTCCGCTTTGGTCGAGACGGGCTGCATGTCAAACCGGGACGAGGAGCGCATGCTCCGCAACGCGAGCTACCGCAAAACGGTGGCGACGGGCATCGTGCGCTCAATCGACAGCTATTTCCGTGACGTTGCCCGGGCGTAAGCGCCTTTACGGAATTTCCAGGACGAACGGACCCACTGTCCACAGCAGAAAACATCGTACCTGTTTGTCGGGATAGACCCTGACTAACGCCTGACGATAGGCTTGAAGCTGCTCCAAATACGGCGCTGGCACGGTCGAGATATCGCGAGATGGCGGGCGATTGGTTTTGTAATCGACGATGATCACTTGCCCTTCGGTGACGACAAGGCGGTCTATCCGCCCGGACAGCGCCTGTCCCTCGATCAAGCCGACGACTGGAACCTCGGCCAGTGAACCGGGGCCGAACAGATCTTGAAAATCAGGATGAGACAGGACGGCTAGCGTCTCGACCAGCGTTTCCTGTTGCTGTGCGGTATCAAGTTCGAGGGCTGGTCGGGCGAGGTAACGCCGCGCGGCCGCCTCCCGCGCACCGGCCGGCAGATCGGGCAATGTCTGAAGCAGGCGATGGATAATGGTGCCGCGCTTGTAACGGCGATCGTCATCGGGGGGTGCCAGTGGCGAACGGCTTGGTGGCTCGGCTTGTGCCGGACGAAGCGCCGCCAATGGTTTTGGTGGCAAAGGCTCACGCGCCGGTGGTCGGATGGCAAATTCAGGCAGTTCAGCACGGGCTAGATCTGTGGTTGCGCTTGGCTTTGTTTTCTCGAGTCCCGCGGTGGCGTCGCCCGTTTCGTAAATCATGGGGGCACGACCGCCCGTCTCGCCACGAACATCGACGACCGGGGTCAATTTGGTCAGGTCCTGCATCGCCGTGTCGACCAATTCGTGCCAGTTGCCTGCGGACGCCTGATTCTTGCCACGCCAGCCGCAGATATAAAGCCGATCCTCGGCGCGGGTCAGGGCGACATAAAGCAGTCGGCGATATTCGCGATCGCGGGCGTCGCTCGCGCGCTGTTTTGCTGCGCCCAGCGCCGCCGCGGCCCGCGCTTCTCCGGTTGACCAGAACAGGAAGCTGTCGTCGCTCCAGTGCAACTGGTCGAGTTTGACCGGTATTGCCGTGGTGTCGGGCAGGAAAACGATCGGCGCTTGCAATCCTTTGGAGCCATGGACCGTCATGATCCGCACCTCGTCGCGCTCACCTTGATCCAGATCGCGCTTGATGTCGGATTCGCCCTGTTCTAGCCAGGCGATAAAGCCCTGAAGCGAGGGTACGTGGATGCGCTCATAGGCAAGGGTCTGGTTCAGGAATTCGTCGATGGCATCAGATGCTTCGGGGCCCAGACGGCCGATAAGACGGCGCCTTCCACCCCGCGCGCCCAGGATTTCGGCAAACAGGGCGTGCGGCGAGATGAAATCGGCACGTGCCAGCAGGGCCGACAAGGTGTCACGCGCAGCCGCGAGGACCGGGTCGCCACTCTGGTCGCGGCGCAGGCGTGACCAAACCGTTTCCCTGCCGCGCGCATGGCAAAGTTCAAATACCTGGACCTCGTCGAGGCCGAATAGAGGGCTTTTCAACAACGCCGCGAGGGTCAGATCGTCTTCAGGCAGCAGAAGGAAGCGGGCGAGAGCCATCAGGTCCATCACCGCGAGTTGCTGTGTCAGCACGATCCGGTCGGCGCCGGCCACCGGAATGTCACGGGCTTTGAGCGCGCGGATCAGGTCGCGGACGAAGGCGTTACGGCGTCTGACCAGGATCATCACGTCGCCTGCCCGAATTGGCCGGCCCCGCGAGGGCAACAATTCTCGGGTGGTGATCCATTGGTGGATGGTTTCGGCGATGCGAAGTGCCAGTTGGGCCCTTGGGGCTTCGGCGAATTTCTGTTCACGCGCCTGGGTCCAGGGCGGGGTCGGATCGGTGGCGCGCGGCACTTGCATCGGCCAGTGTTCCACCCGCCCCGGCGCCTTGCCGCGGAAGGCGTAATGCTTGATCGGAGTCCCGTCGAACACGACGCCGTCGGCCGCTGGGTCCCGCGCGAAGACGGCGTCTACGACATTGAGGACGGCCTCCGTCGAACGGAATGACACCGCAAGGGGGATGATGTCGAAATCCATGCCAACCTCGGCGGCGCGTTGCCTGAAATTCTCACCCACCTCAAGGAAGCGCCGTGGCTCGGCGCCTTGGAAGCTATAGATCGACTGCTTTGGATCGCCGACGGCGAAGACGGTGCGATTAACCGAGCGCGCGCTTTCTCCGACGAAAAAATCTCCGGTCAGGGCTTCGATGACGCGCCATTGGTCCGGGCTGGTATCCTGCGCTTCATCGATCAGAACATGGTCGATGCCGCCATCGAGTTTGAACAACACCCACGCGTCGATCCCAGGCCGGGTCAGCAATCCCCGCGTTGCGAGGATAAGATCGTCATAGTCAAGAACCCCGCGTTGGCGCTTCTCACGGGCGTAATGCCCAAGGAAACCGTCGGCAAAGCGCGCGATGGCGCTCGCCGATGCCGCGGCGGCGATGGCGGCGCAGCGCATTCGCGCGCGGTCGACCCGTTCGGCCTCCGCCAGTAATGCGGGGATCAGCCAAGGATTGGAATTGGCGACGGCAACAGTCGCGAGTGTGTTGCGGATTGTGAACGTCGTTGTCAGGAACTGCGAGAGGTAGTCGTCCCAGCCCTCGATACGCGCACCGATGGAGGCGGCCAGCCAGGACGCAAGCGCCTCGCCGCGGGCGCGGTCGGTCCTGCTTGCAGACTGAATGAGGCACGCAGAGGCATTGCGCAGGGTTTGCCCGTCGAAAGCCGCTTCCGCGCAGGCGGCCGCAAGGCAATCCACGCGACGGGTTCCGGGTTCGAGACCGAGCGAGCGCCATAGCCTTTCGACATAGGCGTCGATGCTACCGGCTTCCTGAAGGGCAGACTGAAGCGCACCCCGCTTGCTCTGCAATTCCGTCAGGAGTTTGGCAAAGCCGTTCTCCTCGACCCGGGAGGTGATCTCGGCGAACGCCGCCGCGAGCGCGCTGCCGGGGTTCTCGCGTGCGGCTACAAGGATGGCATTACGCGCTTCAGCTTGAAGCTCTGCCGCGCTGCGATCATCCATCACTTCGAAATTCGGGATGATTTCGGCTTCGAGCGGGAAGCGCCGCAGGATCGACTGGCAGAACGCGTGAATCGTCAGAATACGCATGCCACCCGGGGTATCGAGGACGCGGGCGAAAAGGCGACGCGCAGTGCGGCAGGTCTCCGCGTCGGCAGGACGACCCGTCAATGCGGCGATATCGTCGCGCAGCTTTCCCTCTTCGGCGACGGTCCAGGTGCCGAGCCGCTCATTGACGCGGTTCGACATTTCCGCCGCTGCGGCCTTTGTGAAGGTCAGGCAGAGCAGGCGATCCGGCGCCGCACCGGTCAACAGCAGGTTCAGAACACGGTCCGTCAGGACCTTGGTCTTTCCGCTGCCGGCAGAAGCTGAAACCCAGACGGAGCGGGCGGCATCGGCGGCACGGCGTTGCGCCAGCGTCGCTTCATCGGCGAGGGTCATTCGTTACCGCCTCCACCCCATTCCTCTAGCCTGGCGAGATGGATATAATCGCTATAGCGCGGCGCCCTTTCAGGATCGGGCCGGGCAAGATAGGGCGTCTCTGGGTCGGCGAACAATTCGATCAGCGCCTTCAACCCTTCAATCGCTTCGGACGCCAGCGCGTCAGGTGCGGCCCCATTGCCCCCGGCGCGGATTTCAGCGCCCGCTGGATCTCCGCCGGAAAGCTTGAGGTACAGAAGCTTGCTCACCGGTCCCGCGGGGACGCGTTCGAACCCACCTGCCGCCGCCATCGCCGCCTCAAGCGGTAATTGGGGCGAGAAACCGTGCTCGACTTCCAGTGCCGACGGCACGCCACCGGTTTTGTAGTCGATGATGACGAGGCTGCCATCCTGCAGGCGGTCTATCCGGTCCGCGCGCGCGCGCAGTTTGAACGATTCGATCGGTAACGGCAATTGGAGGACACCCCGTTGCTCGGTATAGCTTTCGACAATCTGATCAGCGCGCGTTACCTCCCACTCAAGGAACCAGGATGCGATGCGCTCAAAACGCGGCCACCAGAATGCCCAGATTCCTGGCTGATCCAGGGTGTCGCCGAATGCCTCGCGTCCGCAATCGAGCAGGGCCGCCAACGCCGCATCTCCCGTCGGGTGCGGCTTAATCTGAAGAAAGCGATCAAGGGCCTGATGGATGAAGCTGCCGCGATCCGCGGCGCCTGGATCCTGGTCGATCGGGTCCAGGCTGGTCAGTCCAAGAATATGTTTGGCATAGATTGCGTAAGGGTCGCGGCGCCAGGTTTCGATTTCCGTCACTGACAGCGATCGGGGCCGGGCGCTTGCCGGCGGGCAGGGTGCGGGTGGATCAAGCCGTGTGATCCTGTCCGGTCGATCAAGCAAGTCCTGCCATGTGATGACAGGCTTCGCTGCGGCCAGTATAAGGCCGCTTGCCTTCAACACCGTCTCCAGTCGCAACAGCCAGCGCGACGGCACCGTCGGGGCGCCATCGACCCGGAGAGCCCGTGTCAGAACGACTTGCCTGGCCATCAGGCCGGCAGCCAGGTCATGGGCGGCGAGACCGATCTGGGCTTCTACCGGTGGCAGACCGAAACTCCTTCGCATCGGCCGTGACATCCAGGGATCCTGCCCTGGGTCCGCAGGCCATACCCCTTCGTTGAGACCCCCCAGGATCATCAGATCGGCATGTTGAAGCCTGGCTTCGAGCGTGCCGAGGATTTGCAGGCGCGGGTGTTTACCGAAACGAGGACGGACGGTGCCGCCGGCAAGGAATGTCTCCAGCAGGACCGGATAGTCGTCGCCCGACAGCGGTACGAAGTCGGCGGCCGATTCCCGTAATTCGCTGACGAAATCAGCCAGGGCGGCGCCCGCCTCTTCATCCCAGAGCCGGTCGGTGCCATTTTGGGCTTCGGTCCCGGCAAGCCGTTCGGCCGCCTCGATATGAGCAGTCAGGAGATCGTGGAGACTCACGGATGGTCGTGCGATCAGGTCGAGAAACGGTGCCATCGTCGTGGCAAGACGATCCAGCATCGCCGCTATATCGGGCTCGGCGCCCGCGTGGGTCAGCGCCGCCAGCCCTGCCAGTCCGGGTGCCTGACGTGGCCCCCGCAGGCTTTGGATCTCGAACCGGCGAACCAGGCCACGCAGCACGCCGGTTTCATAATTAAGCCCGGCCAGCGGGTGCTTCAGCAGGGCCAGCAGCGGAATCGGCGCAAGATGTTCGGCGGCCGCCTGCGCGATCAGGCGAAGGAACACGCCGGGCGGCGACAGGTTAAGCGCGATACCGGCGGAATCATCGATGTCGATCTCCCACCGTTTGAGTTCGGCCGCGACACGGCGCGCCAGGCCGCGATCCGGTGTCACCAGTATTCCAGTCGCGCCCGGTGTCTCCAGTTGCTCCCGCAGCAGCAGGGCGATGACGCCCGCTTCCTCCTGGGCACCGGCGCAGTCATACCGCGCAATACCGTCAAGGCTTGTGGCGTCGAGATGGCCGAGTTCGGTCCATCTGTCGCTGACAGATGCCGGTCTCATGATCTCGCTGACCAGCCGAATCCGGGGCGACTGCCGGGCTTCCCCCGACCAGAGCTTCAGGCTGTCATGGGTTGTCCCCAGCCCCAGCAGGAGGTGATGAAGTCCGTATTGAGGATGGGTCGGATCGCTGCCGATCGCGGCCCACAGCGCATCGTCGGCCTGGGTATCGACACCCGGAAGCACGACCGCGCCATTGGCCTGATGGGCAAGGTAGGCCAGCAGATCGCCTGCGGCGGGACTGGCGGCTGCGAAACCGGCGGCGATCACGGGATGGGGTGGCGCCTGCAAGCGCCAGGCGGCGATCTGCCCTTCGATCAATTGGTTCCGTCGCGCGGCAGGGTCAAGCGCGTCATAGGCGTCCAGGACCTTGGGCCAGGCCGACGTCACGATCTCGAGGAATTCGCGGGTTATCTTCCAATGCTCGGCGAGTTCGTCCGGCACGATGCTGTTTAGGGCCTCAAATCCGAGGCGCTCGGTCTGGACCTGATCGAGCAACCGGCTCAGATCGCGGGCCAGCACGGCTGCTTGCGCGGGCAGGATCGGTCCATGGCCGGTCTGCTGGCCCCAACGTAGGATCAAGCGGATCAGCAGCAGGCGCCTGCGCATCTCCGGCAATGCGGGCGGAATGGCGAGGCTGTTCCCGCTTTTATCCCCAAGCGTAAGGTCGAGTTCCTCTGCGTCGAGGTCACCAAGGGGCAAGAACCGGGGCAGTAGGGCCGGCTGGCCACCGCAAAGCCGCAAGAAGGCATCATGCAGGCCGCGACAGGCGCGTCTCGTCGGCAGGATCACGCTGACGGCGGCAAGTCCTAAGGGTGTCGCCCCATGACGGGCGCTGATGCCCTCGGCGAGGCGATCAAGGAAAGGTTGATCACCGGCGATGGTGAAGACGTTGATTGCACCTTCTGCCATCGCCGACATCCGCGCTCAATGCTCAGTACGGCGCAGTTCCAGTCTGGCCTCCACGAGGGCCAGGCCATCGGGCGTGCTGACATGATACCATTCGCCGTCATGGACCACGGCGCGCAGCCGACCAGCGTCCAGCGCGGCGTCATAAATGCGGTTGAGCGAGAAAGGGGTGGGGGGTGGCTCGACGAAGAGCTTGGGCGAAAGCAATTGGATGCCCGCGAAAAGGTATGGCGCGATTTCGCTTTCTCCCCGACGTGCGGGGACGCCGAGCGGGTCGAGCATGAAATCGCCCTCCTCGTGGTCATAACCGACGGCGCTCACGGTTCGCTGCAGCAGCAGGACGGCGTCGGTCGTTTCCGGGTCGAATGCGGCGGCGAGGCGACCAAGCGCGCTGACGGTGCCGTCCAGCCAATAGCTATCGGCGTTGACAGCGAAAAAAGGCTCGCTCCCCAACAAGGGCAGGGCGTTGACGATGCCGCCGCCCGTCTCGAGAAGCGATGGTTCCCGCGAAATCAGAATCTTAGGACTGTTCCGCCGGTCCAGCTGCGCCACGATCTGCTCGCCCAGGTAATGGACATTGACGACGACGCGCTCCACGCCCGCTGTCTCGAGTCGATCGATGGCGTGGTCGAGAAGGGTGCGGCCCCCAAGCGTCACCAGGGGTTTCGGGATGCGGTCGGTGATCGGCCGTAACCGTTCCCCCCTTCCTGCCGCGAGGACCATCGCTGTCTTGACCTGAATACTCATGGGTCGTGATACTCAACTTTTTGAAAACGCTTAATAAAATAAATCAAACGACCGACGAGCATGCCAATCCTGCGGGGATCCCTCGCAACATTGGCGGAATCATCGTGTCAAACCAGTCGCGAACCGGCGCCAAGACTGGATGCGCGAGTTGTCGCTCGAGCAGACGCCAAAGCCGTGGCAGGTGCCTGAGATACACTGGTTTACCATCGCGCCGCATCAACCGACAGAAGATCCCGATGACCTTGGCGTGACGCTGGGCGCCGAGGATCGAGAGGGAACATTCGAAAGCGTCTCGATCGATCGCGGGATTTGCCGCGAGGTATCTCTCGACCACCGCATCGACGACCGGTTGAGAGACATCGCGGCGTGCGTCCTCGATGAGTGAGATAATGTCGTAAGTGATGGGTCCGATCAGCGCATCCTGGAAATCAAGCAATCCGCAGGCGCGGACACCCTCTCGTTCGGGCAGCAGCATCAGGTTATCGATGTGATAATCGCGCAATACCAGGGTGTCCGGGACATCACGCGCGTACTGCAGAACGCTCGCCCAGCGAGCCAGATAGTCATCCCTGACCACCTCGGGTGTCGCCGCCCCGGAGAACTCGGGCAGGTACCAGTCCGTCAAGAGCGCTACTTCACGCAAGAAAACATCATCGCTATAGGGTGGCACAGCCCTCTCTTGGCTAAGCTCAAAGCGACGATGCAGGTCGGCCAGAGTGTCCCCTGCGAGGCGATAGAGTGCCGCTTCGTCATGGCCGTCAGCAATCAACCTTGTGTAGGTCGAATCGCCAAGGTCTTCCAGCAACAGGAAGCCTGCCTCCGGGTCCGCGGCATGGATGACCGGGGCGGAAAGCTTCAGATCGGCAAGGATCGCGGCGATCGTCTGGAAAGGCCTTACATCTTCCTGTGGCGGAGGCGCGTCCATCAGCATGGTTTTGCCCAGAGGGCCGGCGAGGCGGAAATAACGGCGAAACGAGGCGTCTCCGGGCAAGGCGGTGATGGTCGCATCCGTCCAACCGGCAGAGTCGATGAAGGCCAGGCGCATGCCTTCGCGGTCCGTCATTGGGTCACCTCGCTTTCTCCCAGCCGCTGGCACCAGTCGCCACCGCCTTGGTCCTTCAAAATCGCCTGGCGCGACGTCTCCGTTGGCCCATGAGACAGGCTGATATCAAGCCGTCGTCGCGGCAGATGTGCGCCCAATCGTTCCGGCCATTCAATCAATATGATGCCGTCGGGAAACGCATCATCGAGGCCAAGCTCAAGGATTTCGTCCGGAGCCCGGAGGCGATAGGCATCAACATGCCAGAGCTCGCCCCGTTGACCCGGATAGGTCTGGACCAGAGTGAATGTTGGACTGGGGACCTCTTCATGCTCTCGCCCGTGGAAGGCGCGAACGAAGGCGCGGGCAAAGCTGGTTTTGCCGGCGCCAAGATTGCCGGTGAGGGCGATGACGTCGCCAGCTCTCGCACAGGATGCCAGTGCCCGCGCCAAGCCCGCCGTTGCGGTCTCATCGGCGAGGTCACGCGTGGCCTGAGTAAGGGGGGGGTGAGGATCAGTTGTCATTGTCATGGTTCGCCTGTCCGCCCCTTGTAATGCGGCGGGAACGGCGGGTGCAATGGTCTCGACAAGCATTTCGATTTGCGCCTCGGCAGTGAATATATTATATCGAACATAAGTCGATCAAAATAATGACATGACAAAATCAATGGTGACGTATACGTCAATCTTGCAGTGGAATCCGGTCGAAAAGATTGTCACCCAGGATTGGGAAGGCTATATGCCCGTAGGTAACAGCAGAAATACCGATACGCGCGTGCGAATCAGGAACGGGGAAGAGCGATGTCTCGTGAGTCGATGGAATATGATGTCGTCATCGTCGGCGCCGGCCCAGCCGGACTGACCGCGGCGATCAGGCTCAAACAACTCGCCGCCGAGGCAGGCCGGGAGGTCTCCGTCTGCGTTCTGGAAAAAGGCTCCGAGGTTGGCGCTCATATCCTTTCGGGTGCCTGCCTTGAGCCCACCGCCCTCAACGAACTGATCCCCGACTGGAAGGAGCGCGGCGCCCCGCTCAACACGCCGGCCACGGAAGATCGCTTCCTGTTTCTGACCGAGACCAAGTCGATTACCCTACCCAATCCCCCGCAGATGCATAATCACGGCAATTACATCATCAGCCTTGGCAATTTCGCGCGTTGGCTGGGCACCCAGGCGGAGGAGCTTGGTGTCGAAATCTATCCAGGCTTCGCCGCCGCCGAGGTCCTGTTCGACGAGACGGGGCGGGTCAAGGGGGTTGCCACCGGCGACATGGGTGTCGGTCGCGAGGGGGAGCATACCGAGGCCTATCAACCCGGCATGGAACTTCATGGCAAGGTCACGGTTTTCGCAGAAGGTTGCCGAGGTTCGTTGTCGAAGCAGTTGAGCGCGCATTTCAATCTGCGCGATGGTGTCGATCCGCAGAGTTACGGCATCGGCATCAAGGAATTGTGGGAGATCGATCCCGCTAAGCATCAGCCGGGCCTGATCATCCATACTGTGGGCTGGCCGCTCGATACCTCGACCTATGGCGGCTCGTTCCTTTATCACCTTGAAAACAACCAGGTCGCCGTGGGTTTCGTCGTCGGGCTCGACTACCAGAACCCGACCTTGTCGCCGTTCGAGGAATTCCAGCGCTACAAGACCCATCCCGCGATTCGTTCCACCTTTGAGGGTGGCCGCCGGATCTCCTATGGCGCCCGCGCCCTGAACGAGGGTGGGCTGCAGGCGATCCCGAATCTGAGCTTTCCTGGCGGCTGCCTGGTCGGCTGCGCTGCCGGCTTTCTCAACACGCCGAAGATCAAGGGGACGCACACGTCGATGAAATCGGCGATGACGGCTGCCGAGACCATCTTCAACAACCTCGATAACGATTCAGTGTCAGCGGATTACCGGGCGCCGCTCGAGAAGACCTGGCTCTGGGACGAGTTGGTCAAGGCGCGCAATATCCGCCCCTCATTCGCCAAATGGGGTCTGCTGGGCGGTATCGCCTATTCCGCCATCGATACCTATCTGTTTGCAGGTCGCGCGCCCTGGACCTTCCGCTATCACCATGGTGACAACGAAACCCTGAAGAAAAAGACCGAAATCACCCCGATCAAGTATCCCAAGCCCGATGGCGTCGTGAGTTTTGATCGTCTGTCCTCGGTGTTCATCTCGAACACCAATCACGAGGAAAATCAGCCGGTCCATCTGCAGCTCAAGAACCCGGATATCGCGATCAGCGTCAACTGGAACACCTACGGCTCGCCTGAGCAGCATTTCTGCCCGGCAGGCGTGTACGAAATCATCGACCAGACGACGAAGCCGCGGCTGCAGATCAACGCGCAGAACTGCGTCCACTGCAAAACCTGCGATATCAAAGACCCCACCCAGAATATCAACTGGGTCGTTCCCGAAGGTGGCGGGGGGCCGAACTACCCCAACATGTGAGGCTATGGCCCTGCCCGCTGGGCCTCAGGCCGCGTGCGGTGATCCCGCGCGCTGTTCTGCCTCGGCCTTGGCGGCCAGCTTGGTGGCGATCTGGACGTAAAGGTTTGACAGTGCCTCGGTCACAAGCTCCTGTGTGAAGCGCGGCGGGACACCTTCGTATTTGCAGGCGGCGATGATCTGGTCGCAGATGAACTTCGGCTGGTAATAGGCCAGGGCGTAGCTGTTTTCGACCGTCAGTTGCTGGATGATGAACTCGAAGATGTCATCCGTCAGCTCAAGACCGACGGCGCGCGCGATGCCGTTGAAGATCTGGCGGTATTCGTCCTGGGTCGGCTCGAACAGCTTGATCTTGTAGGGAATGCGACGCAGGAACGCCGGATCCATCAGATCGTCGGGCGCAAGATTGGTCGAGAAGATCAGCAACTCGTCGAACGGAATATAGAAGCTCTTGCCGGTGTTGAGCTTCATGAAATCGACCCGGCTTTCCATCGGCACGATCCACCGATTCAGCAGGGCCTCGGGCGTTACCTGCTGACGACCGAAATCGTCGATGATGAAGACGCCGTTGAGCGCCTTGATATGCAGCGGCGCTTCGTAGAAATGCGCCTCGGCGCTCATCTGCAGATCCAGCATCTCCAGGGTGAGTTCGCCGCCAGCCACCACGACGGGGCGTTTGCAGGCGACCCAGCGCTGGTCGAACTGCTCGCGCCGCACGCCGCCCTGGGCTGCCAGGAGCGCCGCGTCGGTTTCGGAGACCTTACGGATATGAACCGCAGGATCGAACACCTTCATGATCTGCCCATCGATTTCGACGGCATAGGGCACATAGACGATGTGCTTGAACAGCCCGGCGATTTTGGTCGCGATTGTCGTCTTGCCGTTTCCCGGTGGGCCAAACAGCAGCACGGTGCGACCGGCATTCACGGCGGGGCCGATCTTGCGCAGGAAATGCTCGGGGATGATCAGACCTTCAAAACATTTGCGGAAGGCCTCGGCGTCGGTCACCTCGTTGGTGATGCGTTGGCGCAGAATCTGGCCTTGATACGCGGCAAGTGGGACGGGCACGGGCCCGAGATACTGGTTGTGGGCGAGTGCTTCCATCGCCGCCATGCGGCCGCGATCGCTCAACGAATAGCGGATGTGTGAAACGATGCCGACCGCGATCGAGCCGGTTGCCTGGATCAGCTTCTTCTGTGTGGCGTCTTCGATCAACTCCTGCACGACCTGTGACAGCAGCATCATCCGATCGGAGAGATCCATCACCGTCTCGCAGGATTGCTGCAGCATGAACTTCAGCATCAACGCCAAAAGGTTAGCCTGCGAAATTCCGGTTTCCGCCACGTTGCGGGGTGAGACAGGCGTGTCGTGGATCACCGATTCGAGCTGTTCCTCGGTCATGAGGCCGAGGGCGATGAGGTTCTCGCCGAGCCGCCCGCCTTCGGTACGCTGACGTTCGGTCGCCTGTTCGATCTGGGCCACGGTCACCAGGCCACGACCCACGAGAAGTTCACCCAGCCGCATGCGATCCCCCAACACGATATCGTGATAACCCGCTCCCGCCCCACGACGGCACCGGTTTTCGCGCAAACCCAAGCAGGTCTTGGTCTGCGCGTCTACGTCATAGCAGAATCAGGGGCGGAGACGTAATCCTCGTTGAGCTTCATGCCCCTGCGATTGCCGTTACATCCTCATTGCTGGCCGGATTGCGGAGCGCGACCACGGCACCGATGAGGATCAGGGTCGGGCCCCCGAGCCCGGTGTCCCTCATCTGCACGGGCAGAGAGGCGAGCGTGCCGACGACAACGTGTTCATCGGGCATGGTTGCGTTCTCGATCGCCAGCGCAGGCGTGTCCGTCGCCATCCCCGCTGCGATCAGCCGGGCCGAAAGCAGCGGTGCGGTATTAGCGCCCATATAGACCGCCAGCGTGCCCGCGGACGACGCCATCGCGTCCCAGTCATGGGGTGCCAGTCCGCCGTCTTTGCCGTGGCCGGTCAGAAAATGAACGCCATGAGAGAGTTCCCGATGAGTCAGCGGAATGCCAAGTCGCGCTGCCGCGGCACAGGCCGCGGTCACGCCGGGAATAACTTCGACGGTGAGACCGGCCTGACGCAGTGCGATAATCTCCTCGCCACCACGACCAAAGATAAAGGGATCTCCTCCTTTCAGCCGCACAACATGCTCGCCGGATTGTGCGCTCGTCATGAGAAGCTCGTTGATAGCAGCCTGGCTCATGACGTGATTGGCGCAGCGTTTGCCCACGTCAATCCGTCGGGCGCCACGGCGGGCAAGGTCGAGGATTGCGTGATCGATAAGCCGGTCATATAAAATGACATCGGCACGCTGGATCGCCTGAAGCGCTTTGAGGGTTAGAAGTTCGGGATCGCCAGGCCCGGCGCCGACCAGACTGACGCGGCCCTTCAGCAGGGAAGCTTGTGCATCGATGGCGGCATCGAGCGCGCGGGATATGCGTTCCTCGGCCTCTGTTTCGGTGCCGGCGAGCATCGCCTCGGCGTCATCGAGCACGGAATCCCACATCCGTCGGCGTCGCGCCGGGTCGGGCACGGCGGTGGCAACGCGCTCGCGCCAACGCCGACAGATTGTGGCAAGCCTGCCGTAGGCCGATGGAATGATCGTCTCGATGCGGCGGCGCAGATCGCGCGCCAGGGCGGGGGCGGCCCCACCCGTCGAAATCGCGATCGTAACGGGGCTCCGATCAACGACGGCGGGGACGGTGAAATCGCACAAGGCCGGGCGATCGACGGCGTTGACAAGAATGCCACGGTCGCGCGCCTGCCCGACGATGCGGGCAGTGGCCTCGACCTCGTCGAGCGCAACAAAGCACAGCCTTACCGCGTCAAGGTCCGAAGCAATGAAGTCGCGATGACGCAACTCGGCCCCCCGCATCCTTGATCGCAACGATCATTTCCGCCGAAGGCGCGGCGGCGACCACCACAATTCGGGCGCCCGTCGGGCGCAGCAAGCGTAGCTTGGCAACGGCCATGTCGCCGCCGCCAACGATCAGCACGCTGGACTCTGCAAGCGAGAGGAAGATCGGAAAAGGATTCTGGCTCATGTGACTCGTACTCGGGCGCAGGCTCTCCCGCACTTCCGGATTACAAAAGCCGTAATTAGCCTCGTCACGCAAGGTCGCAAGCGATCCCAGTGGTCCAGATCGATGCTGACGTTAGCTCAAACCGGTCTGGGCTCTGGCACCAAGCGGCAGTTGGATGCGGTCGCCGATCAGCAGGGTCTTGACCGTATGGGCGCAGCCCTTATCGGGCGCTGCGGCCTCGCCCGAGGCAAGATCGATTACCCAGGCGTGAAGCGGGCAGGTCACGCTGCGACCATGGACGATCCCCTGCGACAAAGGTCCGCCCTTATGCGGACAACGGTCGTGAAGGGCGAAGACGTGATCATCGGCCGTGCGAAACAGGGCGATATCGCCGTCACCCGTGCGCACGATCCGCGACCCGAGCGGCCGGATTTCGTCGATGCTGCCGACATCAACCCAGACGATTTCGCTCGGGAGGTCGCTCATCCGACTTACTCCACCTCGGCAAGCACGCGGAACTCACGCGCCTTCAGCGCCTCGCTGGCCTGCGCCGACCAGGGGTCCTTTTGGTTGAAGCTCTGTGAATGAAGAAAGCGCGCGTAGAGCCCGGCGCGGCCCACCTTGTCCTCAACCACACGCTGCTTGACATAGTCGATCCCCACGCGCTCGACCCAATGCGCTGTGCGGTCGAGATATCGGGCCTCCTCGCGATAGAGCTGGAGAAAGGCCCCGCAATATTCGAGCACCTCGTCCTCGGTCTCGACCTTGCAGAGGAAATCGGTCACGCGCACCTTGATGCCGCCATTGCCTGCGACGTGCAGTTCCCAGCCGCTCTCAACCGCGACAACGCCGAAATCTTTGATCGTTGCCTCGGCACAGTTGCGTGGACAGCCTGAGACCGCGAGTTTGACCTTGTGGGGATGGTAGGAATCCCAGGTCATCCGCTCCAGCGCGACGCCCATCCCGGTCGAATCCTGCGTGCCGAAACGGCACCATTCCGATCCGACGCAGGTCTTGACCGTGCGCAACGCCTTGCCATAGGCATGGCCCGAGACCATCCCGGCGGCGTTGAGGTCGCGCCAGACATCGGGCAGCTGTTCCTTTCGGATGCCCAGCAGGTCGATGCGCTGGCCGCCCGTGACCTTGACTGTCGGGATCTCGTATTTGTCAACGACATCGGCAATGGCGCGCAGCTCCTTTGCCGTCGTCAGCCCGCCCCACATCCGGGGCACGACGGAGTAGGTTCCGTCCTTCTGGATGTTGGCGTGATGGCGTTCGTTGATGTAACGCGATTGCGGGTCATCGACATAGACGCCGGGCCAGGCGCACAGCAGATAGAAGTTAAGCGCCGGTCGGCAGGTGGCACAACCATCCGGCGTCTTCCAGCATAAAGCCTGCATAAGCGCCGGGATGCTCTTCAGGCCGAGCGTTGGAATCTGTGCCCGCACGATCTCGTGGCTGAGATCGGTACACGTGCACAGCGGTTTGACCGTTGCTTTCTCGAACCCATCGCCGACAGCAAGCATCAACAATTGCTCGACCAGCGGTGTGCAACTGCCGCAGGAGGCGGAGGCCTTCGTATGGGCACGGACGCCGTCAATGGTCGTCAGCCGATGGGTATCGATCGCGGCCAGGATCTTGCCCTTGCAGATGCCGTTGCAGCCGCAAATCTCCGTCGCGTCCGACAGGGCCGCGATATCTCCTGGGGCGTGCGTCGAGATACCGTCGGTGCCGAAACCAGGCCCGAGGATGAGGGTCTCGCGCCGATTTTCGATATTCGTGCCGTCGCGCAGCATCTGAAGATACCAACCGGAATCCGTCGCATCGCCATAGCAGATAACCCCGGCCAGCCGGTTCTCCTCGATCACCAGCCGTTTGTAGACGCCACGGGCGGCATCGCGGAAGACGATATCCTCGGTATCGCCGCCGCCAAGGAAATTCCCGGCGGAGAACATGTCGATCCCGGTTACCTTCAATCGTGTTCCCGTGATGCTGGCGGAGAAAACGGATTGAGCCATACCGGTGATATTATCGGCGACAACCTTCGCCATGTCCCAGATCGGCGCGACAAGGCCGTGGCACACGCCATTATGCTCGATGCATTCGCCGATCGCGAAGATGCTCTGATCTGACGTGTACAGGCCGTCATCGACCACGATGCCGCGATTGCAGGCAAGGCCACCCTCACGCGCCAGATCGATATTGGGGCGGATGCCGACGGCGAGGACGACAAGATCAGCCCTGATCTCACGGCCATCGGCGAAGGCGACCCGCTCGACGCGATCATTGCCCAGCAGCGCCGTTGTCCTTGTGTCGAGTAACACCTTGATGCCTCTGTCCTCGAGATCGCGCGCCAGCAGATGCGCCGCGGCCGTATCGAGCTGGCGTTCCATCAGGTTCGGCATCAGATGGACAACCGTGACGTCCATCCCGTTGCGCTTGAGACCGTGGGCTGCCTCAAGCCCCAACAATCCGCCGCCGATAACGACGGCTTGGTGATGATGCTTTGCCGCCTCCTGCATGGCTCCGACATCGGCCACATTGCGGAACGTGACCACACCCGGCAGATTGATCCCCGGCACGGGCAGGATGAAGGGGTTGGAGCCGGTGGCGAGCAGCAGCACGTCATAGGCCCGGCGGGTACCGCTTTCGCCCCGTACGGTCTTCGCCGCGCGATCGATCTCAATCACGGCCTCGCCCGCGATGAGCTCGATCCCTTGCGCCTCATACCAGGCGCGGTCATTGATCACGATCTCGTCAAAGCGCTTCTCCCCCGCAAGCAGTGGGGAGAGCATGATGCGATTGTAATTCACCTCAGGCTCGGCGCCGAACACGGTGATGGCGAAGCTGCCGGGTGCGCGGGCGAGAATTTCCTCAACCGCCCGCACTCCGGCCATGCCGTTGCCGACCACCACCAGTTTCCGGGGAGGACGCGAGATCATGTTCATCAGACATCCCCTTGTGCGCACGCGTTCACATCTGGGGTATGACTAGCAAGCGATGTGCCGGGCAGGCGCGGCGCGGCCGCTGTCCAAGCCGATCCGCCGTATTTCCCACGAGGGAAGGCCGTTACGCTGGTTTTATGATGGGAGCTCGAATTGAGTAAAAACTAATCGTGCCCGCCATGAGATCAAAGTGTAGCGGAAAATATGGGCAAACTCTCCGGCAACCGGGTATGTCTGATGGTCAGGTGGCGAAGTCAGGTTCCTCGCGCATCAGCACCCGCTTCATGCTTTCAAGGTGAAGGCGGGCGCTTTCGGGATCGCCGACCCGGATCTGTTCGGCGGTGCGGCGGGCTACATCAGGATTGACAGGGCGCAGGGGGCGCCCCGTGCTGAGCGCCTTGATCTGAACCTCGGCGGCGCGTTCAAGATAGTAAAGGTCGTCCCAGGCCTCGGCGATCGTCGGTCCCACGGTCATGACGCCGTGATTTTTCAAGAATACGATATCGGCATTGCCCATCGCTGCGGCGATGCGGTCGCCCTCGCGTTCGTCAAGGGCGAGGCCGTTATAGACCTCGTCAACGATGGTGCGGCCATAGAATTTCAGCGCTGTCTGACCGGCCCAGGACAGAGGCTCTCCCTCGATCATGGCGAGTGCCGTGGCGTTGGGCATATGGGTATGCAGGGCGGCGCGGGCGCGGGGCATGTTCTTGTGAAGTCGGGCGTGGATGAAGAACGCGGTCGCCTCCGGCTTGCCGTCGCCCTCAAGGACAGTGCCCTCGAAATCGCACAGCAGCAGGCTGGACGCCGTGATCTCGCGGAACATGAGGCCATAGGGATTGACCAGGAAGAGATCGTCGCGTCCCGGCACCATCGCCGAGAAATGATTGCAGATGCCCTCATCGAATTTGAGCCGCACGGCCCAGCGCAGGCACGCGGCAAGATCGATCCGGGCCTGTGCAAGCGCAACGCGATCGATCGGACCGAAATTGCTCGGCATTATCTTCGATAGCTGGAGTTCATGTGCCATCGTCAGTGCATCGCCGCGCCGCCATCGGCGTTGTAGCACTGGCCGGTAACAAAGCTGGCGCCGCTGCTGGCGAGAAAGGCGACGACGGCTGCCACCTCATGGGGCTGGCCGATCCGCCCAAGCGGATTGTCCTGCTCGAGGGCCTGCTGGCTTTCGGTCATCTTGGCAAACCCAAGCAGGGGGGTGTCAATGGGGCCGGGGGCCACGGCGTTCACGAGAATCCGGGGGGCCAACTCGCGCGCCCAGGATCGCGCAAGAGACAACATCGCCCCTTTGGTCGCGGTATAGGCCGAAGCCCCTGCGCGGCCGAGAAAGGCAAGCTCGGACGCGATGTTGATGATGCGGCCGGCGTCCCGGCCTTCGCTCGGCATATAGCGCAGCGCCTCGCGGGTTACGATCATCGCCCCACGAACATTGATCGAGAACATACGATCGACATCGGCGATGTTGAGCGCCGTGATCGGGGCATCAAGCTCGACCCCTGCGCAATTGACCAGCAGGTTCAGGCCACCCAGACGGTCGGCAATGGCGGCGACAGCGGCGACGATATCGCTTTCAACCGTCAGGTCGGCCCGCTCGACCGTGAATATCGCGGCCGCCGGGGCGGGCGCGATATCGAGGCCGATGACGTTGACGCCGAGTCCGGTCAACGCCTGTGCGATCGCGAAGCCGATCCCGCTTGATGCCCCGGTGACGATGGCCTTGGTGTGAAGCATACGGAAGCTCATTCGGCGGCCTGTCGTGAGGGGGTTTGCTGAAGATGGGAAGCGATGAACCGCTGGATCATCCAGACCGGTTCCTCAAGATGGCTCAAGCGTCCGCGCACCGCGTGTCTGGAGCGCAAGCCCGCCTGAACCGCCGTGTTGACCGCCATGTCTTCGAGATGGAAATCGGCGAGCATCTTGGTCTCCGCGACGATGGTCGCGTCATAATCAGGGGCCAGTTTCGCCTCTTTCGAGACAAGGGTCATCGTCAGGAGTTTGCAGCGTTCGGCTGAGATCGGCTGCAGCCGGTACCACAGGACGCGGTCCCGCATCGTCAGGAACATGAAGCAGGGATGGCCGAGATAAAGGCCCCATTCGACCTGCCGCTCGACCGGGAGTCCCGCGATTGCCGTGAACCCGGGCATTGTCTGTCCTTCAGCCACGGCGGTGCGGATTTCAGCCGCGTTGGAGGGTCTGAACGGCAGATGACAATGGATGAAAGAGGGCTGTTCCGGCTCGGTCCAGGTGCTGCGCGCGGGCATGGTCACCTGCAGCGTCTGCACATGGGCGCCCATATGGTGGTAGGACTCGATCCAGTTCTCGACCATGACCTTCCAGTTGAAGTCGCATTCCCATTCGAGGCTTATGGCGACTTCCATCTCGGCCGTGCTCCAGGGCGAGATCGCTTCGCCGAACTTGGCGTATTGTTCTGCCAACGGGCTTGCCTTGCCATCCAGATTGACGAACACGAAGCCATGCCAAACGGCGGAGCGGATTTCGCTCAAGTTCCATTCGCCCTTGTCGAAACCTTCTGCCTTATCCATGTGCATGGATGCGAGCTTCTTGCCTTCGAGACTGAACGCCCAGGCATGATAGGGGCAAAGGAACCGGGTGGTGACGGCCTGCTCGGGCGTTTCGAAGCAGCTATGAAGGATATCGGCCGCGCGATGAGGGCAGACGCGGGACAGGACCCGGACCGCATTATCATTGCCGCGAACCACGACGAGAGGTTCGTTCAGCAGATCAAGCGCAAGATAGCTGCCAATCTGAGGCAGTTGCGAGACATGCGCGACGCACATCCAACTCGCCGACAGGACATGTTCGACCTCGTGGGCGAAATATCCCTCGCTCAGATATGCTGCGCGCGGCAGGGTCTGCGCTTGTGCCAGCGGCCTTGCCGACGTGGCGATGATGTCGGCGCAGATCGCTTCGGTGGTGTCGCGGCTGGGAGTCATCTCCTGTGCCTTTCTGCGAAGATATAGCCGAGCAGGTTCAGCAGGACCTGCGCGGCCAGAAAGCCGGTGATACCCGAGGGGTCGTAGGCGGGCGCGACCTCGACCAGGTCAATGCCGACGATGTCGCCCTGTTTGACGAGGCCCTGAAGGATTTCCATCACTTCGTAATAGAGAAAGCCGCCATGGCTCGGCGTTCCGGTGCCCGGCGCGATCGAGGGGTCGAAGCCGTCGATGTCGATGGTCACATAATATCGCACGCCGGACGGGATTATCGCCAGCACGCCATCGGTCCCGAGCTTGCGAACCTGCCGGACGGAGAGGATTGTCGAGCCGCGGGCGCGGGCATCGTCATAGCCTTCGCGTGCCGTCGAGGAGACGTTGCGGATGCCGAGTTGGGTCATCCCCGTGACGTGTGACTCCTCAGCGGCGCGGCGCAGCGGGTTGCCGTGGCCTTCGCGGACGCCATGGCGCTCATCGACGAAATCGAGATGGGCGTCGATATGGACGATATGGATCGGTGCCTGATCGCGAAAGGCGCGGATACAGGGGATGTTGATGGCGTGATCGCCGCCGAGCACGACGGGCAGCGCACCCTTTTCCAGTATTTTGCGAACCGCGTATTCGGCGTTGGCGTGGCTCTGCGCGGTATCGGTATGGACGATATCCGCATCGCCGATATCGACGATCCTGACCTTGTCTCGCGGCAGATAAATGGTGTCGTCCTCATGATCGTAGGCACCGCCGTGGCCGAACGAGAACAGGGTAGAAGCCTCGCGGATGGCGCGGGGGCCGAAGCGAGCCCCGGCGCGATATTGCGTCCCCATGTCATAAGGGATGCCAAGGATCGCGACATCGGCGTCGATCTTGTCCCAGTCCAGACAGGGTTGGCATTTGCCGAAGGTGCATAGTCCAACAAAAGGCAGATCCAGACGGCCGCTTTCATATCCATGGGCCATGATCGAGTTCCCTCCTCAGACGGTCGTTCGGTTGGCCGCGATCACTTCGGCCATCAGGCACAGCAATTCGAACATCATCGTTGCACCCACCAAAGAGGTGGTATTGGAGACGTCGAATGGCGGTGAGACCTCAACGACATCGGCACCAATGATCGGCAGGCCGCGCAGGCAGCGCAGCATCCGCATGGCCTCGAACGTGGTGATGCCGCCGATCTCGGGCGTGCCGGTGCCCGGTGCCATCGAGGGGTCGAGCGCATCGACATCGAATGAGACATAGACAGGTTGGTCGCCGATGATCGAGCGCGCCTCGGCCATGATCTCTTCGGGCTTGCGCTCTGCGAATTCCTCCATGAAGACGATGCGGAAGCCATTGCTGACCGCGAAGTCGAGGTCGCTTGAATCGTAGATCGACCCCCGAATCCCGATCTGGACGACGCGCTTCGGGTCAAGCAGCCCCTCCTCGACCGCGCGACGGAAGGGCGTGCCGTGGGTGTAGAGATTGTCGCCGAAATAGCGGTCGTTGGTATCGGAATGGGCGTCGAAATGGACCATGCCGATCGGCCCGTCGGTGGCGAGCGCGCGTAAGATCGGCAGGGTCACCAGATGATCGCCGCCGGCGGCTATCGCACGGGCACCATGGCTGCGGATGTCGCGAAAAAACGCCTCAATCAGGCGCAGCGAATCCATGAGATCAAGCGGATTGACGGGTGAGTCGCCGGCATCGACAACATTGACCAGATCATAGGGCGCGACCTGGGTTACGTGATGGACGCGCCGCATGAAACTCGACTGGCTGCGTATCTCCCTGGGCCCGTGGCGTGCACCGGCTCGATTGGTCGTGCCGCCGTCGAACGGGACGCCGACTAGGGCGATATCGGCCCCGGCGGCACTCGTCGCGAACGGGAGCCGCATGAAGCTGGGCCACCCGGCAAAGCGAGGGATTACCGCCGCGTCCTGCGGCTGGTTGAAGCTCATTTCAGATCCCGAATTCAGTCTTTACCGCTGCGGTGATCATCGAGACATGGTCTTCGACCAGCCAACTGCCCTTTTCGGCCGTGGAACCCTGCGCCCGCGCCAGGACGCCTGAGGCCGGGACAAAGCCGGGGCGGACCGGGGTTCTATCATAGGTCGGAAACTTTGCCGGGCCATCGTCCGGAACCTTGTCGAGTTCGACAAGTTCGGGCCGGAACAGCAACATCATCGACGTCTCGAGCAGGCTTGCGTGTTCCAGATCAGTGCCGGGGAAGCCCTCCGGGAAAAGCTTGTCCAAGGTCTCGCGCTTGACGAAATCCCAGTATTCGAGCCGGAGCGCCGTCATGTCATTGATGCCGTCATGTTTCAGCTCGCGGATCGCGAGGTCCAGCGCCTCGACGATCGGCCAGGTGTTCTCGAAATGGCCGTTGATGATGACGATGCGACGGGCACCATGGAGCCCGAGATTATGGATCACGTCACGAATCACGAGGACCAGGGTCTGGGAGTTCAGGCTCGTCGTGCCGGGGAACGCCTCGCCACCGCCGGACCGGGGTTGGGACTTGTAGCCATAGGGAATGGTCGGGGCGACGATACCACCGACATTGCGGGCGACGCGCTCGGCGATTGCCGTCGGCAGGATGACATCCACGCCCAGCGGCAGATGCGGGCCATGCTGTTCCGTTGCACCGACGGCAAGGAAGACAGGTGCGCCAGCGGCCATCTTGGCGGAAAATTCGGGCCAGCTCAGCTCGGCCATGAAGACGCTTTCAACCATCGTGATGCTCCTTATGTTCTTGTTGGTTCGCCCGTGTCGCTAAAGAGGGGCTTCGCCGCGATCAGCGCCAAGGCCCTGACCGGTCACATTGGCGGCGAGGTCGGAGGCGAGAAAAAGATAGGTACCGGCGATGTCGGCGGGTTCCATCAATCCGGGCAGGGCCTGCGCCTTCAGAATACTGTGGAGCAACGTTCCCTCGCTGCAGCCTGATCGCGCCGCCATGATGTCAAGCGACCGCAGCGACGCTTCGGTGCGGACCCAGCCGGGACAGACGGCGTTGACGTTGATCCCGTGGGGTCCGAGTTCCTTCGCCCAGGTCTTGGTCAAGCCGATGACGGCATGTTTGGAGGCGACATAGGCGCTGAAGAGCGGCTCCGACGTTCTTGCCCAGACGGAGGCTGTGTTGATGATCCTGCTGCCCCGGCCCAGCATCGGCAGGGCTGCCCGGGTAACCATAAAGGTCCCGGTCACATTGATGTCGATGATGCGGCGGAAAACGGCTTCGTTTTCGGCGCTGGGATCATCCAGAGGGGTCAGCCGCTCGTACCCGGCGTTGTTGATCAGTACGTCGATCCGGCCGATCGCCGCGAACAGGGCGGGCAGGCCCTCGGCCTTCGTGATATCGACGACATAGCCTTTCCCGCCGAGTTCCGTCGCGACCGTCTCGACCTGCGGATCATCGGCAAGCAGATGGAGGCTCGCGCCCTGCTCGGCAAAGGCGCGGGCGATGCCGAGGCCGATGCCACGGCTCGATCCTGTGATGACGACGACGCGACCGGCGAAGGCGCGTGCTCCCGGCGAAGGTATCATCACTGGATGGTTCCCGCGCTTTTCCGGACCATACGGAGCACATCATTGCGCAGCTTGAAAAAGGTCTCGCTGTCGCGCATTTCGAGGGTTCGCTCCTTGCCGAACACGGCTGCGACATCAACGATCTCGGCAATTCGCGCAGGTCGTTTCGTGAACACCACGATCTTATCGGCCAGGAAGACCGCTTCCTCGACATCATGGGTGACAAAGATGATGGTTTTGGAGTCCTGCGCCTGAATTTTACGCAATTCCAGTTGAAGCCCCTCTCGGCGCTGGGCGTCCAGGGCCCCGAAGGGTTCATCCATCAGCAGGATTTCGGACCCTGCTGCCAAGGTGCGTGCAATCGCGATGCGCTGCCGCATCCCGCCTGAGAGCTTGTTCGGGAAGGTGTCGGCAAAATCGGCGAGGCCGACCATGTCGAGATAATGGTCACGGCGCTGTGCCTTTTTGGCTGGCGTCAGATCGAGGCGGTATTTCATGCCGAAATCGACATTGCCAGCGACGGTCAGCCAGGGGAACGACGAATAGGATTGGAACACCATGCCGCGGCGCAGATCGGGCTTTTCAATGACTTCGCCTTCCATCCGGATCTCACCGTCGCTCGGCGTATCGAGCCCGCCGACCATCCGCATGAGGGTTGTCTTGCCGCAACCCGACGGGCCCAGAAAGACGATGAATTCGTTGCGCTTCACGGACAGGTCGAAAACTGGTGCGACGACGCTGAGATCGCCGAAGTTCTTGGTAATTCCGTCGAAGACGAGATAGTCGGATGCCATGGCCGTGCTCACAGGTAACGAAACATGCGACGGTGAAGCAGTCGCAAAAGCTGGTCAGAGACCAGACCGATCAGGCCGATCGTGACGACGCCGGCCATGACTTCCGATGTCTGCATATAACGCCGCGCCGTCCAAATGACGAAACCAAGGCCGCTATCCGCGGCGACGATTTCGGCAATAATCAAATAGGTCCAGCACCAGCCGAGCGAAATCCGGAGATTGTCGACAAGATTGGGCAGCATCGCCCGGAAGGCTACATGGCTCAGGACCTGGATCGGGCGAGCACCGACGGTTCGGGCAATTTCGATATATTCCTGCGGGACCCGACGCATGTCGTCTGCAACCAGCAGGATCAACTGAAAGAAGGTGCCGAGCCAGAGCAGGAAGATCTTGGTTTCCTCGCCGACACCGAACCAAATGATGCTGAGCGGGACCAAGGCGGGAACCGGCAGGTAGCGGATGAAGTCAACAATCGGTTCACACGCAGCGCCGACGGAACGATAGCAGCTCATCAGGATGCCAAGCGGGATCGCCATCACGGCAGACAGCAGGAAAGCCCCCCAAACACGGGCCACCGAAACGCCGGTGTGATAGAGCAAATTCTCGTCGGACAGCATCCCCCAAAGGGTGGCTGCGATGTTGCTCGGCGGCGGGAAGAACAGCGCATTGATCCAGCCGTACCGGACCGAGACTTCCCAAAGGGCCAAGACGATGATGCTCGCGACGATGCCGATCGTCACTTCGGCGCGCTGGCCGATCGGGGCGCGGAACGCGAAATATCGCGCGAACAGCGGGACTCGCTTGCGGGGCCTGCGCGCTGGCCCCGCCGACGCCCCGACCGCCGCATCGCGCGGGGCCGAGGCATGGGGCAGGGCCACCGGATCGGTCATTGAATGTCCGAGGCCGAGATGCCGGCCATGATGTCGGCATCGATAGCCTTTGCCGCGCTGAGCTTGTGGTCAGCGGCCCCATTCTCGAGGTTCAGGCCCATGAGGGTGTCGAAGATGCCGTACAGCTTGCCAGGCGCGCCCGGCTTGCCGATCAGGTCCGCTGTATCGCTGTAGGAGGTGTAGGTCAGGCTGCCGTCGATGCTGGCCGCGAAATCTTTCGGTGAAAGATTGTAATGCGGCGCGGCGAGCTTGATGAAGTCGTCCTTGTTGGTACTGAAGTATTTGACCGCCTTATAGATACCGATCAGGAACTTCTTGTACTTGTCCGGATTGGCCTTGAGGTCGTCCTGGCGCACGATGATCACGTCAACGATGTAGCCCGGATATTGTGCAGACGAAATCAACTCTGTCGGCTTGCGCGCGGAGATCGTCTTGAGCGCTTGCGACAGGAAGGGCTGATAGGTTGCGACGGCGCTGATCGAGGAATCGGCGAACACCGAAACGGTGTCGGCGGACGCGATTTCCTTGATGTTCAGGTCCTTCAGCGTCAAGCCAACCTTCTTGAGTTCAAGCTGCAGAAGAAGGCGGGCCGGGATATTGGGCTCGGAGGCAACGGTCTTGCCTTTGAGATCGGCAACCGATTTGATGGCGCCATCGGCGATCACACCATCGCCGCCCAGCGACTCATCGATGGTGCCGATGATGATGCCGGGGGTGTTTTCGTCGCGAGGCCGGCCCTGATATTCGCCGGCCGTCCGCATGTCCATCTCGATGTCGCCACGCGCCATCGCCGCCATCACGTTCGGGCGTTCGTCCTCGAACTTGATACTGACGCTGATACCAAGCGCCTTGAAGTAGCCAAGATCAGAGGCGACGAAAACCGGCGCATAGCCGGACCAGGTTGGACACAGGATACGGATTGTGTCGTCGGCCTTCGCCGACGCGCTCGCGAAGAGGAGACCCGTCGCCAAGCCTGCTCCTAGAATGCCGCGCGTGATGTTCATGGCTTACCCCGGCTAATATGAATGGCAATCCAAACACAGTGAGCGTGTTTCACATTTGCAAAAATTACGAATTTTCGAATGATACATCTAAATATATTGAAGTATCATCGAGCGCACAAAATCTGCGCAGAGTCTTGCCCCTTCAGAGTGCGTTCTAGCCCATGCGCCATCTCGACAACATCGATCTCCGTCTACTGCGCGTCTTTATGACTCTCGTAGAGGCGGGAAATTTTGCCAATGCCCTGATTGCGCTCAACCTTTCGCAATCGACGCTGAGTACCCATCTGGCGACCCTGGAGAAAACCCTAGGCGGAGCATTGTGCCTGCGCGGTAGGCGCGGCTTTCGCCTGACCCCTTTTGGCGAGGAGACCTATGCCGCCGTGAAGCGGCTGTTCGCGGATATTGATGCCTTCCAGCAGCGTATTGGCGGCTATAATGGCGAGTTGGTCGGTCGGTTGCGGGTGGGCGTTGTGGATGGTGTCGTTACCAGCCCCCATCTCGCTCTGCAAAGCGTCATCAATCGCTTTATGACCTTGGGCTCCAACGTCTTCATCGACCTGATGCTCGGGACGCCGCAGGAGCTGGAACTTGCAATCACCAATGGCCAGCGTGACATCGTGATCGGTCCCTTCTCACAGAAGGCGCCTAATATTACCTATGTGCCGATTCATAATGAGCAGCATTTGCTCTATTGCGGCAGGGGGCATCCGCTTTTCGACGTTCCCGCTGCCTTGATTACCCAAAACTTGATCGAGGGCGCACGATTTTCCGTGCGCGGATATCGCCAACTCGATGACCTCTATCGTGTCGATCATCCCCGGGCGAGCGGAATGGTGATCCACATGGAAGCCCAGGTAATGCTTATTCTCTCCGGGCGTTTTATCGGATTCCTGCCACGCCATATCGGTGACACCTGGGCCGCGCAGGGTGCGATGCGGACGTTGAAGCCAGAGGCCTATCAATTCAAATCGATGCATTTCGCGGCCCATCCCCCGGGCGACCGCCATCAGCCGCTGCTGCACGCGTTCCTTGAGGCTCTGGTCGCGCAGAGCGACAATCCCCCGCCACCGAGGCTCGATCAGAATGGGCAATGAATTTCTTCGGAAGGGGGCTCAGGTCATTGGCGGCAAGGCTGCCGCCTTACCAAAAAGCCAGCCTTGGCCGAAGTCCAAGCCCAGTTCGATGGCAACCTTCGCATCGCCTTCATTCTCGATCATCTCGCCAATCGTATGGCAGCGAAGCTCGCCACAGGTTGCCGATATGCCCCGGATCAATGCGCGTTCGCGCTTGTCGCCTGCCACCGCAGCCTTCAGGAAGGGGCCGTCGATCTTGACGAAGTCGACCCGAATACGGCGCAAGTAATTATAGCCGGCAGCACCCGCACCGAAATCATCGAGACAGATCGGATGTCCGCGCAAGCGCAATTCGGTAAGAAAATTCGCGGCTTTGTCGAGGTCTTGAATGGTGCTGGATTCTGTAACCTCGAACATGACGAGGCCGGCATTGGCGCGCGGGAGCTTATCTTCGAGCAGTTTTTCAAGGCTCGCGAGGAAGCGCGAATTCTGCAGCGACCGGCCTGACAGGTTGATCGCGATCCGGGTCCCGGCGGCACTTTTGCCAAGCGCGAGGATGGCGCGCTGACAGACTGAGAGATCAAGTTCTTCGGCAAGGCCGACTTGTTCGCCGAAGGTCACCATCTCGTAGGGGCTATCGCCATTGGGCATCCGCGCAAGGGCCTCATAGTGGTGGATGCGCCGACCATTGAGTCTGACAATGGGCTGATAGGCAAGCGTCAGGGCATCACCGCGGACGAGTTGGCGGAAATCGGCAACCCGGCCCACGGTCGTGTCAACCAATTGAGCAAAGCCATCGGACAGTGAGTGGAGCGTGAAATCATCGCCGTGGCTTTCGGCAAAACTGGCCATGGCGAAGGCAAGGGCGCGCGCGGCGTCACGTTCGTCGAGGCTCGCGTGATCCAGATCGATCGCCGCGACCTTGGTCTCGACCACGACTCCGGTATTCGCGGATGCGGCGCTGGCGACTTTATCGAGTTCGGCCTGCAAGCGTTTCAGGTCGAGTGCGCCGCTCGAATGAAGCACACCGAACGCTTCCTCGCCGATCCTGCCTGCGGCGTCGCCACCGGCCGATTCCGCACGGAGCACCGCCGCGATTTCTTCCATCAAGGCGTCAGAGCGCGCGGCAGGAAGGGCGCGATTCAACTCGGTGATGCCGGATAGATTGACCAACGACATCTCGGTGGCATCGCCGGCAGCGCTCATTTCCTGCGCGCGGCTGACCAGAGAATCCTTCGTCAGCAATTGAGTCTTGTCATCGCGCGCGGCGGAGTCGGTGGAGGCCATGACGTGCAGCAAGGTCACGGTAACGTAGATATTGCTCTTGGGCGCAGGCAGGCGGCAGCCCCCCAGCATAACCTTGGACTGACGTCCTCCCACGTGGAGCAACCGAACCGAAACGGGCTCGTGGCGACCTTTCTGTGACAGGGAGTCGAGCAGGCGGGCGACGTAACGGCGATCAATCGGATCGACCAATTCAAGAAAATTGACGCCTTCCAGGTCGCCCACCGAGCGCCCGAGCAAGTTCTGCGATGCGCCCGCCGCGAAGCGGACGCACAACTCAGGGTCAAGTTCGAGCAGTAGGTCAGCCGCCGCAAAGGCAAATGCGACGTACCGATCGCGATCAGGTCTGGGGGTCAATGCAACACGGTCCTATCACTGGCGCGGGTAAACCGAACCTTGCCGTAAAAGTCTTAAGGAAGGTTTCACTAAAGACCCCATAGCCCGATTTCCCGCGTCAGGGCTTGGGTCGGTCTTGTGTGCCCGCATCAACAAGAATGTTGGAATCGAGAGCAACACCGCGCGCCTTGAAACAGCTTGGATCGACGAGGTGACAGATACGATAGACCTCGATGCGGTAGAGGTGAGGCGATGCCATCAGATTCTGCCAAACGGTCGAGACCACGCCGCTTACGTTCCAGACCTCGGTCGCGGGATGTTCGACCCTGATTTTCTCAGGCTCGAAAACAGGGGGAGGCGCGCTCGAATCCCTGGCTTGCAGCAGTTCACGGAGTCCCTGCTGGGCGACGGTGACGGCTTGGCGTTCGTTTTCATCACGAGGCAACTGCGGCACAAACGCATTCAACGCAGCGAGAACGGGCGGTGACGGTACAACGGGTGGCGTCGTCGGTGTAAATTCACTGAGGATCCAGGGGCTCGCAAAGGCGAGGCCGATGATCGTCAGCAAGCCCGCATCGCGCCAGGTGCGCCTTGTTCGGGAAGACGAATTTCCTGGTTCTGCGGCGGGATCGGTCACCCCGTGTTTCCCCCGCTCTGTGCTGGAACGGCGACCGGCGCAAATTGCGTCGACAGGTCACCTACAAATGGCATCTGCCCGACATGGGTCAGTCGGCTCTCAAGATCAATCCAGATCGCCCCGCCGATATCGCGCCAGCGCTTGCAGAAGCTGTAGTCCTCACTGAGATAGGTGCCGCCGGGCGGGTCGATCAAGCAGTCGAACAGGGCATAGCGCCAGGGACTGCCGGTCAGTGGATCCTGCTGTTGGTGTTCCCGCGTGTAGTGCAGGTCGGGATAAGCCTCGATCATCCGCAGCAGCGCATCGCGACGAATCATCAGGAAGCCGGTTCCGGCATAGCGCGCCCGGGCGAAGCCGTCGCGTTGTTCGATCCGGGCCGGGTCATCGAATTCAAGGACATAGGACAGCGCCGCGGATTCGAGATTCTGGCGACCATCGCGGACCAGAGCCTGCACCCGAGGCCAATCGATGCGCTTGGTCGGATAGACGGCCGCAGCGATTTCGACGTTGAAGCGCAGCAATCGGAAGATCTGCGCCGGCTCGAAGGCAATGTCCGCGTCAATGAAGAGCAGATGTGTCGCCGCCGGATTGCCGAGAAAATGCGCCACCAGATTCTGCCGCGCCCGTGTGATCAGGGCGTCGCCGCCCTGCATCAGGACGGCGAGACCGATATTGCTGGCGGCGCATGCCGATTGCAGTTTGAGCAGCGAGGCCGTGTAGAGATGGCTCACCATCCCGCCATAGCAGGGCGTTCCGATAACGAGTTGGGTCGGTTGGTCTGTCACGAGGTCGCTAAGACATGGTCGGCGACGTAGGGATTATTGCGTCGCTCGGCACCGAAGGTCGAGATCGCCCCGTGGCCCGAGACGAAAGAGATGTCGTTGCCCAGGGGCCAGAGTCGCGTTGTGATCGAGGAAATCAGATCGGCATGATTGCCGCGCGGGAAATCGGTCCGGCCGACGCTGCCCTGAAACAACACGTCGCCGACAAAGGCGATGTGAGCTTCCTGGTTATAGAACACCACATGGCCGGGGGTATGGCCGGGACAGTGTCGGACGCCCAGGGTCAACTCTCCCACGGATACCGTGTCGCCATCCTCGAGCCAGCGTGTCGGCGTGAACGGCTTGCACCAGGTCATACCGTATTTCGTGCCATCCTTGGCAAGCTGGTCTATCCAGAACTGGTCGTCGCGATGCGGACCCTCGATTGGTACGCCGAGTCGGGCCGCGAGGTCGGCGGTGCCGCCGCAATGGTCGAGATGTCCATGCGTCACCAGGATCTTGGTGATCTGGACACCGTTCGCTTCCGCGACGGCGATGACGCGATCAAGTTCGCCGCCGGGGTCAACAACCGCGCCCTCAAGGGTCTTCGTGCACCAGACGATCGAGCAATTCTGTTGAAACGGCGTCACCGGCACGATGACGCATGCCATGGGGAGCTTCTCGGCCATAATCTCTCCTACCCGCGAACGAAGGAAGTGTCGCTCAGGTCTCCGTGCGTGCCACTCTATCGTGAATTGGGGACTTCAGTGTATTGCAAATCCATCCCCGCGACAGCGCGCTCGGATACAGAGGGAGAGCCACTTGATCATACGTGACGCCGAACCGGGTGATGAGGCGCGCTGGCGCCAGCTTTGGGCGGGCTATAATCAATATCAGGATGCCGTCGTCCCCGAGACCGCGACCGCCGCGACCTGGCGGCGCATTCTGGATCCCGCCGTGCCCATGTTCGCGCGTGTGGCGATCCGCGAGAGCGCCATCGCCGGCTTTGCCCTGGGTGTGCTGCATGAGGGCAGCTGGGTGACGGGGCCGATTTGTTACCTCGAAGATCTTTTCGTCGATCCGGCCTTCCGACGTCACGGTATTGCCCGCGCGCTGATCGAGGATCTGATGACGATGGGCAAGGCGCGGGGATGGTCCCGGCTCTATTGGCACGCCGATGGCGGCAACGAAAATGCGCGTCGGCTCTATGACACCTTTATCCCCGCCGACAAGTTCGTGCGCTATCGCCTGAGCCTGGAGTAGCCCCTACACAGCGCTGGGGGTATCATCCCGCCAGGAGCTGCGCCCGGATTTCCTTCTTCAGGACCTTGCCGACCTTCGAGCGGGGCAGGTCGGTCCAGGTCTCGATCTGCTTCGGTGTCTTGACGCTGCCGATCTGCGCTTTGACGAACGCCATCAGGGCATCGGGTGCGACCGAGCACCCCTCGCGCAGTTGGACAACTGCGGTAACGCGTTCGCCCCATTTTGCGTCCGGCAGGCCGATCACGGCGCAATCGAGGATCGCTTCGTGCTGCTGCAACGCCTGTTCCACCTCAATCGAATAGACGTTGAACCCGCCGGTGATGATCATGTCCTTGGCGCGATCGACGATGTAGAGAAAATTATCGGCGTCGAGATAGCCGATATCGCCGGTATGGTGCCAGCCATGGGTCGAAACCTCGGCAGTTGCTTGTGGATTCTTGTAATATCCAAGCATGACAAGGGGGCCGCGCACCACGATCTCGCCGCGCTCTCCGGGCGGCAACAGCCTGCCGTTATCATCCATGATCCCGACCGTCATAAGCGGCGTCGGTCTGCCGGCGGAGGCGAGACGGTGGTGGGCGACGCTGCCGTCGGGGTTGAGATGGTCCCGTGGGGATAAGGTCGACACCATCATCGGCGCTTCGGTCTGGCCGAATAATTGCGCCATCACCGGTCCGATGCGCAGGATCGCCTCTTCCAGCTTCGCCGTCGAAATCGGCGCGGCGCCATACCAGAAGCACGCCAGTGACGAGAGATCCGCCGTGTCCAGCTTGGGGTGTTCAAGCAGCATGTAGATAAGGGTCGGCGGCAGGAAAGTATGGGTGACGTGATACGCGCGGACAAGCTCCAGCAACTCGCCGAGATCCGGCCTCGGCATGATGACAACGCGACCGCCCAGGGACATGACCGGGTAGCATAACACCCCGGCGGCGTGGGTCAGCGGTGCTACCGCGAGGTAGGTCGGGCGGGGCTCGAATGGATAGCTCATCAGCGTGAGGGCGGTCATCGCCTCGAGATTTCGTCCCGAGATCATCACCCCTTTGGGTTTGCCCGTAGTGCCGCCGGTACCGGCGAGCATGGCAACGTCATCAAAGATCGCGATCTCGATCGGCTCAGCCGATACACCCTCCAACCAAGCCTCAAGGGAAGGGCCAAGCGGGTGTTCCCGGTCCAGGCAGACGACGCGTTTCAATTTCTTGAGCTGAGGTCGGATTTGTTCGACCAGCGCCGCATAATCACTGTGAAAAATCAAACAGGTACAGTCGAAACTATCGAGCAGGAACTGGTTCTCGGCGGCCTCGTTGCGCGGGTTGATTGGACACCAGACGCCGCCGGCACGGGAGATGCCGAAGGTCGTCGCATAGGCGATCGGATCGTTGCTGGCGAGGATGCCGATCTTCTCCCCGGCCTCGATGCCGTCTCGGGCGAGCGCGCGGGCAACACAGTGGGAATGGGCCTGAACCTCGCCGTACGAGAGATCCTGGCCATTCATTGTCAGGCAGGGAAAGTCGGCGCCGAGCGAGGCACCCTTGTCGAGAAAATCGATCAGTCGCATGGCACGCCCTCCGCGCCGCGGTTCGAGGTTGCTCCGCGGGTCAATTGCTTCGTATCCGATACAGGTCGATCCGATAGCACGGTTCAAGCCATTTTGCTTTAGCTCCGCCACGCAATTGATTCAGGTCAATGTCGTCAGACTAAAGCGGCGTCAAGTTTTCTTGACACTTATGGAGGTGGCCTGTGCGTATCGTTCTCATCCATCCAAACTATCACAGCGGGGGCGCCGAGATCGCTGGCAACTGGCCGCCTGCCTGGGCTGCCTATCTGACCGGCGCGCTGAAAGGGGCGGGGTATAACGACGTCCATTTCATCGATGCGATGACGAATAATCTGACGGATGAAGCGCTGCGGCAGCAACTCGCCGCGATTAAACCCGATATCGTTGGCGCCACCGCAATCACGCCTTCGATCTACAAGGCCGAACGGGCCCTCGAGATCGCCAAGGAACTCAATCCTGAGGCGCTCACCATCCTTGGGGGGATCCACGCCACGTTCATGTATCAGCAGGTGCTGACGGAGGCGCCCTGGATCGACGTGATCGTGCGCGGCGAGGGCGAGGAGATCCTGCTCGCCCTGATGGATTTGATCGATGGCGGCGGATGGCCTCATCTGCGGCACACGATAAAAGGCCTCGCCTACAGCGAAGTTCAGGGCGATGCCACACGCATTGTCGCGACGCCAGCCGCGCCGACGATCAAGGATCTGGATGCGATCAATCCCGATTGGAGCATTCTGGAGTGGGACAAGTACAAATATATCCCTCTTGGCAGCCGGGTTGCGATCCCGAACATGGCGCGCGGATGCCCGTTCACCTGTTCGTTCTGCTCGCAGTGGAAATTCTGGCGCGACTACCGCATTCGCGACCCGAAGAAGGTCGTCGATGAAATCGAGACGCTCTACACGAAATACGATGTCCGCTTCTTCATCCTCGCCGACGAGGAGCCGACCATTAATCGGAAGAAGTTCATCGAGTTCTGCGAGGAACTGATCGCGCGCGGCCTGTCCGACAAGGTGCAGTGGGGCATCAATACCCGAGTGACCGATATCCTGCGCGACGAGAAATATCTGGCGCTCTATCGCCGAGCCGGGCTGATCCATGTCTCGCTTGGCACGGAGGCGGCGGCGCAGCTGAAGCTTGATCGCTTCAACAAGGAAACCAAGGTCGCCGATAACAAGCGCGCCATCAAGCTGCTGCGTGATGCCGGCATTGTCGTCGAGGCCCAGTTTATCGTCGGCCTTGAAAACGAGACGGCTGAGACGCTTGAAGAAACCTATCGCATGGCGATGGACTGGAAGCCGGATCTGGCGAACTGGTCGATGTACACGCCCTGGCCGTTCACCGCGTTGTTTCAGGAGTTGAGCGACAAGGTCGAGATCTTCGATTTCGACAAGTATAATTTCGTCACGCCGATCCTGAAGCCCGAGGCGATGGAGCGGGGCGAGTTGCTTGACCGCGTGATGAATAATTACCGGCGCTTCTACATGCACAAGGCGTTTTTGAGGAACGCCAAATACGGTCGTCTCGAACACCTTGTGAAT
>CAIXXC010000412.1 GCA_903923205.1 uncultured Rhodospirillales bacterium | reverse complement strand
TGGAGAAGCTCTCCGTCGGTGAGACCTTGCGCACCATTCGGTTCGCCGAGATCGTGATCCTGGTCGTCGATGCCACCGATTTGCTCGAGCGCCAGGATCTGGCGATCGGACGGCTGATCGAAAATGAAGGTCGGGCGATGGTGATCGCCCTCAACAAATGGGACCTCGTCAGCAACAAGCCCGAGATCCTGCAGGAAGCGCAGTATATTCTCGAAAAATCGTTGCCGCAGCTGCAGGGCATTCCAGTGATCCCGATTTCGGGGGCGACCGGCCAGGGCCTCGACAAGATGATGCAGGCCGTTCTCGATACCTACGCCATCTGGAACATTCACGTGCCGACGCCAAAGCTGAACCGTTGGCTCGCAGCGGTGCAGGAACGCCACCCGCCACCGCTCGTCGATGGCCGTCGTCTGCGCCTGCGCTTCATGTCTCAGGCCAATATCCGCCCGCCCACCTTCGCGCTGTTCTCGTCCAAGCCAGGCGACCTGCCCGACGCCTATCGGCGCTATCTGGTCAATCTCCTGCGCGCCGATTTCGGCCTGACCGGGGTCCCGATCCGCATGATGCTGCGCAAAGGCAAGAATCCCTTCGCCGACAAGGACTGACGACGTCGCCGGGCTAGATCGGAGCGCCTAGGGTATCGGAAAAATCGTCTCCGTCCGACCTTCAAGCCAATAGGCGAGCAGGCCAATCCATTCGTGCAGCGCGGTGCCGAGATGGTCGATCTTTCGTACCATTTCCGCCTGTGGCAGCCCCGATCCAGGCGGCACCGAAAGATAGCTCGTCGGGTCCGCGAGCATGTCCCAACCAAGGTGTCGGGCAATCGCGATGCTTCGCGGCATATGGGAAGCCGCGCCGACAAGAATCCAACTCTCGCCAGGCTTCGGCGATACCAGCGCCTTAGAATAGACGAGGTTCTGCCAGGTGTCGCGAGAGCGATCCTCCAGAATGATCCGGGCCGGCGCCACGCCCATCGCCGCAAGGATCTGGCGGGCGATTGCCGCCTCCGTCACCATCGCCCGGGGGTCGGTACCATAGCCGCTGAAAAGGATCTGAGCTTCGGGATGCAGTTTTGAGAGGCGCGAGGCCTCGAGCAGGCTGCCGAAATCCCCATACAGGGTTGGCTCGCCCCAGGCCATGGTCGCACGCCTGTCTTCGCCACCGCCGAGGACCACGATCCCCCGGACGACCGAGGGCAGTTGCTGCGGCTTCGGGAAACGTGCCTCAAGCGGATAGAGCGCCCAGTCGTCGATCGGCAGAATATAAAGGCTGGTCAACGTCACGCCCAATACCGCCAGCAGAACCGTCGCTAAACGACGCCGACCCAGCGCCAGCAAGGCGAGCGCAACCAACAATATTCCGAGGGCGGTATCGGCAGGTCGTGCTAAAACATTGAAAAACTTGTCGACCACAAACAGCACTTGTATCCCTTTCGGATATGCGCGGGGCGCCGCGACAAATCGAGGCCACAAGACCTTGTCGTCGGCGCCAATGCAAGGGGCTCGAGCGACGCGGGAGGGGGGTAGTCATGAAGCGATATCTGACTGGTTTCGCCGTCGTCGTCGGGATCTTCCTCGCTGCCGTTATCGCGCTGCCATGGCTGATCCCGCTGGAATACGACAAGAACGAGATCATCGCCCAGGTCAAGGCGATCACGGGTCGCGACCTGACCATCGATGGCCCGATTCGACTGTCGCTATTTCCTCTCTCGATCACGGCCCATGGTGTCGCTTTCGCGAACCCTGCCGGCAGCCAGAACCCGTCGATGGTCAAGCTCGATACGATCGATGTCGAGCTACGACTGCTGCCGTTGCTATCCGGCCGGCTTGATATTGCCCGCTTTATTCTGAGGAAGCCGGATATTGATCTCGAAATTGATCGCTCCGGGGTGCCGAACTGGGTCTTTACCCGGGACAACGGCCAATCCACGAGTCCATCACCATCCCCGCAACCCACCACGACGGGGGAAGGTGCCACGGCAGCGCTTGGTCGGCTCTCAATCGCCAGAATGCACATCGAGAATGGCACTCTCAGCTTCGTGAACAGTCGTAATGGCACGAGGGAAACCGTCTCCGACCTCAACCTCGACATTGCCCTGCCAGGCGCCAATCGCCAATTCAAAATCAGCGGCAACGGGACGATCGAGAAGCAACGCTACACGCTGGACTTGTCAGGCATCCTCAACTTTTCCGATACCGTCGTCTCGATCAGCAATGCCGGTGTGAAGTTCGATTCAATCGCGGGCAGCGGCGCGCTATCGGTTGATACGCGAGGCGCGCGGCCCCGCATCATGGGCAACCTCGCGCTCCATCGTCTCGATATCACGCCTTATATGGCAGCACAGAAACCGGCCGAGAAAACTAAACTTCGAGCCAAAGGCCAGCCGGTGCCCGTGCCTGTGCCACAGTCCGGATGGGACACAACACCGATAGATTATAGCGCGCTCGGTCGCGTTGATGCTGATCTGCATATCACCGCCGACGAGATCCGGGTGCGCAAGTTCGATCTGGGCCAGACCGATCTTCATCTGACGCTTGCCGACTCGCACCTTAAGCTCGATCTGGCCAAGCTCAACGCCTATGGCGGCCATGGCAGCGGCATCGTGACAATTGCTGGACCGGGGCCGCAAGCCACGATGGGTCTGCGTTTCAACCTCAGCGGAATCCAGATTCAGCCTGCGCTCAAGGACAGCACCAGCCTCGACAGACTCAGCGGCAATGCAAGTTGGACGACCGTGGTCACGACATCCGGCGGTAATCAGCACGACCTTATAGGCAATCTTGCTGGCAACGGCGCCTTGCAACTCGTCAATGGCTCCTTACGCGGCTTCAATATTGTCCAGATGCTGTCCAATCCCGTCGGAGACCTCACCCAGCCGAAGGGCAGCACGACAATCGAGCATATGGCTTGCAGTTATGTCATCGCCGGCGGGGTTGTGACAAATCACGATCTCGACGTGAAAAGCGGCAAACTTACGGCCAGTGGGGAGGGCACGATCGACCTCCCGGGGCAATCATTGGACTATCGACTAAAGCCACGCCTGGGGATCGCGATTCCGATCCGAATCAGTGGAGCGTGGAGCATGCTTCACTACCGAATGGACATGAATGTTCTGAAAAGCCTATCGCCCCTGGGTGGCAAGCCTCTAGACGCCGTGAAGCAAGGTGTCGGCAGTTCTACCAGTAAGCTGAAAAGCCTGTTCAAAATTCCGTGATGGATTAGGTGGAACGGGCCCGCCATTCCCATTTCGGGAGGGCGCGCGACATTAGATTTGTGTTACCTTTGGGTATCCGCCACGGTGGCGGTCGGGTATTTGATGAGCACATCGAACGGAACGCCTCAAAAATGAAACCCCTTAGCGCCGATCATGGTTTTGAAGCGGCTGGCGTCAATCGGATGCCAGGATTCGACCCCGATATCCGCCGGACGATCGTCGTCATCGATGAGAGCTCTCGTACCCGCAGCCAGATCGTCACGGCGTTGGCTCCTGATCATGATATCGTCGAAGCCAAGAATGGGCTCGATGGGATCGCGATTGTTGTTGAACGCCAGCCTGATCTGATCTTGCTCGACCTCAGGCTCGCGGATGGCGACGGGCTTGAGCTCTGCCGCAGCCTTAAATCAGAGATCCGCAGCCGCAGGATCCCGGTCATCATCGTGACCTCAGCGGACGAGCAGGCTCTTGAGGTCCAGGGACTTCAGGTCGGCGCCGTCGATTTCGTTACGCATCCGATCGACCCGGCCATCCTGCGCCTGCGCGTGCGCAATCAGCTGGCACTGAAATATTACCGTGACGCGCTCGAGCATATTTCCGTTATCGATGGCCTGACCGGGGCGGCGAATCGTCGGCAGTTCGAAAATATCCTGGACCGCGAGTGGCGCCGGGCCAAACGCTTGAGCAAGCCGGTCTCGCTGGTCATGTTCGATATCGATCATTTCAAGAATTTCAATGATCATTACGGTTATCTGAAGGGTGACGACTGCCTGCAGCGGCTTGCCCATCTGCTTCAGGCGATGATCCATCGCCCCGGCGACAGCGCCGCGCGCTATGGTGGTGAGGAATTTGCGATCATCCTGCCCGAGACCGAGGCAACCGGTGCCGCGATTGTCGCCGAACGCGTGCGTCAGGGCGTCGAGTTGCTCGATATTCGTCACGAGACATCCTCCATCGCCAAGCACGTGACGATCAGCGTCGGCGTCGCGACCCTGGTGCCGGGAGCGGAAGACCTGCCGGAAATTCTGGTGAAGCTCGCCGAAGAGCGACTTTCTGAGGCGAAAACCGCTGGGCGGAATTGCACCCGCTGAAGGTTCGGTGCTAACCCTGCTGCGCTATGGCGGATCGCGACCTGACAGCGCTGTCACGCGCGTGAATCCGCCCTATAACCTGATGCTTACAGACCAAGCCGAGAGCCGATGACCGCCAATTCTCCGATTGATTACGCCGCCAGCGGCGTGGATTACGCATGGCTCGACCTTTTCAAGCGCGAATGCCAGCGTCTCGCCAAGGGCACCGTGGCAGGCTTCGACACCCCCGGGCTGCGCGACGCCGGGTTGCGTGGCGAGAGCGCCCACATCATCGAGACCGCGGATTCCTATATCGCCCATGTCGAAGAAGGCCTCGGGACGAAGAACCTCGTCGCCGACGCGGTCTATCGCGAGACCGGCAAGAACTTCTATCGCGAGATCGGCATCGACATCGTCGCGACGATCGTCAACGACCTCGCGACCTGCGGCGCGCGCCCGGTTGCGGTGGCGATGCACGCGGCCGTCGCGTCTTCGGACTGGTTCCGGGATGCGCCCCGGCGCGACGCGCTTGCCGCCGGTTTCGCCGAGGGTTGCCGCCTTTCTGGCGCGATCTGGGGCGGAGGTGAGACGGCCGCCCTGTCCGGCATCGTCAAGGACGACGCCGCCGTGCTCGGCGGCTCAAGCTGGGGGCTGATACAGCCCAAGGGGCGCCGTATCCAGGGCAATCCGCAAGACGGCGACGCGATCATCCTGCTCGCGAGCTCGGGTATTCACGCCAACGGTATTACCTTGTGCCGCAAGATGGCCGAACGCCTGCCGCAGGGTTATCAGACCGATATCGGCGATGGTCGCGGCTTCGGCGAAGCGCTGCTCGCCGCCACGGTGATCTATGTTCCGTTCATCAATGCCTGCCAGGATGCCGGAATCGATGTCCGCTATGCCGTCAATATGACCGGCCATGGCTGGCGCAAGCTGATGCGGCTCGAAGACAAGCTGGTCTACCGGATCGATCAGCCCGGCCCCGCCGGTCGCTTCTTCGACTTCATGGTCGAAACCGGCCTGACCACGCTTGAAGAAGCCTATGGCACCTTCAACATGGGTGCGGGCTTTGCCGTCTACGTCCCTGAGGAACAGGCTTCGGCTGCGATCAACGCGGCCCAGGCCTGCGGCATCCCGGCGTGGCGTGGCGGCACCGTCGTCGCCGAGGCCGGTCGCAAGGCCGTGGATATCCTCCCACTCGGCATCAGCTTCGCCGAAGACTCGCTGAATCTGCGATAACCAGCGTCGCCTCAGGATTTTGGCGCGAGACCCAGCGCCTCGACCATCGCTGCGCGCATTGCGAATTTCTGGACCTTGCCCGAGGGTGTGGTCGGGAATTCGGTGACGAAGCGGATATAGCGCGGGATTTTGAAATGGGCGATCTGTCCGCGGCAGAATGCACGGATTTCTTCCCCCGTCACCTCGGCCTCCGGCTTCAGGCTGAGCCAGGCGCAAAGTTCCTCGCCAAAGCGTTCATCCGGCACGCCGAAGACCTGGGCGGTCGCAATTGCGGGGTGGCGATAGAGAAAATTCTCGATCTCAGCCGGGTAGATATTCTCACCCCCCCGGATCACCATGTCCTTGATCCGACCGACGATACTGCCATAGCCCTCGGTGTCGAGAACGCCGAGATCGCCGGTATGCATCCAGCCCTCGGCATCAATTGCTTCAGCGGTCTTCGCCGCGTCGCCCCAATAGCCCAGCATCACCGAATAGCCGCGCACGCAAAGCTCGCCGCTGACCCCCGGGGCGACCATATTGCCCCCGGCATCGACCACCTTGACCTCAAGATGGGGATGGACGCGCCCGATGCTGGCGGTTCGACGCTCCAGCGTATCGTCTGTTGCTGTCTGCATGCAGGTGCCGCCGGTCTCCGTCATGCCGAAAATGATCGTCAGATCGCGCAGATTCATCTCGGCGATACAGCGCTTCATGATCTCAATCGGCACAGGTGAGCCGCCGGTCACACCCGTGCGCATGGTACTCAAATCGAAGCGGGCGAAATCCGGGTGGTTCAAGAGGGCGATGAGGATCGTCGGCACGGCGATGATGGCCGTGCAGGCCTCTTCCTGGATCGCGTCCAGCGTCGCGAGCGGATCGAACCACTCGGCGGGGAAGACCATCGTCGCGCCACGGGTAAGGCAGCACATGACCCCGCAGACCATGCCGCCGACATGAAACAGCGGTACCGGCACGCACATCCGGTCGCCTTCGGACATGCCGCAGACACCCCCCATGAACAAACCATTGTTGAGGATGTTGCGATGGCTGAGGGTTGCGCCCTTGGGCGCGCCCGTCGTGCCGCTGGTGAACAGAATCGTCAGCGCATCTTCGGCGCGGCTATCGGCGACAAGGGTTTTCAGACGGGCACGGTGTTCGGCTGTCGCCAAGGTTGCGACCGCGTCAAATTGAGTGAAGCCGGGCACCGGCTCTGCCCCGATGCTGATCAGGTGGCGCAGGCTCGGCACACTTGCAGCCTGTAGCTGCCCCGGCGCGGATGTCGCCAGTTCCGGTAACAGGGTGTTCAGCATCGCGATATAGTCACTGCTGCGAAACGCAACCGCCGTGATCAGCGCGGCGCAACCGACTTTGTTGAGGGCGTATTCGATCTCGGCCAAGCGATATGCTGGGTTCATACAGACCAGGATCAACCCGGCCTTGGCGCAGGCCAGCAAGCTGACGATCCATTCGGCATTATTGGGCGACCAGATCGCGACCCGTTCACCCGGCTTTAATCCCAGCGCCAGAAGCCCGGCGGCAAAATCTTCGGCACGACTGTCAAGCTCGGCATAGCTCCAGCGCACGGCTTGATGGCGAACGACCAGCGCATCACGCTCGGGCCAGCGCCGGGCGGCGGTTTCAAGATAGGCACCCAGGCTCTGCTCGATCAGCACAGCTTCAGTCGCGCCACGAACGTGGCTGGTGGTAAGAGACGCCATCGACGGGTTGGTTCCAGCCTGATTGAACTTGGCCGAACTCTATCCTGCGCGGGCCGGAATAGGAATGGGGGTCCGCTCCCCCCTACATCATCCCGAGTTCCAGCCGTGCCTCTTCGCTCATCATCCCCGGATGCCAGGGCGGGTTGAAGACGACCTTGACCTTGGCTTCGACGACGCCATCCACGATCTCGATCGCTTCCTTGATCTGGGCCGGGAGCTGTGCGGCGGAGGGGCAGTTGGGGGTCGTGAGTGTCATCTCGACGGCGACGAAGCCCTCGCGGTCGAGCGAGAGATCGTAGATCAGGCCGAGGTCGAACAGATTGACCGGGATTTCGGGATCGCGGACCTGTTTGGCCGATTCGATCACGCGTTCCTTCAACTCGGGATCGCCGTCATCCTCGACATGGCGATCCATGGGATCAACCTCGGCGGCAGGCGGTGCGATGTCTTCCAGCTCGATCATCTGGCGTGCCGGTTTGGCCGGGCGGTCGGCGGCCGAAACCTCGACCACGGCGGGTTTTTCGGCAGCTGCCTGCTCGACCGCAACGACCGGTATCGGCTCGGCCTGCGGCTCCGGCTTGCGGCCGAAGATGGACTGGATCATGCCTTTCATCGGGTCCGCTCCTATTCGGTCTTGACCGGCTCGGCCACGAGCCCGCCCGATTTCAGCGCCGCTTCAAGCGCATGCCAGGAAAGGGTCGCGCATTTGACCCGGGTTGGATATGTGCGCACACCGGCAAGCGGCAGCAGCCGGTCGAAATCATCTTCCAGGGAATCCGGGATCACGGGATGATCATTCACGCCGGTGACCTGATCGTGGAAGGCGGTGAACAGGATGTGAACCTCGTCCAGCGTCTTGCCCTTCAGCACTTCCGTCATCAGCGATGATGAGGCCGTCGAGATCGCGCAGCCCTTGCCCTCGAATGAGACATCGACGATGCGGTCGCCCTCGACCTTGAGGAAAACGGTGACCTTGTCGCCGCAGAGCGGGTTATGGCCGCGCGCGAAATGGCTGGGATGATCAATCATGCCGAAATTACGCGGGTTCTGGCCGTGATCGAGGATGATGTCCTGATAAAGTTCGCGCAAATCCATGGTGTGTCTCCTACCGCCGGAACAGGCTTTGGGCGGATTTGATCGCGTCGATCAGGCTCTCGACATCGCTCTCGTCATTATAGATGCCGAACGAGGCACGCGCCGTTGCCGGCACGCCGAGCCTGTCCATCAAGGGTTGGGCGCAATGATGCCCCGCCCGGATCGCGACCTGATGCTGGTCCAGGATCGTGCCGAGGTCATGGGGATGGATACCATCGACCTCGAATGACAGGACCCCGAGACGGCGCTGACCCGCACCAAGCAGGCGGACGCCCCGCACCTCGGCGAGGCGGCGGGCACCGTATTCGGTCAGTTTCTCCTCGTGATCGCGGATCACGTCCACCCCGATCTTCGTCATGTAGTCGAGCGCGACGGCAAGACCACGTGTGCCGACGATATGCGGCGTGCCTGCTTCAAAACGCGCAGGCGCGCCCTGGAAGGTGGTGTGATCGAAGGTGACTTCGAGGATCATATCGCCCCCACCCTGCCAGGGTGGCAACTCATCAAGGATCTCCGCCCGCGCCCACAATACGCCGATGCCCGAAGGCCCATAGGTCTTGTGGCCGGAGAAGACATAGAAATCGCAGCCGATATCCTGGATATCCACCGGCATCCGCGGTGCCGCCTGACAGCCGTCGATCAACACCAGCGCGCCGACATGATGCGCCATTTTCGTGATGGCCTCGACCGGCATCACAGAGCCCAGCGCGTTCGACACATGGGTTACGGCGACAAGGCGCGTGCGGGGTCCAAGCAGTTCCTGGAACCGGATAAGATCGAGGCCCCCGGTGTCGTCCATCGGGGCCACAACCAGCTTGATGCCGATGCGGTCGCGCAGGAACTGCCAGGGAACGATATTGGCGTGATGTTCGAATTCGGTGATCAACACCTCGTCACCGACTTTCAGCGTGTTGCCGAAGGTGTTGGCGATCAGGTTGATGGCCTCTGTCGCGCCACGCACGAACACGATCTCGCGGCTGTGCCGGGCGTTGAGGAAACGCTGCACCGTCTCACGCGCTTCTTCGAAATGCGTCGTCGCGCGCTGGCTCAGCCCATAAACGCCACGATGGATATTGGCGTAGTCACGGGCATAGAAATCCGCCATCGCATCGATCACGACCTGCGGTTTCTGCGCACTGGCTCCCGTATCGAGAAATACGAGGCCCGGGTTATTGCGGAAGATCGGGAAATCGGCCTTTACGCTGGTCACGTCGAACATGGCCTTTATTCCTTGATCTCTGCAAGGCGTGCTGCAATCACCGCCCGCAATTCAGCGGCAACGGCAGGATCGGCAACGCGCTCAACCGGTTCGGTCACGAACGCGTCGATCAACATGCGGCGTGCCGTCTCCGGGTCGATGCCGCGCGAGCGCAGGTAAAACAGCCCGATCTCGTCGAGATCCCCGACAGACGCGCCATGGCTGCACTTCACATCATCGGCATAGATTTCCAATTCGGGCTTGGTGTCGATCACGGCGCGATCGGACAAAAGCACGGTCTTGTTGAGCATGCCGGCGTCGGTCTTCTGCGCGCCTTCGCGAACGATGATGCGGCCCTGGAACACCCCATGCGCGCGATCGGCAAGCGCCACCTTGAACACCTGATTCGACGTCGTGCCGCGCTTGTCCGCCGGGGTATAACCGGCCGCCGTGTGATCGACGATCGTCACGGTCGCGCCGTCCTGTCGATCCGTCAGCAAGGTGCTGCCGCTCAGGCTGAAATCCGCACCCGGGCCGGCGATCGTCGCCCGGTATTCCCGCCGCGACAAGGCCGCGCCGAGGCCGAGCTGAAAGCCATCGAACTGCGCATCCTGCGCCAGGCGGACCACGACCGAACCGGTATGATAGGCGGTCCGGGCCTCATTCTGCAGGGTCGTGTGGGCAAGTTGGCTGCCCTCGCCCAACACGATATCGGCAACAGCATTGCTCCAATATCCACCCGCCCCGGCCCAGATCTCGAAGACGCTGGCCGACGCCCGCTCACCAAGCGCGATATGGCTATGGCTGTGCACGGCGATAGGGTTGGCCGCTTCGCTCCAGTAAAGGCACCGCAGCGGGCGTTCCATCCGGACGCCCGGCGGCACGATCAGAGTCAGCCCATCGCTGAACAAGCCGATATTGAGATCCGTCAGCGCGCGGGCTCGCTCTGCCGTCGGCTGCAGCAGCGCTTCGGCGGCTTCGCCGTGCGTCGCGCTCCACGCGGCAAAACTGCCCAGATACACGCCCGGCGCCAGCGCGCCGATCCGCGAGCGTTCGGCCGAAAACCGGCCGTTCACGAACACGGCGAGATCGCTTGCGGGGTCCTGATCCGCCACAATTGCCGCAAGCGCCGATGAGGCACCGATCTCGCCGGCCGGCTCAAACACGGTTTCTGCGACCGGCCCCAGATCGGTATAGCGCCACTCCTCAAGCTTGCGTGTCGGCCAGCCAAGCGCGGCAAAGCTGCCCTTGGCATCCTGGCGCAGGCGTTCAAGCCAGAGCGGGTCATGCGAGGTCATTGCGATGGCACCATCAAGCCGCGTTGACGGAGGCATAGCCCGTTTTCTCCAGCTCGAGCGCGAGGCTTTTATCGCCGGAGCGGACGATCCTGCCGCCGGCCAGGACATGCACCACATCGGGCACGATATAGTCGAGCAGGCGCTGGTAATGAGTGATCAGGACAAAGGCGCGGTCCGGCGCACGCAGCTTGTTGACGCCTTCGGAGACCTGACGCAGCGCATCGATATCAAGGCCGGAATCGGTCTCGTCCAGAATCGCGAGCTTTGGCTCCAGCAGTGCCATCTGGAAAATCTCATTGCGCTTCTTCTCGCCGCCGGAAAAGCCGACATTGACGGCGCGGTTCAACAAATCCTCGCGCAGATCAAGCAGCTTCAAGGTCTTGCGAACGGCCTTCAGGAACTGACCTGCGTCAAGCTCCGGCTCGCCGCGATGACGCCTGCCCGCATTCACGGCGGCGCGCAGGAAGTAGAGATTGTTGACCCCGGGAAGTTCTACCGGATACTGGAACGCCAGGAACACGCCTTCACGCGCCCGCGTATCCGCCGCGAGATCGAGCAGATTGCGGCCCATGTACTCAACCGTTCCCTCGGTCACCTCATAGCCATCGCGACCCGAGAGCACCGAGGCCAGGGTCGACTTACCCGAGCCATTGGGCCCCATGATGGCGTGGACTTCGCCCGCCCTCACCGACAGATCAATACCTTTGAGGATTTCCCGACCATCGACACGGGCGTGGAGATTCTTGATTTCGAGCATATTCATTTCCGTAATAGAGGCCGTCGACCTTAGCCGACGCTGCCTTCGAGACTGACGGCGAGGAGCTTTTGCGCTTCCACCGCGAATTCCATGGGGAGTTCCTTCAAGACCTCCTTGGCGAAACCGTTGACGATCAACGACAAGGCATCATCCGGTGAGAGGCCGCGCTGGACGCAGTAGAACATCTGGTCCTCGCTGATCTTCGAGGTGGTTGCCTCGTGCTCCACCCGGGCGCTGCGGTTATAGACGTCGATATAGGGCACGGTATGAGCGCCGCAGAGATCGCCGATCAACAGCGAGTCGCATCGTGTCGTGTTCCGGGCTCCTGCCGCCTTGGGCATGATCTTGACGAGGCCGCGATAGGTATTCTGACCACGACCGGCGGAAATCCCCTTGGAGATAATCGTCGACTTCGTGTTCCTGCCGATATGGATCATCTTCGTGCCGGTATCGGCCTGCTGATAATGATTGGTCAGCGCGACCGAGAAGAATTCACCCACCGAATTATCGCCGGTGAGCACGCAGCTCGGGTATTTCCAAGTCACGGCGGAGCCTGTCTCAACCTGGGTCCATGAGATCTTGGCATTGTCGCCGCGGCAGTCGCCGCGCTTGGTGACAAAGTTATAGATCCCGCCCTTGCCTTCGGCATCGCCCGGATACCAGTTCTGCACCGTCGAATATTTGATCTGCGCATCTTTAAGCGCGACCAGTTCGACCACCGCCGCATGTAGCTGGTTTTCATCGCGCATCGGCGCCGTACAGCCTTCTAGATAGCTCACATGCGAGCCTTCATCGGCAATGATCAGCGTGCGCTCGAACTGGCCCGAATTGGCGGCGTTGATGCGGAAATAGGTCGACAGCTCCATCGGGCAGCGGACACCCTTGGGGATGTAGACGAAGGACCCGTCCGAGAAGACCGCCGAGTTGAGCGCGGCAAAGAAATTGTCGGTCGTCGGCACGACGGATCCCAGATATTGGCGCACCAGTTCGGGATGCTCGCGCACCGCTTCCCCGAACGAGCAGAAGATCACGCCCATCTTGGCAAGCTCGCCCTTGAATGTGGTCGCGACGGAGACCGAATCGAACACCGCATCGACGGCGACACCCGCGAGCGCCGCGCGCTCATGCAGCGGAATGCCGAGCTTCTCATAGGTTTTCAGCAGCTCGGGATCGACCTCGTCGATCGACTGGTATTTCGGCGTGGTCTTGGGCGCGGAATAATAGGTTGACGCCTGATAGTCGATCGGCTCGATCTTCAGCTTGGTCCAATCCGGTGTCGGCATCTTGAGCCAGGCGCGAAAGCAGTCGAGCCGCCATTCGAGCAGCCATTCCGGCTCGCCCTTCTTGGCCGAGATGAATCGGACCGTCGATTCATCAAGCCCGATGGGGGCGGAATCGCTCTCGATATCGGTGACAAAACCGTACTTGTAGGAATCGGCCGCCTCGACGACCTCGCGCGCTGTGGCGCTCATGGAGTGACCTCTCGGGCAGACGGGGTAAATTGGGCGAACAGCGCCATGGCGGATGTCTTGGGCTCTGGCGTGCTCATTTCGGCCAAGGTGACCTTGCTCAACGCCGAAGCGACGGCGTCGTTGATTTTGGCCCAATGCGGCCGTGTCGGGCAGAACTGGTTGCGCACGCACGGGCCGGCATGGCTGGTACATTCGGTCAGGGCAAAGGCGCCATCGATCGACGCGACGATGTCGGAGATCGAGATCTCATCGGCGTCACGTGCCAGACGATAACCACCGGTCGCCCCGCGAACAGCAGTGACGATCCCGCCCTTGGCAAGCAGTTTCAACACCTTGGCCACAGTCGTCTGCGGCAGCACGGTGACAGCGGCTAACTGTGTCGCCGTCATTTGCTCCGGCGTTGCCGCCAGATGTGTCGCGATGATAACGCCGTAATCGGCGAGCTTTGACAGGATGATCATGTCCCCAACCTCATTGAGGACTAAATTAGTGCGGATTGATCCAGGCGGCAAGGCCGGATCAGGAATAAGCCCCGCGTCTCCTGCAAGGGACAGGTTCGGCGGGGGCGAGGCTCGTGTTCGTGTCCTTAACCCCGCCTTACGCCGCCGCTAGACCACCACAGGTGAGCTGGCGCCATCCATGGAGATATTGACACCGGTGATGTAGCTGGCGCGGTCGGATGCCAGGAACAAGGTGGCGTCGGCGATTTCCTCGGGCTCCGCCATGCGTCCCATCGGTATTTTGGCAAGCGACTGCGCCAGGGCCTGCGCCTCCGAAATGCCGTTGAGCGCGGCTTCGGCCCGCATTCCTTCGGCAACCCGACCAGTCTGTGTGAGGCCGGGATTAAGGCCGACAACACGGACGCCGGTCGCCGCATAGGCGGTGGCAAGCCCGGCGGTGGCAAGCATCAGGGCGGCATTGGCGGCACCACCGGCGATATGGGTGGCATGGGCGACCTTGCCGCCGCTGCCGATGATGTTGACGATCACACCCGTCCCGCGTGCCGCCATGGTCTTCACAACGGGGTCGATGACATTGATATACGTGAAGAACTTGGCATCGAGCGCGGCGCGCCAGCGCTCGGGCGTCAGCTTTTCAGGAGGCGTCCTAGCGGCAGCGCCTGCGGAATTGACCAGGATATCGATAGGCCCGAAATGATCCTCCATCGCTGCCACCATGGCGGCGGCCTGCTCGGCATCGATCAGGTCGGCCGCGACCGCGAACAGGCCCGGCAAAGCCAGACAGGCCTGATCGAGATGTTCCTGGGCACGCGAGGTGATCCCGACCTTTGCCCCCTCGGCCAGAAACGCCCGCGCACAGGCAAGCCCGATGCCTTTCGAGCCGCCGGTGACGACGACGACCTTGCCTTTCAGTCCCAGATCCATTGGCCCCTCAATCCATCGTTTTACACGCTTGCGCCAAGCTAACCCAATGTCGCCCGGGAATGCAGCAATCACTTCGGCTTGCATTCGATATTGATGTAAACGAGGGTGTGCTCATTCCTCGCAACCGCTATCGAGCGATGCCCAGCGCCGCATGATTTCCCTCGCGCGTTTCGTTCCCTGGCAGCAATGGCTGGTCTTCGCCGCCATCGCAGCGCCGCTGACGGCGGCGTTCGAGCTTGTCCGCCTGCCGGCGGGAACGCTGCTCGGACCCATGATCGCGGCGATTCTCGTGGCGCTCGGCGCGGGCACAATCCGGGTGCCCGAGGTGGCCTTCAAGGCTGCGCAAGGCGTGCTCGGCTGCCTCATCGCCAACAGCCTGACCGGGCCGATTCTGGGCGATATCCTGCATGACTGGCCGTTGCTGCTCGGCAGCGTGTTCGGGGTGCTGGTTGCCAGCAGTGCCATCGGCTGGTTTCTGGCGCGCCGGCGTGTGCTGCCGGGGACCACGGCGATCTGGGGCTCCTATCCCGGCGCGGCAGCCGCGATGTGCCTGATGGCCGACGCATTCGGGGCGGATATCCGACTGGTTTCCTTTATGCAGTACTGGCGGGTGCTGCTGGTGGTCGCGACGGCCTCGACGGTGGCGCGGATCTGGAGTTCGGGGAGCGGATACGTCCCGCATATTGTCTGGTTCCCCGATCTGCCGCCGCTTTCCTTCGCCGCGACGCTCGGACTCTGCGCCCTTGGTCCGGTTCTTGGTGATCGGCTGCGCATTCCGTCGGGTGCCATGCTGGTCCCTCTGGTTTTGGGCATGGCGCTGCAGGATACAGGCATCATCACTATTGTTCTGCCGCCCTGGCTGCTTGTGGTGTCGTTCGCCCTGGTGGGTGCCAGCATCGGCCTGCGCTTTAGCCGCGAGATTGTCTTCCACGCGGCGCGAGCCTTGCCGAGGGTGACGGGCGCAATCGTGGTCCTGATCGCGACCTGCGGCGCAATCGCCTGGATGTTGACCCATTTCGCCGGGATCGACCCGCTGACCGCCTATCTCGCGACCAGTCCCGGCGGTGCCGATTCGATGGCGATCATCGCCGCGTCGAGCCCGGTCGACAGACCCTTCGTAATGGCGTTGCAGACCGCGCGCTTCATCATCATCCTGATCGTCGGCCCTGGGCTGGCGCGGCTGATCGCGCGCCATGGCGGCGTGCCACCCGATATCGCCATGACGATGGAAATCCCGGTCCGGTCGCGCTAGACAGGCCGCATCGCTTCCTTGATCCATCTCCCAGGGCAATCTCAGCATGACCACCCTTGTAACCGGCGCCACCGGATTTCTCGGCTCTGCGGTCGCGCGCAAGCTGATCGAGGCCGGTCACAAGGTTCGCCTGCTCGCCCGCGCCCAGAGCGACCGCCGCAACCTCGACGGGCTTGACGCCGAACACGCTCAAGGCAGCCTCGACGACCCAGAAAGCCTGAAGGCTGCGGTCAAGGGCTGTGATGCCCTGTTCCACGTCGCCGCCGATTATCGTCTCTGGGTCCCCGATACGGCTGCGATGTATCGAACCAATGTCGACGGCACCCGAGCCCTGATGCTGGCCGCCGGTGACGCAGGCGTGCAGCGCATTGTCCATACCTCGAGCGTCGCAACACTCGGCCTCCTGCCCGATGGCGCGAGCGCCGACGAAAACACACCGGTCTCGCTCGCCGACATGATCGGCCCCTACAAGCGCTCCAAATTCCTCTCCGAAGAGGTCATCCGCGAACTGGTGCGCGACCACGGCCTGCCTGCCGTCATCGTCAACCCGTCAACCCCGATCGGCCCGCGCGACGTCAAGCCCACGCCAACGGGGCGCACCATCGTCGAAGCCGCCTCGGGCAAGGTCCCGGCCTTTGTCGATACCGGTCTGAACTGGGCGCATGTCGACGACGTCGCTGCCGGCCATCTGCTCGCATTCGAAAAGGGCAAAATAGGCGAGCGCTATATCCTTGGGGGCGAAAACCTGACCCTGCAGCAGGCTCTGACGATGATCGCCGGGCTGGTGGGTCGCAAGCCGCCGACGGTGAAACTCCCCATCAACCTGATCCTGCCCATCGCCTACGCCGCCGAAGCCGTCGCCCGGGTCACGGGCAAGGAACCGTTTGTCACGGTCGATGGCGTCAAGCTCAGCCGCAAGAAGATGTTCTTTTCAATCGCGAAGGCGCAGGCCGAGCTGGGATATGCACCACGTCCGGCGCTTGAAGGCTTCCGGGACGCCGTCGCCTGGTTTCGGGCGAACGGCTAGAGCAAAATGTGATTTGATGGAATCATCAAATCACATAAATTTGCTCTAAAATCATATAGTTATAGAGCGGATTCACGCGTTCGACGCTTCCGTCGAAACGCGACCC
>CAIXXC010000411.1 GCA_903923205.1 uncultured Rhodospirillales bacterium | reverse complement strand
CGCCCTTGCGCTCGACGATCATCCCGTAGTGCTCGGGCTGGCGGTGGCGGGCGAAATTAAACGTTGTGGTCTTGTAGGAATTGCAGAGATCGAGATCGCAGCGCGCGATCGCGAGTTCGTCGCCCGTCGTGGTGCACGCGCCGACGATTTCGCCTGACGGCGCAACGATGATCGAATTGCCGATTTGCTCGACGCCTTCCTCGTTGCCCGCCTTGGCGACGCCGACGACCCACGTTCCGTTCTGATATGCGCCGGATTGCATCACCAGCTCGTTATGGAAATGCGATAGCGCGTCATGCTCGGGCGCCGGCGGATTGTGCACTGGCGTGTTGTAGCCGATGAAAATCATCTCGACGCCTTGCAGTCCCAGGATCCGGTAGGTCTCGGACCAGCGCCGATCGTTGCAGATGGCCATGCCGAAAACACCCTGCTTGCCCGGATCCTGCCCGGCATCGCCCCACTCGCCGCGAAACGCCGTGAAGCCGAGGTTGCCCGTCTCGAAGTACCGCTTCTCCAGGTGCTGGAATCTTCGCCATGGTTCATGCTCGTCATGTCCCGGCAAGTGGATCTTGCGGTACTTCGCGACGATCTTGCCGTTGCGATCGACAACGATCGACGTGTTGAAGCGGCGCAGGCGGCCTTCTTCCTCAACGAGCTCGGCGTAGCCCAGATAGAACCCGATTTGAAGCCTGCGCGCCGCATCGAACAGCGCTTGCGTCTCGGGGCCTGGCATTTCGCGCTCGAAGAACGCGTCGATGTCGTCCTGGTGCTCGAAATGCCAGCGCGGGAAAAATGTCGTGAGCGCGAGCTCCGGGAATACGACGACGTCGCATCCGTTGCCCTTGGCCTGGTGCATGAGCGACAGCATGCGTTCAACGACCTGGCTGCGGGATTCGGCTCGTGCGATTGGCCCGAGCTGGGCAGCACCGACGGTAATGATCCTGGTCATGCGATTGGTCCTCGAAATGACGGTGGGTTGCACCCGGTGTGCTTAACGGTCAGCTAGCTCCAGCAACGTGTGCAGAAGCAGATTGGCGCCCGCAACCAGATGGGCAGGTTCGGTATGCTCGGCCGGGTTATGGCTGATTCCCTTGACCGATGGCACGAAGATCATGGCGGTCGGGCACAGCCGCGCCATCATCTGGGCATCATGCCCCGCGCCCGAGGTCATTGGCCGGCAGTCCATGCCGAGTTGCATCGCGGTTTCGGTGATCAGGTCGGCAACCTGCGCGTCGAACCGCACGGGCTCGAAGCGCGCCAGCGTGCGTGCGCTGATCTGCACGCCCTCGTCGCGCGCGAGCGTGGAAAGGAAGGCGGCGAGGCGCCGCTCGGATTCCTGCAACTGTTCTTCATCGGTGTTGCGCAGGTCCACGGTAATGGTGGCGCGCGCCGCGATGACGTTGATCAGGTTCGGGTGGAGCTGGATTGCGCCGGTCGTGCCGACCTGCGCGCCGCCCATCTCACGTGCAATCTGACGCACGCAAACCGCGATCGCGCCGGCGCTGTAGCCCGCATCGTGCCGCAGTCGCATCGGTGTGGTGCCAGCGTGGTTCGACTGGCCGACGATGGTGATTTCCTGCCAGGAGATCCCCTGAAGATCGCGCACGGCGCCGATCAGCCCGCCTTCGATGTCAAGCACCGGGCCTTG
>CAIXXC010000410.1 GCA_903923205.1 uncultured Rhodospirillales bacterium | reverse complement strand
GGCCATTTCGACACCCAAGCTCCCGTTACGATCCGCCACTAGCTTTCGACAAGGTGGATAATCCTGAGGAGTGACCACCTCGAAATTGGGGATAAGCGAGGACAAAACGCTCTCAATCGGCGTTTGCCAAGGCCCTGCAGGGACAAACTCGAAAGTTTCCGGCTTTTGGGAACCCGACACTCACATGTTGGACAATGATCCATGACAGGCTGAGGATAATGTCAACACACGAGGCGGATGCGTCTCCCTGGGTCAAGGGTTCCGTCAATGAATTATTAACCATTTCATATGGTTAAAATTTTATGAACAGCGCGGGATAAAGTTTTCGACGGCAGAGCCGTCCGTTATCGATTTGTTAGTAATTCATCACATTTCCGTCTCACTCGCACAGCTATCCCCATAATCCTCAGCCCTACCCATCTCTACGAGTCCAAAATATCTAAGAATGAGAAAGATTGGGTCGACCAGAACATGGTGGTGAGGAATTCGCTAAGACCCCTTGAGCCCTCGACAGCTTCAGCGTTTATGAGTGGCATGAACGAAACTGAAGTCACGCAAATGCCCCGCCTCATCCAAGCCCTGAATGGGATCTCCCAGAAATCTCCGCCGGTCTGGTTCATGCGTCAGGCCGGGAGATATCTTCCGGAATATCGTGCGCTGCGTGCGACGACTCCCGATTTCATAAGCTTTTGCCTGGACTCGGAAAAAGCAGCTGAAGCCACGCTTCAGCCGATGCGGCGATTCCCGTTCGACGCCGCCATCGTGTTTGCGGATATTCTCCTTCTTCCGAGGGCTCTGGGCCAGGAGGTCTGGTTTGCTGAAGGGGAGGGACCAAGGCTCGGGTCGCTGCCTTCGCTTCAGGCGTTGCGGAACAATGTTGAGCTGACGGTCGAGCGTCTGGCTCCGATCGGAGAGACTCTTGCCCTTGTCAGGTCGCAACTCGAGCCGGATCGGGCGTTGATAGGCTTTGCGGGGGCCCCTTGGACGGTTCTGACCTATATGCTCGAGGGACGATCGAGCGACCGCCACATGTCTCGCGCCAAAGCCTGGGCGGAACCGAAGCTGATTGACGATCTGATCTCAGTGCTCGTCGATTCGACTGTGGAATATCTTGTCATGCAGTCTCGAAGCGGGGCGCAAGCGCTACAGCTGTTCGAGTCCTGGGCTGAAGGTCTATCGGAAAGTCAGTTCCGACGGCTGGTTATAGAACCTCACAAATCCATTATGAGAAAATTGCGCGCGCGCGGCGTTACGACCCCCGTCATAGGTTTTCCCCGGGGTGGCGGTGCGCTGGCTAAGCTGTACGCTCAAGAGGCTGAAACCACCGCCGTAGCCTTGGACACGTCAACGCCGCTCGACTTCGGAAAGGATATTCAGACAATCAAACCGATCCAGGGAGCGCTTGACCCATTGGCCTTGCTTGCAGGCGGAAAGCTGCTTTCGGATGAGGTTGACCGACTGATCGAGGCTTGGAGCGACGGGCCGTACGTTTTCAATCTTGGACACGGGATCCTGCCGAGCACCCCGATGGAGCATGTTGGCGCTGTCCTGGAACAGATAAAAAATGCGTGGACAATGAAGGAGCCGGAGAGGCGGCGGATCGCCGTAGTCTTGTTCAATCTGGGCGGGCCCGATGGTCCAAAATCCGTACGGCCATTCCTGTTCAATCTGTTTCGCGATCCGGCTATCCTGGGAGCGCCGGCTCCGATACGGCTGGCGCTGGCCGCGTTGATCTCTACGACCAGAGCGCCATCAGCCAGAAATAACTACGCCATGATGGGCGGCGGCTCGCCTCTGCTGCCTGAGACTGAGAAGCAGGCCAAGGCTTTGGGGGCCAGGCTTCGTTCAGACCTTCCTGAGCACGACGTCAGGGTGTTTATCGCGATGCGATATTGGAGCCCTTTGACCGAAAAGACCGCCAAGGACGTCGCCGAATTTGCGCCCGATGATGTCGTGTTGCTTCCGCTCTATCCGCAATTCTCGACAACGACGACGGGGTCATCTCTGAGAGCGTGGTCGAAGGCGTATAAGGGTGGAGGGACGGTTCATACTGTATGCTGCTATCCAACCGCATCCGCGTTCATCAAAGCGCACGCCATGAAAATCATGGAGACCTGGACCGCTGCGGGATCGCCGCCGAATGTACGGCTGTTGTTTTCAGCTCATGGTCTGCCGGAGCGCGTGGTGCTGCAGGGTGACCCCTACCAGGCTCAGGTCGAACGAACCGCCGCAGCCGTTGCGCGGGAACTGGGCCCCGACTGGGATTGGGCCATCTGCTACCAAAGCAAGGTCGGCCCCCTCAAATGGATTGGTCCATCCACGCCGGACGAAATTCGTCGTGCGGCGGCTGATGGGAAGGGCGTATTGCTCTCCCCCATCGCTTTTGTATCCGAACATGTCGAGACACTGGTCGAGTTGGATCATGAATACGCCGAACTGGCTGTCGAGGTAGGCGTCTCGCCGTATCTCAGGGCTCCAGCCCTCGGAGCAGCCGACAGTTTTGTGGAGAGTCTGGCGAGCGCCTCGATATTTGCCTTGAGCGCACGCGAGATTTCGCCGTTTGATTCGCCGCCATGTGATGGCTGTTTTTCAAATTGTCCGAGGCGAGAGCGGGCCGCCTAGAGGAGGGTGTTGTGGAGGGCTATTTCAATTTGCTGCGCGGATTGCACATCCTGGCGGTTATCGCGTGGATGGCTGGAATGCTCTATCTTCCACGGCTATTTGTCTATCACACGAGAGCTGTTCCGGGCGGCGAGCTGGACACCACGTTCAAGGAGATGGAAGCCAAGCTGATGCGGATCATCATGAACCCATCAATGGTGGCGACACTCTTGCTGGGTCTGAGCTTGATCTGGATCGACTCGAAGGTCCGGGGTTGGGGGTTTCTCCTCAAACCCTGGATGTTGACCAAGCTGACCGGCCTTTTGGTCCTGTTCGGATGGCACGGCTTCTTATCCGCCAGCCGCAGAAAGTTCGAGCAGGGGATGAACGTTCGAAGTGAGCGTTTTTGGCGCATGACCAATGAACTTCCATTCCTGGCGGCGATCGCGATCGTCTTATCCGTGACGACCAAGTTCCTCGACTAAGCCCCTTGACCGCGCCGGCGGCCTGTGGTCCACATCGGCGGCGTGTGCGATGACAGCTTTGAATCGCGCTCGCTGTTCTCGGCCGCGCGCGGTCCTCGCGCGACAAACGGTCTCCAACTTTAATTTACGGGTTACAAGACCCT
>CAIXXC010000409.1 GCA_903923205.1 uncultured Rhodospirillales bacterium | reverse complement strand
GGCTCGGGCCGGCGATATTCGAAGACGCACCCCGCGACCAGGATATGATCTTGAAAGTTCTGTCCGACGCCCGGCAAGTGTTGGATCGCGCGGATGCCGAGGCGGGCAAGATTGGGCGCGTTGCCAATTCCCGACAGCATGAGGATCTTTGGCGTGTTTATCGCCCCGGCGCTCAACACCACTTCGCGCCTTGCGCGCACGACATGTCGCTGCCCCTGCCAGATCACCTCGACACCGGTCGCGCGGGTTCCCGCGAAGGTCAGGCGCTGTACAGCGGCGCCGAGAATGACGGTCAAGTTGTCATAATTCCGCTTGGGATGGATGAACGCGGTCGCCATCGAAATTCGTTGATTGCTACCCTTGACGGTGACATTGGGTATGCCGGCAGCCCCTGGCCCTTCCATTGCCTCGGCATTGAGGTCCGCCACACCAGGAATGCCCATGGCCGTTGACGCGGCCACAAGGGCCTGCGCGACGGGGACAGGGTCGCGTGGCAGGGTGACATAGATTGGCCCGCCGGAGCCCCTCAGGCGTTCATTGGCCGGCCCATCCCAGTCCTCAAGTTCCTTGTAAAGTCCCACGACGGATTCGTAACTCCAGCCAGCATCGCCCGTGGCCGCCGCCCAGTGGTCAAAATCATTCTGGTGGCCACGAGCCCAGATCAGACCGTTAATGCTCGAGCCGCCGCCCAGCACCTTGCCCATCGGCAAGGGCGGGGTCCTCCCATTGAGTGTCGACGAGGGCGCGGCGCGGAAACCCCAATCCCGCTCGCTATCTATGTTCGACATCCATAACCGGGAATCGACGACTTCCGTGACATCATCCCTGCCGCCCGCCTCGATCAGGAGAATTCTGAGCTCGGAATTTTCGGCAAGGCGTCCCGCGAGGACACAACCCGACGTGCCGGCACCACACACAATGATGTCGTACTGCTCCTCTAGCGTCATGGCGCAGAGACCCCGTGCTCAGGGTGCGGTCGCGTCAAAATCCCTCTCCGGCCCAATTTGTTCGCATCCATACCAATTGTCGGGAGCAAACCTCGTGCCAGCGCCCTCGGACAACAAGTACGGTGTATACTGAGTAATAAGTGATCGGAAATCCCTTGGGTCCCGCTCATAAAAGGATCAGTCGTCATCGGAGGATGCTCGCGATACCATCAATGAACAGGCGTGCCGGGCGAGAACGCCATCTGCACGCCGAAGGGTGTCGAGTAGTGTGAAATGATTGGCGCCTTCCACAGGGATGAGCGTGGTCGGCGCCCTGAGGTTATCCCGATAGGCTGCGAAATTTCGGCTCTGGGCGATCAGGGCAGGAAGTTCGTCGGTGCCATAGGCGATGACCAGTGGCTTGTTGATTGCGGGAAGACGGATCGGCGATAGACGTGCGATTTCGGCGTCGCTCAGATTAAGTTTGGCATTGAGGTATGTCTCGCGCAGCGGCGCGAGTTCATAGATCCCGGCTAGCGCAAGGCCAGCGGCCACCGCAGGATGATCGAGGGCCAAAGCGGCGAGGTGCGCTCCGGCCGACCAGCCAGACAGCAGTATGGGGCCGGCGATGCCATGCTTGTGCCCATCATCGGCGAGCCAATCAAGGGCGCGGCGGATCTCGATGGCGATCTCGGCCAAGCGCGCCTCTGGCGCAAGGCTGTAGCCGGGCATGGCGACGGACCAGCCAAGGGAGACCAGACCCTCTGCAAGGATCGCGAAATCCTCGCGACGGTTCATCTGCCAATATCCGCCATGAATGAAGACGAGGCAGGGTGCCCCTGGATCAGCAGCGGGAAACAGATCCCAGGCTTGCCGCGCGCCAGATCCGTATTTAAGGTCCAATATCGTCCCAGGTCGATTCCGATAGCTCAGCGACGCCGCGATCCGCGCGCCGTTCAGCGTCGCACTATCGGCAACGGCTGCCGCGTTGTTGTAGGCGGCATCGCGATCAGCCTGGGTCATCGAGGTCAAGCTGCGACAGGGATCGCGGGTGGCACCAGGGGACTTTCAGCGGCATACCGCATCCCATCCTTGAGGGCGAAAACAGGCCGCAACAATTGTGAGGCCGTAACCGTTTCGCCGCTATTGTCACTCAAGGCAAAGGCGCCCTCCAGCAGATCAAGCACGGTAATCTCGGCCGGTCGACCGACCGCCAATGTGCCAATGGTGTGTCCCAGTCCAAGCATGCGCGCGGGGTTGCAGGTAACGGTAGCAACGACATCGCTCATCGAGAGCCCAAGAGCCAGCAATTCGCTCATGGCATGTGTAAGGCTGAAAGGGGCAACGCCGGCAAACGGGTTGGCCGCGACTTCCGGGTCCGAACTGCTGCCGATGCGGACATTGTAGCCGTGCATATCGGCGCCCAAGGTATGTGGCTTGATGCCGGCAGCGAGGACCTTTCGAGCCATGGCGAAGCTGAAGTGCGAGCCGTGTCCAACATCGACTGTCACGCCGCGATCAAGAGCCGCGGCGACCACCGGATGCACCTCGCCCGATTCAGTGGACACGAAGCCGCCGGGATGACGGGTAAACGGATGGGCCAGAATATCGCCCGGATCGAGCAATGGGACCAACTCGCGGACCAGCGCATCAGCGTCCATGGTCACGCCATCGCGCTCCGGCCAGAGTTGGCCCAGATGGATATAGAGCGGCAATCCCGTCTCGCGCGCCATCTGCTTGCCAAGCTTGATCACATCGAGTCCCCAGCGCGATGCGCCGCCAACTTCGGCGTGCGCCTTGATGCCTCGAACAAGGTCCGGATTGGCTCTCGCCACGCGAACCGTGTGGGACACATCGACTTGCTCGGGGCCGTACAGTGTTGGGTAGTAGTGTCCTTCCAATCCCCCGACCAGATAGGCCGAGATAAAGCAAAGAACTCGGGTCCGAGACGGTTCGGCGATGAAATGACGAAAGCCGGGCAACGTCATGCAACTCGGCCCCCCCTGATCGACGATCGTCGTGACCCCGCTGCGAATGCCGGCCTCATCAGGGGCGAGCCCGAAGCGCCCGGTTACATGTTGAAAAACATGGCCGTGGGTGTCGATCAGCCCGGCGGTCACGATCTTGCCGCGGCAATCGATAATGTTCCCACACATCTGGTCCGCAAGACCATGGTCGATGGCGGCGATTCTTCCGTGAGCGATCGCGACATCTGCGACGCCATCGAAGCCAGTCCCAGGATCGACGATGCGACCGCCCTTCAGGATCAAATCGATGTTGTGCTCCATTGACCTCTTTCTTTGTTGCCGATCACAACGGATCGAAACGCATGGTGCGACGCAACAATTATCATTATATGAAGTATACTAACGAAATTTAAAAGGGTAATCTTCGGTGCGTATTTCCGCGTCATTTCTGTGTCCAAGGGTCGCCAAGCGACGGCCAATATCAGGCAGGTCGGCGCCCGTCGTCGTTTGCGCTGATCGATGCTAGAATGGGTGATCGCTTACCGAGGAATGGTCATGTCCGAAGCCGACGCTGACGAGGAAACTATCCCCGTAGATGCCCATGATTTCTATAAAACGACGCTGTCCATCCGCCCGGGTTTCCTGATCAGGCGTCTCCACCAAATCCACCTTGCTCTGTTCGCCGAGGAATGTGCGGCCTTCGGTGTCACACCCGTTCAGTACAGCATTATGAGTGTCGTCCTTCGGCAGCCTCGGATCGATCAGGCTCGTCTGG
>CAIXXC010000408.1 GCA_903923205.1 uncultured Rhodospirillales bacterium | reverse complement strand
GACGATATCGTCGATCATTGCTGCCACGCCTGGAACAAACTCGTCGATCAGCCGTGGGCGATTATGTCCATCGGAATGCGAGACTGGGCACATGGGTTATAATCAGCCGGAACTGGTATGAAACGGCGCTTGCCGTTCAACTGGAAAGCAAATCTGCCAAGGTGAGCGCTACGATCTTGGTCGCGGCACGCAGATCATTAAGCACAAGATGTTCGTCGGCGGCGTGGCCCCGGGCGTCAAACAAATCGCGGGGACCAGCGCCATAAAGAACGGTCGGAATTCCCGCTGCCGCGTAGAATCTCGCATCGGTGAAGAAAGGCACGCCGTTTACCGGGATATCGAAACCCAGTACCTCTCGCGCCTGCCTCTGCAACACGGCCACCAACTTCTCCTGTCCTGGCATGGGCGTTAGGGGCCGGGCAAGGAGAACACGGCGGATATTGACATCTATCCCATCCAGCCCCTCAAGCGCGGCATCGATGACGGCGACCAGTTCGCTCTCAACCTTCGCAACATCCTCCTCGGGAATAATCCGACGATCAACCCGCATGGTCACGACGTCGGGCACGACATTGGTCGTAATCCCGCCGCTGATCAATCCAACCACGAGTGTCGGGTGGTCGATTCCATCGATGTCGGAACAGATCAATCTATAGCCATCACGCAGCGAATAAAGCGCGTTAAGCAGTTTCGTCGCAGCTTCCAACGCGTCAGCACCCAAGCCGGGTCTTGCCGCATGGGCGGATTGCCCCTCCACCCGGATTTCCAGATGCAGGCAACCATTAAGCGCCACCACGACATTATAGGTGGAACCCGCGCTGATCACGAAATCTGGTCTGGTCAAGCTGCGATCGAGCAACCAGCCGGGGCCGGTAAGCCCGCCCGACTCCTCGTCATACGTGATATGAAGCTCGACCGTACCCTTCAAATCCGCAGCAAATGGCTCTAGCGCCTTCAAGGCAAAAGCGTACGTCGCAATATCCCCTTTCGAGAAGGCAACCCCGCGACCGAACATCTTGCCATCGCGGATCACCGCGCCATAAGGGTCAACAGACCAACCCTCACCCGGTGGGACAACATCACCATGACCGTTCAAGGCAATAACTGGCCCAGCGCCAAAGCGACGTCGGGCAATAATATTGGTGGTACTGATCAAGCCGTTGGCCGCAACGATCCGCGCCGAAACCGGGTGGCGCACAACGTCAAAGCCCATCCCTTGCAACAGGTCAGCCGTCATCGCGCCATGGGCTGCGCAATCACCGGGGGGATTTTCGGTCGGCTTGCGCACGAGCGCGGCGAGAAATTCGACCTGATCCCGGTGCGAGGCGTCAATGGCAGGGCAGAGACGGTCAGACCAGATCGACGTCATGTATCCTTACCCCGGCTGAAACGTCCGACGAACGCCGACAAATATCCGCCACCGGCACCAACTCTCAGGTGCCGGGGGCAAATCACCGACCGTCATTGATCCCGCTCTGGTAGTAAACGAAAATTATACACGTATCAATATACGACTGGTCGATGGCCTTCCATCCTGGCTATGTGCACGAAAAAGCGCCGAGAGCGGTTTGCTTTCTGACACTATCGTCACCCTACAAACCGGCTCTATTGGCCTCTAATATCAGGATAACTTGCCCTCCACACCCTCGACCAGCCATTGCAGACCGGAGAGCGTGCCATCATCCATCACCTGCCCGGCCGGAAGCTGCAACTTGCCACTTTGATCCGTCAGCGGGCCGACGAAGACCTTGTTCTTGCCGGACCTGATATCGGCAACCGCCTGTCCTGCGAGCGCCTTGACGTCATCGGGCATATTCGCGAAGGCTGCCATCGACAGCATGCCCGAGTCAAAGCCGCCCCACGTATCAGTGCTGGCCCACTTGCCGTCGAGCACATCCTGAATCCGCTTGATATAGTAGCCGCCCCAATCGTTCACATCGGCTGTCAACTGGGTGTCGGGCGCAAACTTGGTCATGTCGGTCGCTTCGCCGAAGGCCTTGACGCCACGGCCCTTGGCCGTCTGCAGCGGGGTTGGCGAATCGGTGTGCTGGGTGATGATATCGCAGCCCTGATCGATCAGCGCCTTGGTTGCGTCGCCTTCCTTGCCCGGGTCGTACCATGAATTGATCATGATGAATTTGAGCTTGGCCGTGGGGTTGACGCTGCGCATGCCCAGCAAAAAGGCATTCATGCCCTGTACCACCTCCGGCACGGGAATCGAGCCGATATAGCCAACCAGGCCGGATTTGGTCAGCTTGCCGGCGATCACGCCCTGGACAAAGCGACCCTCGTAGAAGCGGATATTGTAGGTCGAGACGTTCTTGTCGCGCATGTACCCGGTGCAATGCTCGAAGAAAACGTCCGGATATTGCTTCGCCACCTTTAGCGTGTAGTTCATGTAGCCGAAAGAGGTCGTGAAGATGAGCTTGTTGCCCTTCGCAGCGAGATCGGCGATCACATGTTCGGAATCCGGGCTTTCGGGAACATTCTCGACATAGGTCGTCTTCACCTTGTCGCCGAAATGCGCCTGCGCCTGCTGACAGCCGACATTGTGTTGATACGTCCAACCGAAGTCTCCGACGGGGCCGAGGTAGACGAAACCAACCTGCAACGGGCCGTCTGCGAAGGCGGGACGCAGCAAACTCGGCAGGCTCGCAGAAATAAGCCCGGCGCCCAGAATTTTATGAAATTGCCGACGATCCATCGTTTCAGTCTCCGTTTCCATGGTTGGGCGACGGGCCCAGAACTAGACTTTCGAACGAAGCAATATTCCGGCCAGTATCGGAGAACTCAGCCACCCATCATGCTGTTGCGTGAAATGACTGGCCGAGGCTGGCCGGCTGATTCATGCGAATCCGCCGGCGATCGCGCGAAATCAGTACCAGCACCAGGATTGTTCCAAGATAGGGCAAGGCTGAAACCAGGGCCGACGGCACGGGAATGCCAAGGCCCTGGACATAAAGCGACAAGTACATGATGCCGCCGAAGAGATAGGCACCGACAAACAGCCAGAACGGGCGCCACGCCGCGAAAACCACGAGTGCCAGCGCGATCCAACCTCGCCCCGCCACCATGTCCTCGGCCCACATCGGGCTATAGGACAGCGACATATAGACCCCAGCCAAACCAGCCATCCCACCACCGAAAAGGGTCGCAGCGTAACGAATGCGAATCACGGGGTAGCCCAGGGCATGGGCAGCGGCGTGGGAATCGCCGACGGCCCGCAGGATCAACCCGGCATGGCTGCGATACAGAAACCACGCTGTCCCGATCAAGATCGCGAAGGAGAGATAAATCAACGCGTCGTGGCCGAACAATACCGGCCCGAAGAAGGGTATCGTCGAGAGCACCGGAATATCGAGCTTTGGCAAGGTCGGGCCGGCAACCCCGACATAGTTGCGGCCCAGCAGAGAACTGAACCCCTTGCCAAACAGCGTCAACGCCAGGCCCGTGGCGATCTGATTGGCAAGAACTGTCAGGGTCAATACGCTGAAAATCAGGGCCATTCCGGCACCGGCGAGGATTGCTGCGAATATGCCCAGTGTGGTGCTGCCGGTCAGATGGGTCACCACGAACCCTGTCACTGCACCGACAAGCATCATCCCCTCGACACCGAGATTGAGGACACCCGCCTTTTCAGCGATCAATTCCCCTGTCGCCGCAAGCATAAGCGGCGTCGATGCCGCGATGATGCTGACCAGAAGGCTCGTGATGAGGAAAATCATTCGGCAATTCCGGTGAGGGTAACGGCGGGGTTGGGACGGACCCGCTTGATGCGATAGCGGATCAGCAAATCACAGCCGAGCAGAAAGAACAGGAGAATGCCCTGAAAAATCCCGGTCACGGCATTGGGCAGGCCGAGATCGATCTGAGCGGCATCGCCACCGAGGTATGACAGCGCCAGCAGCAGGCCGGCAAACACGGCGCCGATGGGGTCAAGACGACCCAGAAAGGCGACAATCACGGCGCTGAAGCCGTAGCCCGGCGAAATTGTGGTGGTAAGTTGCCCGACCGGACCCGCGACCTCCAAAATCCCGGCCAACCCGGCAAGACCGCCGCTGATCAGCATCGCCGTCCAGATCAATCGATCTTCGTTAAAGCCGGCAAAGCGGGCGGCCCGAGGCGCCTGACCGACCACCCTTAGCTTGAAGCCGAGGACCGATTTATTCAGGACGAGCCACGCGATCGCCGCAAGCAGCGGCGCCAGGGCACAACCGAGATGAACGCCGGTTCCGGGAACGATGATCGGCGTTGTCGCCGTACTTGAGAACAGCGCACTCTGCGGAAAGCCGAAGCCATGCGGGTCTTTCCACGGCCCGGTCACGAGATAGACCAGCAGCAGCCCGGCGATATAATGCAGCATGAGACTGGTCAGGATTTCGTTGGCATTATACCGGGTGCGCAGCCACGCCGGTATCGCCGCCCAGAACATGCCACCGATCACGCCCAACGCCAGCATCCCTGGAAACAGCAGTTCGGCTGGTGCGTCAGGAAAGGTCAGGGCCAAGCCACCACCAGAGATCGCACCCAGCGTGAACTGGCCCTCCGCGCCGATATTCCAGACATTCGTGCGATAGCACAACGACAGGCCGACCCCGATCATGATCAGCGGCGCCGCCCTGATCGCAAGCGCCGCGAGGCCGTTATGCTCAAGAAGAGGGGCGATCAAAAAAGTGTAGACCGCGACCAGCGGCTCCTGTCCCATCGCCGCAAAGATCACGCCGGTCACCAGGATCGTGAGCGCAATCGCCAGGATGGGTGACCCCAGGCTCCAGAATCGAGAAGGGTAGCCGCGGGGCTCGATCCTAAACAAAATCTGTCGTCCCCTCAGGGTTTGAGGCCGGTATGCCGCCCATTAACAAGCCTATCTTCTCTATACTGGCATACCGGACCGGGATCGGCGCCGAGACGCGGCCACCGGCCATAACCGCAATGCGATCGCAGAGCATAAAAATCTCGTCGAGATCCTGGGAAATGACCACAACGGCGGTCCCTGCTTCGGCAAGCTGGACGATGGCATCATAGATTGCGATTGCGGCACCGGCATCCACCCCCCAGGTAGGCTGATTAATCACCAGTAGGGTCGGGTTCTGCTGGACCTCTCGGCCGACCAGAAATTTCTGCAGATTGCCCCCGGACAATGATTGTGCCAGTGCGTCAGGCCCTGTCGTGCGGACATCGAAGCGCGTGATGATGTCGCGCGTGAACGCATCGACGCGAGCTTGGTCGATAAGCCCAAGCCGGGCCAGTGCCGTATTGGCATGGGCCGAAAGAAACCCGTTCTCGGCAAGCGTCATGGTCGTCACGGCACCGTGGCCGTTGCGCTCCTCGGGGACGAAACATCCGCCGAGTTTGCGCCGCTCTCGCGGCCCCAAATGGCCGATCGGCACGGCATCGAGGACTATCGTCTCCGGCCGGCCGGCCGGAACCTCGCCCGAGAGCGCCTCCATTAATTCTGTCTGACCGTTCCCGGCGATCCCGGCTATGCCCAGGATGTCCCCGGTGTTG
>CAIXXC010000407.1 GCA_903923205.1 uncultured Rhodospirillales bacterium | reverse complement strand
AGGTGAGGAATGTCGCTTATGTCTGCCCTTCAGCAATTGAACCCAGCCCCGACGACTGATGGCCTCGCTACGGCGATCCGCGAGATCGGGCGCGAGGCATCGCTTCGCGATCTGCGGGATGAAAACCCGTTTGCAGCGGTAGAGTTGATCCGGACATCGCGATTTGGCGCGCTGCGCGTTCCGGCCGCCCTGGGCGGTGGCGGGCTGTCGATCCGCGCGTTATTCGCAAAACTGATTGACCTTTCCGAGGCTGACCCGGTGGTCACGCATATCCTGCGCACGCATTTCTGGTTTGTCGAAGAGCGGCTGCGTTCCACCGATGAAGCCGCCCGCGTCCGCTGGCTTTCCGCTGTGGCGGATGGCACCATCTTCGGCAATGCCAGTAGCGAGCGCGGCTCGGCGGCTGTTGGCAGTCTGAAATTCTCGACGACCTTGACACCGGCTGAAGGCGGGTTCGCCCTTTCGGGGACAAAATTCTACTCAACCGGGGCGCTGTTTTCGGACTGGATCGGTGTCTGGGCAGCAAAGAACGATAAGACCCTGGCGTCCGTCGTGGTGCCGAGCAAGCGTGCAGGCATCACGCTTCATGACGACTGGGACGGAATCGGCGCGCGCAAGACCGGCACCGGCACCACCGTTTTTGACAACGTCCTTGTCCGCCCCGATGAAGTGCTTGCCGTTATTCCGCTCGATGAACCGGCGAAGCCGACTTATGAGTTTGCGTTCCTGCAGCTCTACCTCCAGGCGATGATCGCCGGCATCCTGCGCAGCGTGGTCACCGACGCGGTCACGCTGATCAAGGGGCGCGAACGCTCATTCAGCCACGCGCCCGTCGAGACACCGGCCGAAGACCCGATCCTGCAGCAGGTCGTCGGCGAACTCTCCGCCGCAGCCTTCGCCGCCGAAAGCATTGTCCTGGCCGCCGCAGACAGTATCGACGCCGCTTATGCATCGGTCGTCGATGGCGTCCCCGATTCGACATTGGCGCAGCAGGCCATGCAGCGTGCGGCTGAGGCCAAGGTCCATGTCGATGCGATCGCCTTGCGCGCCAGCTCCCATCTTTTCGAGGTCGGCAGTGCCTCGGCGGCATCGCGTAAGAAAAATCTCGACCGGCACTGGCGCGCGATCCGAACCCTGACATTGCACAACCCGACACTGTACAAGGCTCAGGCGGTCGGAAAATATCTGATCAACGAGGTTCCCTTTCCGGTGAACGCTTATTTCTGAGCAAAACCGTTCGCCAGTGGGAGGTGTCGGACATGACCAGACGGATGCACCTGGCAGGATTTCAAATCGCGGGGCAGGTGACGCATAGCCATGCGGTCTGGCGTCACCCCGACACAGACGCGGATTTCCTCGATCTTGTCTACTATCAGAACCTCGCCCGAATCATGGAGGCGGCGAAGTTCGACTTCCTGTTCTTTGCTGACGTATTGGCAACGCCGCGTCGTTTTGGCGAGGATATCCGCGACCCGCTACGCCGGGGGACCCAGGGCGCGGTAGGACTCGACCCGACGGCGCTGATCTCGGCCCTGTCCGCTTCCACGACGCGGCTTGGCCTCGCCGTCACAAAATCGACGACGTATTTCGCACCCTACGAGATCGCCCGCACGCTCGGCACGATCGATCACCTATCCAAGGGGCGGGTCGCATGGAACGTGGTGACCTCGCTCAACCAGGCGGAGGCACAGAATTTCGGCTATGCCGAAATGCTTGATCATGATCTGCGCTATGAGCGGGCAGAGGAATTTCTCGAAACCGTCTTCAAACTCTGGGGAAGCTGGGAGACCGATGCCCTGGTCCTCGATAAGGAGCGCGGCCTCTTTGCCGACCCCGACAAGGTCCACGAGATCAACCACCATGGTGCCCATTTCAATGTGCGCGGCCCGCTCAACGTCCCTCGATCACCCCAGCAGCGCCCTGTCATCATCCAGGCCGGTTCCTCGAAGCGTGGCAAGGACTACGCGGCCCGCTGGGCGGAGGCGATTTTTGAGATCGATCCGATCGCGGAGACCCGCAAGGCCTATTATCGCGACGTGAAGGACCGGGTCGCGAATTTCGGCCGCAATCCGGATCACGTCAAGATTTTGCCCGCCGTCATGCCATTCGTCGCCGCGACTGAGGCTCAAGCGCGGGAAAAGCAGGCCCTCCATAATGAACTCGCCGATCCGATATCGGGGCTTATCACCCTGGCGATGCACACGGATCACGATTTTTCGCGCTACCCTCTGGATGAGCCGATCGCCGATATTACCGTGCCGGGGACGCACGGCCTCTTCGCGGTTGCCCGCCAGCTCAGCTTAAAGGGTGATCTCACGCTGCGCGATGTCGGCAAGCTCTATGCCCATGGGGTGATGCTGCCGCAGATTGTCGGCACCCCATCGCAAGTTGCGGACGCGTTCGAGGCGATGATTGACGCCGAGGAAGCCGACGGGTTCATGGTGTCAGCCGCCTATTCGCCGGGTGCTTTCGCTGATTTTGCCGCGACCGTTGTCCCGGAGTTGCAGCGACGGGGTTCTTTCCGGCGCGAGTATGAGGGGCCGCAGCTGCGTGATCAACTCGGTCTGCCGCCGGCGAATTTGGTGCCGCCGCCACGGCGCTGAATCTGTTCTGCGCTTATCCGGCTGCGCGGCTCTTATGCCGCTGGATGAAATCGGCTAACGTTCCTCGAGACAGAAGATCAACTGTAAGGGGGATAAACCCATGAGCTCAGGTGCCGTCGCGCAGAGCCTTACCGTGATGGAGGCCGGGTTCAAGGTCATTCCAGGAAAGGAAGCGCGCTGGGAGTTTTTCCAGCGCAGCATGATCCCGATGGGCATGAGTCAACCCGGCTTCACCGCCGTCTATGGCGGAACGATCCATGATTCGAGCTGGCTTTATTTCGGCGTCCGCTTTGCCACCCAGGATGATATGGAAGACTGGCACCAGCACCCGGCGCATCTCGCTGTACAGAAATCCGCCTACGAGAATTTCTGGACGGCAGTTTATATCCGCAAATGGCGCCGCCCTGTTGACAGCGATACTTACGGCGATCGTCTGATGGCCGAGACTCGACTGCATCTCGCGGCGCCCCTCGATGAAGCAGGTCTTGCCGTCGTGAAAGCGGCCCTATCCGACCTCGAAGCCCATGGAGCCAAACGTTTCGAGACGCTTCATGACGAATTCGAGGCGCAGCCCTACCTCTTCGTTGGCCCTCTTGCGATTGCACCGGCACAAGGGGAGGGGACGCTCTACACGCTAATCACGCATTGGTCCGCGATCGACGCAGTAAGGGCATGGCAGGACTCACCCTCTTATCTGACAGTGGCGGCGCTCGGGACGGCATCGACCGAGAGTTTCATTCCCTTTATCGAAACCGGGCAGCGTGACCGCCTTGACGCTATCGGACTGCAGCGCGACTGGGTGCTTCAAGGGCATGATTTCTGAAGCTGGGCCATCCAGTTCTTCGGCCCGCGCGATCCTGGAATGCTTTGTCGTGCTCGCCATCCCGGCTGCAGGGTGCGATAGAGTGGTTGAACCGCGCAATCGCACGGGCACCCGTTAAAAAAATGCCGAGCAACTCCATGTCCACTGCCGAGAAGAAATTCCAGCTCCCGATCCTCGATCTCAGCCGCTTCGACCAAGGGCCGGAGGCGCGGGCGGCGTTCTGCGACGAGCTTGGTCGGGCAGCGCATGAGGTTGGGTTCTTCTATCTTGTCGGCCACGGAATTTCCGATGCGCTGATCGCCGAGGTCCAGTCGGAGTCCCGTCGCTTTTTTGCCTTGCCTGAGGCCGAGAAACTCGCGATCGAGATGGTCAACTCGCCGCAATTCCGTGGCTATACGCGGGTCGGCGCGGAAATTACGCGGGGGAAGCCCGACTGGCGCGAACAGATAGATATCGGTGCCGAGCGCTCTGTCATCCCCGACGGACCCGGAGTCCCGGCCTGGGCGCGACTGCAGGGACCAAACCAATGGCCAAATGCTGTGCCGGGTCTGAAACCTGCCCTCTTGCAATGGCAGGACCAAGTGGGGGCTATGCTGATCCGCGTGCTGCGTGCGTTCGCACTTGCCCTGGGCCAGAGCGATGATGCGTTCGCGCCGATCTATGGCGATGCGCCGCATCATTTGTTGAAGATCATCCGCTATCCTGGCCGCGTGCCGGGACGGGATGAACAGGGCGTCGGTGCCCATAATGACAGCGGCATCCTGACCGCCTTGCTGCAGGACGATGTTGGGGGTCTTCAGGTGCAGACGGCGGATGGCTGGATCGATGCCACGCCGATCCCCGGTGCCTTCATCATCAACATCGGCGAATCGCTTGAGCTTGCCGCCGAGGGCTATTTGCGCTCCACCGTCCATCGCGTGATCGCGCCGCCCCCAGGGGTTGATCGTATCTCGATCGCCTATTTCCTCGGGCCGAGGCTGGATGCCGAGATCCCGTTGCTGCGCCTGCCGCCGCAACTCGCGGCGAAGGTCAAGGTGCCTGACCCCGATCCGAACAACCCGCTGTTCCGGCAATCGGGACAAAATTATCTCAAGGGCCGCTTGCGTTCGCATCCCGATGTTGCGCGACGCCACCATGCCGATCTTCTGGCCGAGTTCGGCCTCTCGGCAGATGGTCCCGGTTCGGCCTATTGACCTCAAATCATCGGTAGCATGAACAATTCTTCAAAAGGCGGGCGCGCCTACACCCGCCGTGTGCTCCTCGCGAGCCTCGTTGGCACCGCGGTCGAGTTCTACGACTTCTATATCTATGCGACCGCTGCCTCGCTGGTGTTCGGGCCTTTGTTTTTCCCCTCGGGCTCGGCGACGGCGCAGTTGCTGTCGTCATACGCGACATTCGCCCTTGCCTTTGTCGCCCGGCCCGTCGGGGGCTGGATATTCGGTCATTTCGGTGATCGGATCGGGCGCAAATCGACCTTGGTCGCCTCGCTTCTGTTGATGGGCGGATCGACTATCGCGATCGGCTTTCTGCCGACCTACGCGACCATCGGCTGGATTGCGCCGCTGCTGCTCTGCATCCTACGCTTCGGGCAAGGTCTTGGCCTTGGCGGAGAATGGGGTGGTGCCGCGATCCTGGCGGTCGAGAATGCGCCGCCCGGTTGGCGCGCGCGTTATGGCATGTTTCCGCAGCTTGGCGCGCCGCTGGGTTTCCTGGTGGCCAATGGCCTGTTTCTGGGTCTGGGCCTTCTGCTCGGACCTCAACAGTTCCACGACTGGGGCTGGCGCCTACCCTTTATCGCCAGCGCGGGACTGGTCGCGGTCGGGCTGTGGGTTCGCCTGACCCTGGTCGAGACGCCCGCCTTCGCCAAGGCATTGGCAGAGGCGCCGCCCGCCGATATCCCCTTGTTCGAAGTCCTGACCGGCTATCCGCGACAGGTCGTCGGCGGGATTTTTGCTGTGATCGCTGTGTTCGCGATCTATTACGTGATGACCGCCTTCGCCCTTGGTTATGGAGTCTCCACCCTGCATTATGCGCGGAACGATTTCCTCGAAGTGCAGTTAGGTGCGATCGGGTTCATGGCGGTGGGGATTGTCGCCTCCGCTTATCTGGCCGACGCCAGCGGCAGCCGCCGCGCGATGATGCTTGGCTGCGTCGTTGCGATTATCGCCTCTTTCCTGCTGGCGCCGATGATGGGGGCAGGCGCGCTGTTGCCGGTCTGGGGGTTTCTGTCGCTCGGCCTCCTGTCGATGGGGCTGGTTTATGGCCCGATCGGCGCTTTCCTACCCGGGTTGTTTCCGGCGCGCGTGCGCTATACCGGGGCGTCCATGGCCTTTAATCTGGGTGGCGTCCTTGGTGGAGGATTGACGCCGTTTATCGCCCTTTCTCTGGCCCAGCACGGCGGGCTCGCCTATGTCGGCTATTACGTGGCCGGGGCGGCCCTGGTCAGTCTGCTGGCGTTGCTGTCGCTGACGTATCAGGTCGAGTAAATCACCGGCGGCGGCGCCTAGATCTTGCCGAAATCGCCGCCTCTGCCGAGCCCGGAGGCAAAGCGCGACGCACCGGTCCCGGCCTCGGCCTTCAGGGGGACTTCTCCGGCGATCCCCTCCATGCGCAAGGCATCGGCGATATCCTCGCCCCATTGGCGATAGCTGGTCATGCGGTCGGCGCGCAGGCAGCGCTGAGGGAACTGGGCGATCTGTTCCGCAAGTTCAATCGCGGCCTCAAGCGCTGTTCCGCTGGGCACCACACGGTTGGCAAGACCAAAAGACAACGCCTCATCAGCCCCGACGGGGCGGCCTGTCAGGATCATGTCGAGCGCGCGGCTATGCCCGATCAGCCGGGGCAGTCGCACCGTGCCGCCATCGATCAAAGGCACCCCCCAGCGCCGGCAGAAGACGCCGAAGACGGCTGTCGCAGAGGCGACGCGAAGGTCGCACCACAATGCCAGCTCAAGCCCGCCCGCGACCGCATGGCCCTCAACGGCGGCGATCACCGGTTTCGAAAGCAGCAGCCGGGTCGGTCCCATCGGGCCGTCGCCGTCAGGCTGGTTCAGGTTGTGCCCCGCGCTGACGGTCTTCAAGTCATAACCGGCACAGAAAGCCTGCCCCGTGCCGGTAAGGATCGCGACGGAACTCTCTGGATCGCTCTCAAACGCCTGGAAGGCTTCGAGCAACTGCCGGCTGGTCTCGTGATCGACAGCGTTGCGGCATTCCGGGCGATTAATCGTGACCATCGTCACAGCGCCAAGCTTCTCAACGAGGGTTTTCATCTTGGTCTGACTCCGCTTTGCAATCCCGAATTGGGTCCACGATAGTTCATCGAGGCCGTCGCGTCGCTAAGACCCGTTCGATTGTCGGTTTTCACCGCCCTCAATCCAGATTATTATAGCTCACTCTAAAATCAAGAATGGGCCGAAGAGCCTGAACCGGGGAGTAAGCAGCATGGATGTCGGGATGACCGTGATTTTCCAGGGCACCGATCAGGACCGATCGGACCGGGAAGTCTATCAGAATGAATTGCGGCTGGGCGATCTGGCCGAACCCCTTGGCTTCGACTCTCTTTGGGGCGTCGAGCATCATTTCACCGACTACACGATGTGCCCCGATGTGCTGCAGTTTCTCAGCTACTTCGCGGGACGCACCAAGACCATCAAGCTCGGCTCAATGGTTGTCGTCCTGCCCTGGCACAATCCGATGCGCGTTGCCGAGCAGATTTCGGTGTTGGACCACCAGTCCGATGGCCGCTTCATCCTCGGCGTCGGGCGTGGTCTCGGTCGCGTCGAATTCGACGGCTTCGGCCTCGATCAGGGCGTGGCGCGCGAGCGGTTCACGGAATCGGCGCAGATGCTGCTCGAAGGGCTTGAGCGCGGCTATTGCGAGTTCGACGGGAACCATATCAAGCAGATCAAGCGCGATATCCGTCCGAAGCCGTTCAAGAGCTTCAAGGGGCGCGCCTATGCTGCGGCGGTCTCGCCCGAGAGTTCTGAGATTATGGCCCGGCTTGGCATCGGCCTGCTTATCATCCCGCAGAAGCCATGGGAGTCGGTGACGCAGGAACTGGGCACGTATCGCCGTATCTATCGCGAGGTCAACAAGGCCGAACCGCCGGCGCCGGTGCTCGCGGGCTGGACTTTTGTCGATAAGGACGCAGGCCGTGCCGAGGAGATGGCACGCAAATATATCGGCGGCTATTGGGATACGGTGCTGAAGCACTATGAGTTGATTGGCGACCATCTGTCGAAGATCAAGGGCTATGAGTCGTATGCCTCGATGCAGGAGACTGCCTCCAAGGCAGGCGGTCGCGAGGCTGCGATCGATTTCTTCCTGTCGATCCAGGTCTGGGGCACGCCTGACCAATGCTATGACAAGATCGTTGATTTCAGCACCCGCACGGGCGCCGGAAGCTTTAACGGGGTGTTCTCCTACGCCGGCATGCCGTGGGCCGAGGCCGAGCGGAATATCCGTTTGTTCGCGTCTGATGTTCTGCCCCGCCTCAAACAGGCTGGTGCGGTCGCTCAGGCGGCCGAGTAGGATCAATCATTCAAGGGGCGGTGCCCTCCACCGATTGGGGAGGGCACCGCTGCCATGCGTGTTGAACTCGGGCCGCGTTGGCAGGAACTTGCGATCCCGCCCGAACCGGTGGCGGATTGCGACGCGCTGGTCATCGATTTCGAGACCGCGTCGAGCGCGTATAACTCTGCCTGTGCGATCGGCATGGTCTGGCTTCGCGGTTTCCTGCCGGTGGCCCGCGCGTTCCGCCTGATCCGCCCGCCGGACAATCTCTACAGCGCTTTCAATATCGGTATCCACGGCATCCGTCCGGAAGATACCGAGACGGCTCCCAGCTTTGCCGAATTATGGCCCAGTCTTGCGCCACACATTGGCGGCACGCTGATGGTCGCGCATAATACCCCCTTCGATGCCGGCGTCCTTCGCAGGACGCTTGGCTATTACGGTATTGAAGATCCGGGGGCGGATTTTCTCTGCACCGTGGCACTCGCGCGGCGGATCTGGCCAGCGCTAGGTGATCACAAACTCCCGACCGTCGCAGGTCACCTCGGCTATCGCTTCAGTCATCACCACGCCCTCGAAGACGCCGAAGCGGCGGCTGAAATTCTACGGGCAGCGGGCGGGATCGTGGGAGCTGCGATCCCCCGTCAGTTGCTGCCAGCCCGATCAGCAGCGCCTTCCCTTAGAGAGGGAAGTCGCGCTCCGGATTGATCCCGGCCGTTTCCAGGAATTTGCGCAGGCCGGCAACTTCGTCCTTCGATAAGGCGTGGTGGGCAGCGTGGGCGCCATGGGTATGGCCGTTAAGCTTTATGACGACCTGACCATGACCACCATGGTCAACCTCGCCGCCAAGGGCTTCTATGACGGCATAGGCCGATTTGGGGTCGATATTGCTGCTGACCGGGTGGGCGAACAGGGCGTGAAGGGTGTTGCGATGCTTGTGGTTCATTGAAATCTTTTCTTCCCAAAGTGTCGCATCATCAGGCCGTGGGATGGCGGTAAAAGTCGTTGATCCAGGTCAACCAGTAGGGTTTATCGATCTCCGACGCGGGGACGATTTTCGCTGCTTCCGGTTTGCTGGGGACTTCTCAGGCATGCCAGCAAATGCCAAGCGCGGAACCCGACATTCGGGTGCGGTAGCTGATAATTCGGCTGCGGGTCGATATTGGGGCGATCGGAGGGGCGTGATATTTTGTTCTCAGCCGTAGTCTGAGTTCCTCTCCGGGTTAAGGTCAGGTTGGGGCGGCGATTGGTCCTCGCTGCCTCGACCGCGCATGCTGCCCTACTGCCGGCTTCCGATCTCGAATGCGTCCATATCGGGCTTGCGTGTCCAAGCCTCATACGTCGCCATGTTGTGCGGCCATTGCGTCACCGCCCGACCGGAGTTGGCGCGATAATATCTCGAGCCCAGAGATCGCCACACCACGACAGCCTCAATATCCCGCTGAATTATCTCGTTATAGGCATCCATTACGGGGCGTTTGACGTCGATCCAGGCCAGCTTGTTCAGGTCCAGTGTCGCAATTTTATCGATCACGTAGGCGACCTGATGCTCCAGCATCTCCAAGATCGAGCCATTATTGGTATTGGGTCCATAAAGCATGAAAAGATTGGGAAAGCCGGTGGTCGTGATGCCCAGATAGGCCTGCGGCCCGTCCGCCCAGGCTTCCCGAAGTGCAAGGCCATCGCGGCCCGTGACGTCGATGACCGATAGAAATTTATTGGCCGCATACCCGGTTGCGAAAATGATGGTGTCGACGGGATGCTCGACGCCGTCGCGCGTCGTGATCCCGTCGGTCGTGAAGCATTCGATTGCTTCGGAGATCAGGTTCACGGTCGACTTGTTGAAGGTTGGATAGTACTCGTTCGAAAAGAGCGGCCGCTGCGAGCCGAGCGGGACTGTCGGTCGCATCTTCGCGCGCGTTCCTTCGTCCTTGACGTGGGCAAGGTTTTCAAGGGCGAGACGTTCTAGTTCCGCCATCATGTCCGGCTTATCAAACAAGACGAGTTCTTCGAAGAAGTCGTAAGTGTCACGTCGGATTTTCTGCGCGTCTGCAGGCTGTCTGCGGAACGCTTCCAATTCGTCGTTGCTGAAGGTTTTGTCTTGCTTCGGCATCACCCAATTGGCCGTGCGCTGGAACACGGTAAGATGTCCCGCCTCCTCGGCGACCTCCGGGATCAGTTGGACGGCGCTCGCGGCGCTGCCGACCACTGCAACGCGACGCCCGGTGAAGTCGGGCTTTTCCGGCCACAGTGCCGTGTGGAATTTCTCGCCCTCGAAGTGATCAAGGCCGGGAATCGCCGGCCACTGGATTTCATTAAACATGCCAAGCGCGCTGACAAAGATATCAGCCGTTACGATGTCACCCGTGCTGGTGGTGATTAACCACGCCACCGAACGATCGTCCCAACGAGCGGACTCGACCGTCGACCCAAAACGGATATGCCGCGCCACGTCGTATTTTTCGACGCAGTGCTGCATATACGCCTTGATCTCAGGCTGATTGGCATAGCTCCGGGTCCAATCGACTTTCTGCTCGAAGCTGAAGCAATAGAGGAACGAGGGCACGTCACAGGCCAGTCCGGGATAGCGATTGGTTACCCAGGTCCCGCCGGCTTCGGCTTCGCGCTCGAGGATGATGAAATCCTCAATGCCGGCCGCGCGCAGCTTGATCGCCATGCAGATTCCTCCGGGACCTGCCCCCAGGATCACAATCCGATGCCGAGATGCCATATCCTCGCCTCCCCGAACGATGCTGACTTGCAACTACAGATCGATCGGCAACTCGAGATGGGTTTCGTAGATGAAATCGCGATGCGCCATCAGCACGGGATCAGCCGCGGTTTGCACAACCGGGTCGGTGTTGATGTAGACGGCGCGGAATAGTTCCGGCATCGCACATTTTGCTTCCGGTAACGGGTAGATGGTCGCAGCCGTGCATGCCCAATAGAGATCAAGCGCGCTCAAGCTGTCGCCGATCAGGTATTTGCTGCCGCGCGCGTGCTGTGTCTTCAACTGCTCGGCGAAGCGGCGCAGGATTTCGGCACATCGGGCAGGAGCGGCGGCGGCTGCTTCGGGCGAGTAGCCATATTTATTGCCGAGGATAACGAACTTTTCGGCAACGCCGGGATCGACCTCTGGTCGGGTGAAATCGCGCACCATGATATGGCGCCGATGCCAGATGAAGCCGTTTTCGCCCATCAATTCGTTTGCGAGCCCGTACATGAGGACGCGCTGGTCAAAATCTTTTGGGATCAGGCGCGGCACAGGAGCAAGACGTTCGAACAGGGCGAGCTGTTCGATCCAGGTCGTCCGGGGCGGCTCGTCATTCCAGGCGGCGACCGGGGCGGTTGCCTGACCGGTCCAGCGGATCAGCGCGACATTGGCGCCGAGGACCTCTTGTGCCGCGCGAACGAAGTTGAGCTTCTTGACGTGGAGGATGGCCTTGGCCGATTCGCTCCATGGGCCGGGGATGCCAGGGGTCAGGACAACCCGCAAGCCAGACATCGGGATTGCGCTGTCGACGTCAATATATTCTGCCATGGGAGTTCCTCCTCGCGTGGGCCGGAATTGCCCGCCCGAGGTATTCCCCGGGCGAGTTCCAACCGCGTTATTTGCATTTAACCAGAACACCAAAAGGGGCGATGCCCCTTTTGGCTACTTGCTGTCGAAGACGGCCTTGCCGGTCTTCGGGTCGAAAGGTACGGAGAGGTGCTGGGTGATCAGCACCCAATTTCCACCCTTCTTGACGAAGCCGTCGCTCTCACGGAACACGGCATCAAGTCCAGGGCCACCATTCTTGCCGGGGGCGACAAGGTGCTGCACGCTGAAGGCGAAAGCGACTTTGTTGTCGGCTACGATCTTGATGCGCAGGATCTTGGTATTGATATGGCCGACGGCATCGAATTGCGGCTGCAATTCCTTGAGGACGGCAGCCTTGCCCAGGGTCTCACCTGGCAGGATCATATCATCGAAGATCACGTTCTTATCCCAGGTCGCCGAGGCTTCCGCGGCGCTCTGGGCGGCTGCCATGGCCTGCTCGATCTTCAGGATCGCCGCTTCATTGGCAGACGGCGCGGCGGTTGCCGCAGCGGAAATGAATACCGCACCAAACAGTGTCAGCAAGGGCAGGCGTGAGGACATCGTCTTCTCCGTACGAATGATTGTAGGACCCGACTATCCGGGAAACATCGTTTCGATACAAGCGTCGCCAGTGTCTCAGGCGGCGGGATAATGCGAACAACATTGGTCTTGCCGGCACAGCATTGGCAATCGCATGATAATCCATCGTGATCCGAGCGGCGGTCCTTGGCTGTAAGGGTCTGAGGCCGCGACAGGGGTCCCTTCCTGGTCGCCAACGGAGAAGCAGAATGCTCAAGATTTACGACTGGCACATGGCTCCGAATCCACGGCGCCTCCACATTTTCGTCGCCGAGAAGAATATCCCGGTCGAGTATATTGAGGTCGGCGGTGAGAATGTGAAACTCGCCGACTGGTATCTCGAGAAATATCCGCACGCGCTGACGCCGATGCTGGAACTCGGTGACGGGACTTGCATCGGTGAGGTGCCGGCGATCTGGCGCTATCTCGAAGAGCTCTATCCCAACCCGCCGCTGCTCGGCAGCACGCCGAAGGAAAAGGCCCTCGTCATCATGTGGGAGGCTTTTGCCCGCGACGACGCCTTCTATCGGGCCGGCGACGTATTCCGGAATACCCACCCGGCCTTCGCCGATCGTGGTCTGCCGGGGACCAAGGAATCGATCCCGCAACTGCCTGAACTAGCCGCGCGCGGCCGGGCGGCGATGGCGCGGT